>UQCL01000057.1 GCA_900539505.1 uncultured Campylobacter sp. | reverse complement strand
TGATACTGCAAATCCGCGTGTTTAACGCTATCTAATACGACTGGGGTCATGTTGATCCTTTAAAAAATTTTAGCAATTATATAAAAAAGAATATTAAAATTCCAAGAATTTTAAAATTTCGGCTGTTTTTGCTTGCGTAAATTTATAGATTTGGAATTTTAAATTTGATAGAATCACCGTTAAATTTAAGGAGTGACAGTGGGCTTGGATGAGCTTTTGGCGCTTGCCGAGGACGCCGCAAAAAAGGCAAATGTCGCGATAATGCAAAACTACGACAAATTCGATATCTTTGTCAAAGCGGACAGATCGCCGCTTACGAATGCCGATCTTGCGGCAAACGATGTGATAATGCGCACTCTAGAGCCTAGCGGCATCGCAATCTGCTCGGAAGAATGCGTGCTGGATAGCAAGCGGCGTATGAGCGAGGAGAGATTTTGGCTGATAGATCCGCTGGACGGCACGAAGGAGTTTATCGCGCGCAACGGCGAATTTTGCGTCTGCATCGCGCTGATCGAGCATGGGCGCCCAATTTTAGCGACGATCAGCATACCAATAAGCGACGATATATATAGCTCAAACGGTGGCGGAGTTTATAAAAACGGCGTACTGCTCGCTCGCCCCGCTAGAGTGCCGCAAATCTTCATGCACGGACGTCACAGTAAATCCGAGAAATATCCGCAATTCGCGCAAAAATTTAAAATGCAGCTCGTGCGCAAAGGCTCTGCGATAAAATTTTGCATCTTAGCCGAGGGAGGCGCGAGCGCGTATGCGAGATTTAGCGACTGCTCGCTTTGGGACATCGCCGCGGGAGATTTTTTGCTGAATCAAAGCGGCGGGGCGGTAGTGGATCTAAAGACGATGAAGGCGCCGCTTTATAACGGAAAAAGCCTGATAAATAACCACTATTTGGCGGTCGGCGCGAATGCGATGAAAAATTTATCTGAAATGTTAGAATTCGCAAAGAACTTTTAAGTTAAATTTATAGTAAACACTCTATAATATAGGTCCAAAAATTTTTTATCAAAGGATAAAAACATGAAGGGCTTTACTATGATCGAATTAATTTTCGTGATCGTGATTTTAGGTGTTTTGGCGGCAATTGCCATTCCAAGACTAGCAGCTACTAGAGACGATGCAGAGGTGGTGAGGACGGCGCAGAATATATCTACGTCGCTAACGGATGTTATGGGTTATTATATGGCAAAAGGTGAGTATAATAGCAATTTTTCAAGTATGACAAACGTAACCAATCCTATTAAAATTAGGCAAAATGTCTGTGCTACTTACGAGTACAACAGCAATACTCAAATGACATTAAAAAAGAGCTATGGTGGGTTGTGCGAAGCAGTATGGAAAGTATCGAGCCTAAAAACTATAAATAGTATTTATAGCTCAGATGCGTTACTAATCGTCCAATAATTCTTATCGGGTGCGAGCTAGCATCGCACCTTTTTATTTATAAATCCAAGAAAAATTCCAATCATCCAAACAATTGCGAAAAATATAAAGATAAAACTCCAAAATTGCGCCAGATCCACGCTTTTACTTGCCGGGAATAGATACCAACCTCCGCTATAAAGCGCCGTTAGTTTGGCTTGCAGTCCGTCTAGCGTTGTATTGGTCGGTACCGCCGGTACATCGAATGCGCAGCTGTTAAATGGCTTAAAAATTGGCACTATGCTTAGATCGAAATTTAAAAATTTCACCGCTCCGCCGCAGCCGCTCATCCCGCTCATATCTCCGCTCCCTCGCAGTACAGTGTGAATTTTAGCTAAATTTAATGACGATACGAAGCCCAGCGCCGCGCCGTAAAACCACACCGCATATCCGCAGATAGCAATGTAAACGCTCTTGCCACAAACCGCTAAAATTACCGCTCCTAGCGCTATGGCGCAAAGTGCGAATCTCACGTGAATACTAAAGCTTTCCGGATAGATAAAAAGGAATTTTTGCAAGAAAAAATATGAAAATGCTAGCCAAAAAATCGCCCAGATAGCGCAAAAGGCGAGAAATCTTTTAGAGTATCTGTTTTGAAATTTTAAAATCATAAAAATCCTTTCCGCGCATAATTTTATAATAAATTGCAGATATTTTTGCTAAAATCCCAGCTTTTATAGCAAAAATTTCAAGCAAAGGGTAAAATTTTGAAGGGTTTTTTACGCAAATTAGAAAGAGCTTTTGATGCGTTCGCAAATATTTTAGGCGTATTGAGTATCGTATTTTTGGCGCTTTTAGTTATAGTCGTTTTTTACAATGTTGTGGCGCGTTATCTTTTTCCAGCTGCAAATTCCGTCGCTATGCAAGAACTTACGTGGTGGCTATATTCGGCGATGTTTTTATTCGGCGTGACCTATGCGCTCAAAGAAAATGCCCACGTTCGCGTGGATATTTTTTACGAAAATTTTAGCCCCACTGCAAAAGCGCTCATAAATATCTTAGGCACGATATTTTTCATTTTGCCTTTTGTAGCGCTCGTGGCGTTTTTTTCGATCGATTACGTGAGTGAGGCTTATACGAGCCATGAGGCCAGTGCTAATCCCGGTGGTATGCAGCATCTTTGGATCATCAAGTCCGCAATCACGCTTAGCTATGCGTTTTTATTTATCTACGCGTTTGGATTTTTGATTAAAAATATTAATGCCCTGCTTGATGTTAGGGAAAACAAAGGCTCGGAATTTCTTAGTGGAAATTCTTCGGGCGCACAGAGTGTGTGAGGGCAAAATGAGCTTAAATTTAAAATTATATAAATTTTACGCTTTTCGTGCTTGGGCGGAATTTTGCCACGGCGAGATAAAAGGTGGCGAGCTATGATAGGCATAGTGATGTTTGCGGCAGCGCTTTTTATGCTGTTACTCGGTTTTCCCGTTGCGTTTACGTTCGGCGCCGTGGCGGTGATTTTCGGCTTTATCTACGGACTTAGTGAGGCATGGGATTACGCGCAGGGCTTTGAAATTTTAACCGAAGCTTTCGAGGATATGAGCAGGCAGTTTTTTTCACTGATGCCTAATAGAATTTACTCGATTATGGAAAATCAGCTGCTAATTTCGGTGCCGCTTTTTATTTTGATGGGTATGATTTTGCAAAAGACTCGCCTTGCGGAGCGCTTATTAGAGTCGATGGCATTTTTATTCGGCGGCGTACGAGGCGGCGTGGCGATCAGCACTGTTTTGGTGGGCGCGTTACTTGCGGCTACGACGGGCATCGTGGGCGCGACTGTCATCGCTATGGGCGTCATCAGCCTGCCCGTGATGATGAAATACGGCTACGATAAGCCCCTAGCTACCGGCACCATCGCTGCTGCGGGCACGCTTGGGCAGATTATCCCGCCCTCGATCGTGCTGATTATTTTAGGCGATATACTTTCGGTTTCTGTGGGTGATCTTTTCTCTGCAGCAGTTATTCCGGGGCTCGTGTTAGTGGGTTTTTACGTGATTTATATTGCGATTATTTCATATATTTGCAAAGATTATGCGCCGCCTGTTCCGCCGCTAGAGGGGCTTAGCAAATCAAAGCAAATTTTTATCGCGCTTAAAAATGTCGTCCCGGTGCTCGTGCTGATTTTGCTCGTCTTGGGATCTATTTTTGCGGGCATCGCTACGCCTACGGAGAGCTCGTCGGTAGGCTGCTTGGGTGCGATAGCGCTAGCTGTTTTATACCGCACGTTTTCGTTTAGACTGATCTATGACGCACTAAAAAATACCGCTAAAATTTCAGGTATGGTTTTTATGATTTTGATGGGCGCCACGGCATTTTCGATGATTTTTTCTTACACGGGCGGAGATGAGGTCGTAAAAAATTTTATGGAGAATCTGCCCGGTCAAGCGTGGGGATTTATCGCGCTTACGATGGTAGTTATCATAGTGCTTGGATTTTTTCTAGATTATGTCGAAATTTCATATATCATTTTACCGATACTTTTGCCGATAGTAGAGTCTTTGCATATCAATCCCGTGTGGTTTGCGATCTTAATCGCTGTAAATTTACAAACATCGTTTATGACGCCGCCATTTGGATTTTCGATATTTTTCTTAAAGGGCGTGACGCCGCCGCAAATCCACACCACGGATATTTACAAGGGCGTGCTACCTTTTATTTTATTGCAAATTCTAGTGCTATTAACACTCGCAATCTTTCCGGGGGTTTTTGGTTTAAAAGCTTTTTTAGGCTAGAAATATTAAAATTCACGCTAAATTTAATCTAGGAGCTAAAAATGGCTAAAAAGCTTATCGACGTTATGGATACGACCTTTCGCGACGGATTTCAGTCAGTTTTCGGCGCGCGCGTGGCGATGGCGGACTTTTTGCCTGCCGTTAGCGCGGCCAAAGACGCGGGCATCACGCACTTCGAGTTCGGCGGCGGCGCGCGGTTTCAGAGCCTGTATTTTTACCTAAACGAAGACGCGTTTGAGATGATGGATAAATTTAGAAGCATCGTGGGACCTGAGGCGAACCTGCAAACTCTTAGCCGCGGCGTAAATACCGTCACGCTCGATACAGGCAGCCGCGAGATCATTGATCTGCACGCCAAGCTTTTTGCCAAGCACGGCACGACGACGATTCGAAATTTCGACGCGTTAAACGACGTGGAAAATTTAAAATTTAGCGGCGAGTGCATACATCGCCACGGCCTTAAACACGAAGTTGTGGTCACGATGATGGATCTGCCGCCGGGATGCAGCGGCGCGCACGACGCAGCGTTTTATGAGAGAATTTTGCGTCAAATTTTAGACGCGCAGATCCCGTTTGACAGCGTCTGCTTCAAAGACGCAAGCGGCACCAGCAGCCCGCAGAAGGTCTATGAAACGATCAAGCGCGCGCGTAAAATTTTAGGCGACGGCGTGCATATCCGCCTGCACACTCACGAGACGGCGGGCGTTAGCGTCGCGTGCTATCAGGCTGCGCTCGTTGCGGGCGTAGACGGCATCGACCTTGCCGCGCATCCCGTAAGCGGCGGCACGAGCCAGCCGGACATCCTCACGCTGCTGCACGCGACGAAGGGGCAAAATTTCGACCTGGGGCTAGATGCAGAGAAAATTTTAAAATACGAAGAGATTTTGGGCGAGTGCTTGAAGGATTACTTCATGCCGCCAGAGGCTACGCAGGTAAGCCCGCTCATTCCGTTTTCGCCGATGCCGGGAGGCGCGCTTACCGCAAATACTCAGATGATGCGCGATAATAAAATTTTAGACAAATTCCCAGCCGTCATCAAGGCTATGCGCGAGGTCGTCGAAAAGGGCGGTTTCGGCACGAGCGTGACGCCGGTTAGTCAGTTTTATTTCCAGCAGGCGTTTAACAACGTAATGTTCGGCCCGTGGAAAAAGATCGCCGAGGGCTACGGCAAGATGGTGCTAGGCTATTTCGGCAAAACGCCCGTTAAACCCGATGACGGCGTGATTAAGATGGCGGCGGAGCAGCTGGGGCTAGAGCCTACGACCAAGCATGCCGTAGATATCGCCGATGCCGACGAGAGCAAGAGTGTCGCGTATGCGCAGAAAATTCTGCGCGAGCAGGGCATCGAGCCTAGCGAGGAGAACATATTTATCGCGCTTGCGTGCAAAGAAAAGGGCATCGCGTTTTTGAAGGGCGAGGGCAAGGTGATGAGCCGCAAAAAAGAGGACGTAGCGCCCGCCGAAAGCCATCAAAGCGGTATTTCTAAAAACGGCAAATTTGACGTTAAGATTAACGGCAAAATTTACAGCGTAGAATTTGCCGGACAAAACGTGCTCGTAAACGGCGATCGATACGACGTCAGCTTCGATACCTCAGCGCCCGCAAAGCCGCAGTCGCAAGACTCTACCAGCAAGCAGCCCGCGGGTGATGCGCGATGTGGTGCGGACGATAACGATATAAAAGCGACGCTTCCTAGCAACGTATTTAAAATTTTAATAAAGGAAAGCGACGCTGTTAAGGCGGGGCAGAATGTCATCGTGCTTGAAGCGATGAAGATGGAGATAAATATCGAAAGCCCGCGTGATGGCGTAATCGATAAAATTTTAGTCGCCCAAGGCGATACGGTCGATGCCGATCAAGTGCTCGCGATTTTAAGATAAGCTCTAAAATTTAGGCGGGCGCTTCCGCCTAAATTTCATGGCGACCATCCTCGGTGCTTAAGCGAGCTCACCTAAATTTTAAGCTATAATAGCGCAATCTTTTATCAAAATTTAATTTAAAAAGGACGCAAAATGACAACTCCGAACGATCTGGACAAACTAGGTCTTAAAGATATCAAAAAAATCAATCACAACCTAAGCTACGACGAGCTTTTTGAGCTTGAAAAGGCGATGAATGAAGGGCGCGTATCAAGCAACGGCACTTTTATGGTCGATACGGGTATCTTTACGGGTCGCAGCCCCAAGGATAAATACTTCGTAAAACAAGATCCGAGCCAAAAATACATCGCTTGGGGCAAGGTAAATCAGCCTATCTCAAAAGAACTTTTCGATAAGCTTTTAGCCAAAGCCAAAGCCCAACTAAGCGGCAAGGAAATCTTTATCCAAGACGCCTATTGCGGCGCTAGTAAATCCAGCCGCAAAAACGTGCGCTTCGTAACCGAAGTCGCGTGGCAGGCGCATTTCGTAAAAAATATGTTCATCCGCCCAAGCGAGAGCGAGCTAGTGGAATTTCATCCAGATTTCGTCGTTTACAACGCGTGCAAATGCAAAAACGAAGATTACGCGAGCGACGGGCTGCATTCCGACGTTTTTGTTATCTTTAACGTCGAGGAAAATGTCGCGGTTATCGGCGGTACGTGGTACGGCGGCGAGATGAAAAAGGGAATTTTTTCGATGATGAACTACTGGCTGCCGCTTGCGGGCAAGATGTCGATGCACTGCTCGGCAAATGTGGGCAAGCAGGGCGACACGGCGCTATTTTTCGGTCTAAGCGGCACGGGTAAAACGACGCTATCGACCGATCCAAACCGCAAGCTAATCGGCGACGACGAACACGGCTGGGACGATGAGGGGATATTTAACTTCGAGGGCGGCTGCTACGCGAAGTGCATAAATTTAGACCCGAGCAGCGAGCCTGAAATTTACGCCGCGATCAAACGCGACGCGCTACTTGAAAACGTGGTCGCCAACGAGGCTGGCGTCGTGGACTACAAAGACGGCAGCAAGACCGAAAACACGCGCGTTAGCTACCCGATCTATCATATAGATAACTACGAGCCAAGCTCTGCGGGCGGCCATCCCAAAAACATAATCTTCCTAACCGCCGACGCATTCGGCGTTTTGCCGCCGGTCGCAAAACTAACCAAAGAGCAGGCGATGTATTATTTCCTAAGCGGCTATACAGCCAAAGTCGCAGGCACCGAGCGCGGCATCACCGAGCCCGTGGCGACCTTTAGCGCGTGCTTTGGCGAGCCGTTTATGCCGCTGCACCCGACCGTTTACGCTAAGTTGCTGGGCGAAAAGATCGACAAGCACAATGTTAGTGTCTATCTCGTAAACACAGGCTGGAGCGGCGGCGCGTACGGCGTGGGCAAGCGAATGAGCATCAAAGCCACGCGCGCGTGCATAAACGCGATCCTTGACGGCAGTATCAAAAAGTGCGAATTTGAAAATTTCGAGAAATTTAACCTAGCGATTCCAAAAGAGCTTGCAGGCGTCGAGACGAAGCTGCTAAATCCTATTAATACGTGGACGCATCCTGCGGAATATAATATAACGCGCGATAAGCTAGCAAAGATGTTTGAAGAGAATTTTAAACGCTACGAGGACGTAAAAGAAGGGGTCGAGTTTGCTAAAGCGGGCCCTACGGCTTAGGCTTCTGGGTCTTGGGGCGATCTGCGCGCTTTTTGCCGCATGCGAAAATACCCCCTCAAATTTAAAACAGCCGCTCGTTGCAATGAGCGGCTTTTCCTTTTACGACGATCCGCTAAGCTATATCAACAATGTGCGCGCAAAGTCAGGGCTAAATCAGCTTACGCAGAATGAAATTTTAAATATCTCCGCGCTTAATCACGCAAAATATGTCGTCGCAAACGAGGCGATGTCGCACGACGAGAGCCCGGGCAAGCCGAATTTTACGGGCGAAAATCCGTCAAAGCGCGCTTTTTACGCAGGCTATAATGCCGTCGTGAGGGAAAATTTATCCTATAACTCAAGCGATCTAAAAAGCGCGATCGACGGGCTTTTAAGCGCGATTTATCATAGATTTGCATTTTTAGATTTCGCCTCGGATGAGATCGGCATCGGCTATTTTGAGCACGGCAAAAAAAGTAGCTACGTTTTTGAGATGGGAAATTCGCGCCTCAACGCCTTTTGCTCGCGAAATTTAAACGACGAAGGAAGCGGCAAATTTCTACTGGGGATGTGTAAAAACGAAACGCTACGGATGAGGGAGGATAAGTTCAAAAGCGCCACTGCGCTAAATTCGCGCCCTTACGTCTACTACCCGAACGACGAGCCCGCGCTTGCGTTTTTCAGCAACGAAATTCCAGACCCCATGCCCGAGTGCAAAATCACCGCAAATCCCGTAAGCGTGGAGTTTAATGCTGAGGGACCGCCCATAGCGATGAAAAGTTTTAAAATTTACGAAGGCGGCAGGGAGCTTCAAAACGTTAAAATTTTAGACAAAAACTCCGATCCTAACGCCATTTTAAGCGATAGGCAGTTCGTGCTTTTCAGCAGAGAGGTTTTTAAATTCGACGCCAAATACGGCGCGGAGTTTAATTACGAGCAGGGCGGCAAGCAAAAGACGCTACGGTGGGAGTTTATCACGCAGGCGCCTAAATTTAGATACTTCGTCGTACAAGGCGGAGAAAATCTGAGCGTAAAAAACGGCGCGTTTTACGATATATTCGTAGCGCCCAAAGACTGCAATGATTTGATGAAAAGCTACAAAACGAGCTACTCTTTTATGGATAAGCCCGAAATTTCAAGCCCCGCAGCAAATATGTTGCGCGTAAAGCTAAACGGCGCAAAGGGCGCAAAGCTTGAAATTTCGACAGACAACGGTGCGATAATAAATCTGTATTTAAGCGACGACTCCAAAAGCTACGGCGGCATGGGTAAAATTTACGCCGCAATCGCGGCGGTTTTGGCAGCGATCGTTTTGTTTTATCTTTTGGCAAGGCGCAGAGGGCGATAGGCACGAGACCTATTTCGCAACCTCTACTTTTGTCTGCGCGCACAGGGGCGCATAATGCCTGTCTAGCGTGAAATTTAATGCAGAGACCTGCTTTTAAATTTTAAATTTCATCCCCGTTTATCTCATCCGCAAGTTTTAAAATTTTATCCCGCACCGCCTCAGGGGCGTAGATATCCATCCACTCTATCCCGCCCCCAGCACTAAAAAGCACGGCGATCCGCCCCTCGCTCATCGCGTGCTTGGCAAGCTTGGTCGCCGCGGGGCTGTTGCCCATATTTGGCGTTTCGTCTATACTTATCTCGGCGCAGCGGCGTAAAATAGGCGCCAAATCAAACTCGCCCTCGAGCAAAATAATAACCGAGCCGCGCCTAAAGCTGCAAGCGTTCCAAAATATCTCGACGCCGTTTACGCATTCGCGCGAAAGATCGAGGCGAAATTTGCCCCGCTCGCGCACGAGAAAACTAAAATCGCTCAAGCTTAGCGGGTGCTCCACGCTACCGAAAGCCCCCACGATACTATCTTTGCGCCCGTTATAGACGTAGGCGGCGAGCGCGTTTTGCAGTAGCGGAGCGATGATCTGCTCGTGCACGCTCGTATGGTCGTCCTCTCTGGCGCGGCCTGGGATCTTTACGAAAAACGGTTTGAAATACTCCATAAACGCTCCTTAAGCTTAAATTTCATCCAAAACGCGCTAAACGCCTCGCCGTACTTTCGGGCAAAAAAGCTTACCGGCTTTGCTCGTTAGCCAAAAATCGCATCAAAAAGATCGCTTGGCAGCCTCTTTGTGCCTAAAAATTCATTTGCCTTATGGAAATGCAGATAAACGCCGTCTACGCCCACGCCCTCGAAAAAATCCCCGGGCTTGTCAAATGCCTGAAGCGGCGCATTCCAAGTGACGCTTAGCATGTGCGATTTGCCCTTTATCAGCCCGCCGGTGCCGTATCCGTCGTTTGGATTTGTTCTATGGCGACCGTCGTTTGCCACTATCTTGCCCATACCGCTCATAAACACCTCGTCGATATATTTTTTAACAACCCAAGGCTCGCCCATCCACCACGCGGGCATCTGCCAGATCACGGCATCCATCCATAGAAATTTTTCCACCTCGCCCTCTATATCGTAGCCCTCGTGTATCGTAGTTTCGCACGTTTCGTGCCCTAAGGCTTGTAGCGTTTTTTTGGCTAACTCGTGCAAAGTTTTGTTTAGCTTGCCGCCTTTGCCATTAAACGGCGCTCCGCCGTTGATAAGTAATATTTTCATTTTGATCCTTTGATTAAATTTGTTCGTTAGCGACTCGCTGCATCTAAGTTAAAATTTCACCTCGCAACCCTATGCGAAAATATAAGCGTAAATTTTATGAAGCGTTTAATTACTAATTTTACTTTTACGCCGCAGTTTAGCGCCCTAAAATTTTAAATTTATCCCCGTGCACCGCGATCGCCTCGGCGTTATTTATCGGCGCCAAATTTAGCTTGCCGCCGTAAGCTTTTAAAATTTCAGCCGCGCTTTGCACGAACGGCTCCTTGCCGTAGTGCGGCGCCGGGTAAAATTTAACCATATCAAGCCCCGTTTGCACCTCAGCCACGTAGTCGCCCGCCTCGTCCATCACGCTCGCGTACTACACACTGGGCGCTGCTATCATCGCGCCCGCCGACTCGCCCACGTAGATGAGCTCGCCGCTTCGGACGCGATCTGCGATGAGGGTTGCTAGACTTTTCTTTTTAAGCTCGCGCAAAAGATAAAATGTGTTACCGCCGCTTACGTAAAGCACCTGCGCTGCGCCGATCTTTGCCTTCGCTTCGGTCTCGCTCGCTTTTGAAACGTCTAAAATTTGAACCGTAAAGCCCATTTTGGCAAACGCCTCTTTCGCCTCGTCCACGTAGTCTCGGTATTCCTCGACGTTTGCTGCGGTCGGGATAAAAAGCACCTCTTTAGCGCTGATATTTTGCCTCGCATAGTCCTCAAAAAGCGTCGCCGCGCCCGCAAAATAGGAGCATAAAAACATCTCTATCATGGTTTTTCCTCTCAAAAGGCCGAAATTTTGCGCTATTTTAGCTTAAATTTTATAAAATCACCGAAAATTTAAACGAAGGAGCGAGCGTGAAAAAAATGTGGGAAGGGCGCTTTAGCGAGGCGAGTTCGGCGCTTTTGGAGGAGTTTAACGCCTCGATTGGCTTTGATAGGGCGCTTTGGCAGGAGGATATCGCAGGTAGCAAGGCGCACGCTCGGATGCTCGGCGCCTGCGGGATTTTAAAGCCTGACGAGAGCGAAAAGATCGTAGCGGGGCTTGACGCCGTATTTGAAGAGATAAAAAGCGGCAAATTTGAGTTTAAAACCGCCGACGAGGACATCCACATGGCGGTTGAAAAGCGTCTAAGCGAGCTCATCGGAAGCGATCTTGGCGGTAGGCTGCACACGGCGCGCAGCAGAAACGATCAGGTCGCGCTTGATTTTCGCCTCTACGTGCTTAAAAGCGGCGCTGCAATCGCTGAAAAGATCCGCGAACTAGTAGAAGCTCTGCGAGATATCGCAAGCGAGCACGCGGACACGCTGATGCCCGGCTACACGCACCTTCAGCACGCTCAGCCCGTGAGCCTTGCCTATCATCTGCTAGCTTATGCGTTTATGTTTCGCCGCGACTACGAGCGCTTTGCCAGCTCGCGCGAGAGAAACAACCTCTGTCCGCTGGGCTCCGCCGCACTTGCCGGCACGCCGCATCCTATAAACCGCGAGCTGGTCGCGCAGCAGCTCGGCTTTGCGGGAGTGACGCCAAATGCGATGGATAGCGTCAGCGACCGCGATTTCGCGCTGGAGATTTTGTTTAACGTAAGCGTGCTTATGACGCATGCGTCGCGCCTGTGCGAGGAGCTAATCTTGTGGAGCTCGCAGGAGTTCGGCTTTATCACGATCAGCGACGCGTACAGCACGGGCAGCTCGATCATGCCGCAGAAGAAAAACCCCGACGTCGCCGAGCTCATCCGCGGCAAAACGGGGCGCGTAAACGGCAATCTCGTCGCGCTGCTAACGGTGATGAAAGGCTTGCCGCTAGCATACAACAAGGACATGCAGGAGGACAAGGAGGGCGTGTTTGATAGCGTCGCCACCGCGCTTGCTAGCCTTGAAATTTTAAAACAGATGCTAAAAACGGCTAAATTTAACGAGCAAAATATGCTAGCGATGACGCGCCGCGGGCATCTCACGGCGACCGATCTGGCTGATTATCTCGTGCGGGAGAAAAACGTGCCCTTTCGCCGGGCGCACTTCATCACGGGCAAGGCCGTGGCGTATGCGGAAAATTTGGGTTTGGATCTTAGCGAACTAAACGCGCAACAGCTTGCAAGCGTGGATGAAAGCTTGGACGCGGGTGCGGTTCAATTTCTTGATCTAAACGCTTCTAAGAAGGCGCGCAAGTCGCAAGGAGGCACGGCGAACGAGAGCGTGGCGGCGCAGATTGAAATTTTAAACGGGTGGCTGAAAAATTTGAATTCTTTTGCTTAAATATGGTAGCATAAGATTTTTATAAAAAGGTATTTTATGCTTGAGTATTTTAAAGCGCATATAGTTCCCATTATCATAGGTGTATCTGGTTTTTTATCAGCTATGGTTACTTTGTTTATTAATGTGGATGACTCAATAAGTATCAAGTGGCTTATTCTAGTTATTTTTATTTTTTTAATTGTGACTACGATGCTTGTTGGTTACTTGTATAATGTCAAACAGAATACGGTGGACTATAGCTTTATTAAAAAACTTAAGCTTCAACCTTTATACAAAAATGTAAAAGGCAATGACCTTTTTTTAAATAATTCATCTGTCTAATTAACATACAATGCTGTCTCTTATACACA
>UQCL01000056.1 GCA_900539505.1 uncultured Campylobacter sp. | reverse complement strand
TCTATATCCTCTGCAAAATACTTTAAAATTTCTCTAAATTTCTTCTCTGAAATTCGGGAACGGATTATATACTTGTTTTTCATCGGCAGGATCATAGTTAAAAACTCCTTTGAAAGTTTTTAACTTATCTTGAGCCAAAAATTTATACAAAATTCTACGATTTGGAATTTTGATGAAATTTCTGCAGCTACCAGCCCCCGCTAGCACCGCCTCCGCCGAAACTTCCGCCGCCCCCACTGAAGCCGCCTCCGTTAAAACCGCCATTTCCTCCAAATCTGCCAAAATCCCCGGATGAGCCGCCTCTCATGCGCGATGAGCGCGCGATTTCGCTTATGATGTCTGCGCTCGAGATTATATCCTCGTCGCTTACTCTGCGACGCGTCACGCGGCGGCTTAGTAACGCGAAAAGCAAGACCGCAAAAAGCACCATAAAGATCGCAAAGTCCTTATTGCTCGGATCCTGCTGCGCGTTGGCGTTAAGGGGGTCAAATTTTATATCGCCGCCTTCGATCGTGCTAATGATCGCCGAAATCCCGCTAATGACGCCACTTTCGTAATCCCCCTGCCTAAAATAGGGCAGAATTTTATTGCTGATGATGCGTTTGGCGCGCATATCGGTTAGCACGCCCTCTAGCCCGTATCCGACCTCGATACGCACTTTATGCTCGTGTGGAGCGACAAGCAGCAGTACGCCGTTGTCGCGCCCTTTTTGCCCGATACCAAGAGCGCGCGCCTGCTCTACGCCGATTTCCTCGATAGAGTAGCCACCGAGCGATTTTAGGCTTACGAGCATGATCTGGTTTGTGGAATTTTTATCAAAAGTCGTTAAAATTTCATTCAGACTCTCTCTCGCGGCTGGGCGTAAAATGCCAGCCTCATCAATTACGGCGGTGCCGTTTGGATGGGCTAGATACTCGCTAGGTGCGGCGACGCTTATTACAAATAGCGCCATTATGGCAAAAGCAAATCTCCAAGCCACTCTCATTGCAGCTCCACCAAGGTCTCTTTTATATCGTTATTTTCGCTATCTTTAGGCACTCGCATGGCTAGCTTGCACAGCGCGTCCATCGCCTTTAAAACAGCAGGCTCAAGGCCTTGCGCGCTGGGGTTAAATTCCGTCGTGATACGTTCAAACTCACCCTTAGAGATAAACTCCGCCGCTTGCGCGCCGCAGATGATATGAGCGCAGCGCTCGCGGACGCAGACGCAAAACATTATCGCTTCTTTTACGCCGCCGTAGCGCTCGTAAAATTTTAGCATCGCAAACTCGCCCGAGAGCCGAAGTCTGCGAGATTTAAGCGTGATTATAGTTAAAAGCGTGGGGCATTTAGCTAGCAGAGCTTTAATCGCTATGAAGCTAAGCGCTACGATCTGCAGTAGCTCAGCTTTGCTTATTTGCGGCACGAAGCACATAACGATGCCGATCGCAAACGCCGTCACTGCCGCTGCGCTATAGCTAGCTTCGCAGTCCTCGCTTGCTTTGCGCGCGACCACGCAGACGATCTGCACACCGCTTGCGGCTTCGGCTTTCGTGATTAGCTCGTGGATTCTTTGCTTGCACTGCTCGCTTAGCATTTGTCTCCCTTAGCGTTATTTAAACGAGACGCTAGGGGCTTTTTGGCTTGAGCTATCAGCGCTAAAGCTAGGTTTGGCGCCGCCTAGTCCTACGATGCGCGCGATGATGTTTGTAGGAAAGGTTCTAATTAGCTTATTGTATTCCTGCACCGAGGCGATGTAGTCCTTGCGCGCTACGGCGATGCGGTTTTCCGTGCCTTCGAGCTGATTTTGCAGCTCGGCGAAATTCTGATTTGCCTTAAGATCCGGATAACGCTCGACTACCAGCATTAAGCGCGATAGGGCTGAGCTAAGCTCGCCTTGAGCGCCGTTAAATTTCGCAAACGCCTCCGGATCTTGCGCTAAACTTTCTGCATTGATATTGACAGCAGTTGCCTTAGCGCGGGCATTTATGACGCCTTCTAAGGTATCTTTTTCATGGCTTGCGTAGCCCTTGACGGTTTCTACGAAATTTGGAATCAAATCGGCGCGGCGCTGATATTGGTTTTGTACCTGGCTCCACGCAGCCTTAACTTCTTCATCTTTGCTTACGAGTTTATTGTAAACCGGCACTGCAAATATCGCAAACGCAATCGCCGCAATCACTAAGACGATTAGAGCTTTGATTAAGATATGAAGCCCTCCTTTTTGGCGCGGATACTCTTCTCCGCCAAAGCTCTTGCCTCGCGCGGATAAGCCTTTATCGTCGTAACCTATACGCTCGTTATTTTCTCCTTGCAGCTCTTTCATTGAAATCTCCTTGGGATGTTGGAATTTAATTTGACTAAAATTTCATATTCGATCGTGCCAAAGTGTTTTGCCCAAATCCGCGCGTCGTCCAGCACGCAGATGCGCTCGCCGCCGAATTCTGCACAGAAGCTATCCATCGACATTTTTCCGAGCATTTTTTGCCCGTTTGCAAGCGCTAGCTCGCCCTCGCCGTCGTAGCGGAATAGCCCATCTGCGTAGCCCAGATCGTATGTGCCGATTCTCATATCGCGTGGCGCTTCAAATTTCGCGCCGTAGCCCACGCGCTCGCCTTTTTTCAGCACGCGCGAGCTGATCAGATCGGCATAGAGCTTTAGCACAGGGCGTAAATTTAGGCTCTCGTCAAATTGCGGATAGCCGAACTGCGCCATACCTACGCGTACATATTCGTCCTCAAAGCCCGTACTTCGCTCGATAGCTGCGGAGTTGCTCGAATGAAATTTTAAATTTTCAAAGCCCGCGGCGGCGGCTTTGTGCCCCGCGAAACGCTTAAATTCTATAAAATTTTGCCTTTGTGCGAAAAAATCTCCACTTAGCTCGTCGCTTGCGCGAAAGTGTGTGAAAAAGCCACGAAGCTTAAATCCGCCCGCCTTGCATAGCCTAAGCGCCTCATCTAGCTCGCTCGCACCGATGCCGTTGCGGTGCATAGCAGTATCTGCAGCGATATAAATTTTAAGCCCTCGTTTAAGACGTGAGAAGTAGCTCAGATCATTTACTGCGTAGCAAAACCGCTCGTCCTCGTCCCCGCGCGGAATGTGCGAGAGCACTAAAATTTCATCAAATAAATCCGCAATCTGCGCAGCTTCTGTAGCACTTCGCGTTACGGCGCGTACGAAGCCTAGCTTTGCCGCTTCCTCGCAGCAAAGCCTGCAGCCATGGCCGTATGAATTATCCTTGGCTACTAAAAATACTCGCTCCGCTCCACCTACTTTGGCGGCGATTTGCGCTAGATTGTGCGCATAAGCGGCGCGATCTAAGATGATCTCAGACATCGAAGTCTAGCCCATAAGTGCGGTATAAATATGGCAGCAGCTTGCGCGCAGCGTAGTCGTAGCCGTAAAATTTCGCGTAAATTTCTTTCAAGCTAGCCGTACCTGCACGCTCGAAATCAAATACGTCGGTACCCGCGATCTTTGGCACGCGCTCATCTAAGAATTTAAAAAATTTCGCTCTCGCAGCCAAAAGCTCTTTTATATTTTTCTCAACCTCTTGCTTTTCAGATTCGTTCATCTCTGGTCCTTTAAATTTTCTAGTTTACCTAAAAATACGCGCTGCATCTCGTCGCGAAACTCGGGGCTGCGAGCCTCGAAGCGGGTTACGATCACAGGCGTGGTATTGCTTGCCCGTACGAGTGCCCAGCCGTTATCAAACCTCACTCTGATGCCGTCGATCTCGATAATATCGCGGATGGGCGGTAGCTCCGCAATACCTGCGTGGATTTGAGCTTTAAGAGCTTCGATGATCTTAAATTTCGCCTCCTCACTCGTATTAAATTTTATCTCGTCGGTGCTAAAAACTCGCGGTAGCTTGTCTAGTTCGGCGTCTAAATCATATCCTTTAGCTACGAGCTCAAGCACGCGCATCATCGCATATACGCCGTCATCAAAGCCGAAATATCGCTCTTTAAAATAAATATGCCCGCTAACCTCCGCGGCAAGATCAATACCGAGCTCCTTCATCGCCTTTTTGATATTGCTGTGGCCGGTCTTGCCCATGAAGCTTTTGCCGATCTTATCGATGGTATCGTACATCGCCTGCGAGCATTTGACCTCGCCTAGGATGCGCGGATGGGTCATATTTAGGGCAAGCAGGCAGGCTAGCTCGTCGCCTTTGATGTTGCGGCGCGGCGTAAGCACGGCGATCCTATCGGCATCTCCGTCAAAGCCGAAGCCTAAGCTCACGCCGTCTTGCTTCATCGCGACTTTAAGATCCGCTAAATTTTTCTCCTCGCTTGGGTCTGGGTGATGATTTGGGAAATTGCCGTCGGGCTGCGGGAATAAAACTTTAGCGTTTAGATCCAGCCTTTCGACGATTTTAGTAGTCGTAACGCCTGCGGCGCCGTTTGCGCAGTCAATTATAAAAGGCGTAGCAAAGCCCTTAAGAGCCGCAAATTCCTTCTCAAAATATGCTAGATACTCGCTTAAAATATCATACCTCTCTGCGCTTGTGTCAGTTGGAATTTCAAAATTTGAACTCATCAGCTCTCGCACCTGCGCGCCGAGGCGTTTCAAATCCTCGCCAAAGAAGCTATCCGTGCCGATCGTTATTTTAAAGCCGTTGTAATTTTTAGGATTGTGCGAGCCGGTGATCATTACGTTTGCGTCAAATTTATGCGTAAATACGCTAAAATAGCCCACCGGCGTCGGTAGCAAGCCGATATCATAAACCCGCAATCCGGCGAAATTTAGCCCGCTTACGAAATAGCCGAAAAGCTCATCCGCGCTAAGACGGGCGTCGTATCCCACGCTAACGCGCTCAAGCCCCAGATTTGCGATATGTTTGCCAAGCGCGAAGCCGATCGCTTTTACGCTGCGCTCGTTTAGCTCCTCGCCCACGATGCCGCGAATATCGTATTCTCTAAAGATATCTTCGATCATAAAATTCCTTTAAATTTAAATCGCGGTATTTTATAAAAACTTGCTTAATATTTATATTATAAATGATAAAATCGCCGCTAAAATTCCAAAGGATGGTTATGAAAAAATTTATTCTAGTAGCGATTTTAGCGGCTTTTGCTTGCGCGGGCGATTACGAGCTCGTAGGTAGCGTAAATACTTCGTTTAGAATTTTTGGCAAAGACGATCGCATCGAAGTTATCGCGGTTAAAGATCCTAAGATCGACGGCGTGACCTGCTACGTCTCTTACGCCAAAAAAGGCGGTGCCAAAGAGATCATCGGCGTAGAGGAGGACCGCTCCGAAGCCTCTGTGTCGTGCGTGCAGACAGCGCCTAAAATCATCATCAAAGAGGAGTTGAAAAAAGAGGATATTTTTGAAAAACGCAGCTCGTTAATTTTCAAAAAGACCCACGTAGTTAGGCTTTACGACGCGGTGCAGGACTCGATAATCTATTTGGTTTATTCAGATAAAGTGATCGACGGCTCGCCTAATAACTCGATCTCGGCGATCCCGTGCCACCAAGCCGTGGGCGACGTGTGCGAGCTCGCATATACCCAAGGCAAAAAACAATAAGAAGGAATTTCGCCAAGATAGAATCTTATCGCAGCGGAATTCTAAATTAGAAATTACGCGATGAGATGACGCACGAAATTTAATAGAATTTACTAAATTTCGCAGCATTTTACAAAATTTATCCGCGCCGTTAAATTCCTAAGCGAATGCCTAAGAAGAGAATTTTACTGCTTTATCAGAGCATCTTAACGCATATTTGAGCTACGCTAGTAGGCGTGCGCTTGCAGGTCGTAAAATGAAAAATTAAGCAATTTTTGCTAAAATCTCGCGATTTTGAAAACCCTCGTAAATCTAAAGGAAATCAATGAAGACATTTTTTAGTATGGAGTGCGCGTCAGTGATGCTGCTGATTTTGGCGCTAGCCTGTGCAATCGCTACTTTTGTAGAGACCGCTTACGGCACGGAAGTAGCTTGGGCGATGGTTTATTCTACTGCGTGGTTTGGCGCGCTGATGGTGCTTTTGGGAGTAAATTTAACCTACAATATCTATCGCTACCGCATGATTAAGCTTCGCACGCTGCCTGCGCTAATCTTTCACGCAAGCTTTTTGTTTATGCTTACTGGAGCGATTTTGACGAGATATTTTGGCTTTGAGGGCAATATCCATATAAGAGAGGGCGGCGAAAGCTCGATCGTAACGACTAAAGACGAGGTCGTTCAGCTTCTTACTTTAGGCAGCGACGGCGAGTTTATATCTGCTGACGAGAGCAAATTTTTAAACGGCGCAGGACAGATGAACTTCGATCTCAATCTAGACGTAGAGGGCAGGATCGCAAATTTAAAATTTAAAGAGCTCGTAGAACACGGCGAGCTAAAATGGGTGCAAGATCCGACCGGACAGGCTCCTGCACGCGTGGAGTTATTATTTTCAAACAACGTTGGCAGCCAAAATGTCTCCTTGCAATCAGGCGAAAGCATGGATATAGGCGAGCTTAGTATCACTTTTAACGCCGAGCCTAAAAGTAAGAATTTCATCTACATAAAATCCAAAGATGGCAAATTTTATCTAAACTCAAGCCTTGATATAAACGCCACTAAAATGGCTGATATGAGCACTGCACCGCTTAAGAGAAACGAGGATAATCCGCTAGGCAATCTCTTGCTTTACAGCTTCGATGGGATAAATTTTGCCCCTGTTAGCCTGCTTAGCTCAGCGGTCGAGAAATTCGTCCCGGTCGATGCGAATTTACCGGGTGAACCCGGCATAGTAGCTACGCTAAGCTTTGCGGGGCAGAGTCGCGAAATCTACGTGCCTAGGGATTCGCATGGCGCTAGCTACAAGGCGGGAGATAAGAATTTCATCGTAGCCTTGGCGCCAAAGATGCTTCATCTGCCTTTTAAAATCGCGCTTCGCGACTTTGTGATGGATCGCTACCCGGGTACCAATTCGCCCTCCGGATATAAAAGCGAAATCACGCTAAAAGACGGCAATACGAGTTTTGATTATGATATTTTTATGAATCACGTGCTCGATTACGGCGGATACCGATTTTTCCAAAGCTCATACGACACGGATGAGCGCGGCACCGTGCTTTCGGTCAATAAAGACCCTGGCAAAGTTCCAACTTACATCGGTTATTTTTTGCTTTGCGTGGGGATGTTTTTTAACTTTTTCAACCGGGGCTCGCGCTTTTTCAAGCTCTCGCGCTTAATCAGCGAAAATACACATCTTGCTAGAGAAGAAGACGCAAATTCTAAAAATTCTGCGTCTAGCTCGGTGCCCGTAAGCTCCGCAGAAAGCTCCATATCAAAACGCACCAAAAAATCGCGACGCGGCACTAAAGGTGCGGCATTAGCATTAGTAGGCGCATTGGCTTTGAGCTTGGCTGCATTGTATCCTAGCGCAGCAAATGCTGAACAAAACTCCACAACTCAAAATTCTACTTCGCAAAATTCTGTCTCAAATGCAGCCGCAGAAAATCCAGCGTCGCAAAGCCCGGCTAGCGTGCAAGATCCCGCTTCGCAAAATTCCGCGCAGAATTCCGCCGCTGAAAATTCCAAGCATAGCTCCGCTTCGCAAGAATCTGCAGCGGAGCAAGACTCCGTCCCGCCGCATAATTTTTCTACTATGGGAGGCGAGCTGGCCGTGCCGAAATTCGATCCTAAATTTAGCGAAGATCTAGCAAGCCTCGTAATTCAGGGATTTGATGGGCGAATGGAGCCTTTTGATACCGTTTCTAGGGAGCTTTTAAATAAAATTTACCGCGCCGACAACTACAAGGCGCCAAATGGCGAAATTTTAAACCATAACGCCGCTGCGCTTTCGTTTATGCTAAATCAAAGCTACTGGAGGCGTGCGCCGATCATCAAGGTTAGTGAGCCGGAGCTTAAAAAAATTCTAGGTATGGATGAGAAGCAAAGCCACGCCAGCATGATGGATTTTTTTGAATTTAAAGGCGGCGAGAGCTACTACAAGCTCGATAAAATGGTCGAGGAGATCAACCGAAAGCCTTTGGGCAATCGCGGTGTGCTAGATAAAGAGATCATCAAGGTAAATGAGCGCGTAAACGTCTTTTACTCGGCGTTTATGGGGGATTATTTTAGAATTATTCCGGTTAAGAACGCTAAAAATAACGAGTGGCTTTCGCCGTTATATCTAGGCGATGCGCTGGATCAAAACGAATCTGCTGAAGTTAAAAAGATGATGGGAATATTCGTTTCGTCCGTGGTCTATGCCCAAGAAAGCGGGGATTGGAGCGGCGCAGAAAAGATGCTAAGCTACGTCAAAAAATACCAAGCACAAAACGGCGCAAATTTAATGCCTAGCGAAAGCGCGATAAAATATGAAATTTTATTTAATAAGGCTAAAATTTTTTCTCGCCTCTTTCCGATCTACACTGTCTCGGGATTTTTGCTTCTGATCTTTATCTTTTTGCGGATGATGAAGCCCGCTCTTCGCTTAGGCGGCGCGTTTAAGCTAGTTTATGTCGTAAATATCGTCGCTTTTATCGCGCATACTGCGGGTCTTGCGCTACGCGGCTACGTCTCGGGGCACGCGCCGTGGAGCAACTCCTACGAATCGCTCATCTACATCGCGTGGGCGCTGTCGCTAAGCGGAATATTTTTCTCGCGCAAATCTGCAATCTCGCTGGCGCTTACCTCGATAATGGCGGGCATTACGCTGATGGTGGCGCATCTTAGCGACATCGATCCGCAAATCACCAATCTCCAGCCGGTTCTAAAATCGCACTGGCTTACGATCCACGTCTCGGTAATCACAGCAAGCTACGGATTTTTGGGGCTTTGCATGCTGCTTGGAATTTTTACCCTCGTGATGTTTCTGTTCGACAAGAAAAACCCCGAGATCGCTCGCAATATCACGGAGGCCACGCATATCAACGAAATGTCGATGATCCTAGGGCTTTGTTTGCTGACGGTGGGCAACTTTCTAGGCGGCGTGTGGGCGAACGAAAGCTGGGGGCGCTACTGGGGCTGGGATCCGAAGGAAACCTGGGCGCTCATTACGATTTTCATCTACGCGGTGGTAGTGCATTTTAGGTTTATGCCTAAGCTCAATAATCAGTTCGCCTTTGCCATAGCCTCGATGTTTGCGTATTTTAGCGTCATAATGACCTATTTTGGCGTAAATTTCTACCTAAGCGGAATGCACTCATATGCTAGCGGCGAGCGCATTCCGGTGCCTGGCTGGGCGTACGTGATGGTCGCTTCGATGGTGGCCCTTGCGATCGCGGCGTATTTCCGCTCGGGCAAATCGGCTAGGCTTTAGATAGGTGGGGCCCAAATTTCAGAATAATAATTTTGAAATTTCGCCCGGATTTCGCAGTTTGCCGAGGCTTTAGGGATTTATGGAATTTATCTTTAAATTTCGGCTAGGCTTTAAAACCCCGCAGAATTTTATAGAATTTTACGGCTCGCGATTGCGCTAAATTTTAAAATTTTGCATCGCAAGAGAATTTTGATGCCTGAGGTTTTGTGATGTCGTAAAATTCTAATGATTTGGAATTTGCGCCGCTATGGGGTTTTAATGTTTTAAATTTTACTTCTAGCGGAATTTTTTCATGCGATGGAAGCTCGACGAATTCTAGAATTTTAAAATTTCAGCTAGCGCGCTAGTGCAAAATTCGCCCCGCCGCTGCCATAACCGAGCAGTGAAATTTTAAAATTTGATTTTATAAATTCTATGCTCATCTTTAAATTTAAAATTTAAAATCTCGCGCTTTATGAAATTTTATTTATGATGTCGAAATTTTAAAATTTTGCACGCCATTGTCGCAGCAACTTTTGCGCGACAAAATTTTAAAATTTTAAATTCCGCGCCATGATAGAATATGATAGAATTTGAAAATTTATAAAATTTTAAACTGCGAAAACGCCTCGCTAGGCATTAAAATTATCTTAAAATATAATTTAGCTTGCAAGGTTAAGCTAAATTTCTGCTTATAATCATATTGATTTAATCTTTATTTGGCTAAAATTGACGCTTATCAATTTCTTAATTTGAAAGGATAAAGATGTCTGATCTAAAACAGGATAGACGAGGCTTTATCGGGCTTACTTTCGGCGCAGTTGCCGCTGTGGGTGGCGTTTTCGCACTCGTGGGGATGAAGAAATCGTGGGATCCGCTACCTAGCGTGCGCGCCGCCGGCGTCACTACGGTTGATCTAAGTCCGATCAAAGAGGGCGAGCTGTATCAAACGCAGTGGCGTAAAAAGCCGATTTTCGTGCTTAAAAAGACTGCCGATATGCCCAAAAATGATGCCCGTGATGTCGTCGTAGGAGATGCTAGATATACGCTTTGCATCGGGCTTTGTACGCATTTGGGCTGTATTCCTAGCTACAAGCCATCGACGCAACAATTCATCTGTGCATGTCACGGTGGGATTTTCGATGCTAACGGCGTAAATGTGTTCGGTCCGCCGCCGCGTCCTATGGATATACCGCCCTTTAAAATCGACGGAACGAAACTCGTTTTAGGCGAAGAGGGCCCCGAATACCAAGCCCTAAAGCAGAAAGCATAGGAGGCGCAGATGGCACATATAAGAAAAGCTACGGGAGTTTGGGATTGGTTCGACCAAAGGCTCGCCGTAACGAAATTTTTCAAAGTGATGGTAAGCGAGTATTGGATTCCTAAAAATATCAGCTTCCTTTGGGCGATGGGCGTTATTTTGATGACGCTATTTATAGTTTTGTTTATAAGCGGACTGATGCTCGTGATGTATTATAAGCCGGATGTAAATCTCGCATTTGATAGCGTAAATTTCACGATTATGAAAGAGGTCGAATACGGCTGGCTATGGCGACATATCCACGCGGTATCGGCATCGGTTGTATTTTTGATCTTATACATTCATACTTTAGTAGCTATTTATTACCGCTCGTATAAGCAAGGACGAGAGATGATTTGGGTAAGCGGAATGCTGCTTTTCATCATCTTTTCGGCTGAGGCTTTTAGCGGCTATATGCTTCCGTGGGGGCAGATGAGCTACTGGGCAGCGATGGTTATTACTAATCTTTTTGGAGGAATTCCCGTGGTGGGCGACGCGATAGTCGAATGGATTCGCGGCGATTATGCTGTTAGTGATCCGACACTGACGCGATTTTTTATGCTTCACGTCTGTTTGCTACCTCTCGTGGTGGTTGCGGTGCTGGCAGTGCATTTTTATTCGCTTAGATTTCCGCATGTAAATAACCTAGACGGCGAGGAGATTGACTTTGAGCTCGAGGGTGAGAAGTATCTGCAGGGCAAAACTAGCGAAAGTAAGGTAATTCCGTTTTGGCCGGGCTTTTTGGCGAAGGATTTTTTCTACGTCAGTATCTTTATGATATTTTTCTTTTATCTGGTTGGCTTTCACTTTGATTTTGCGATGGATCCGATAAATTTCGAGCCGGCAAACAGCCTCAAAACCCCAACGCATATCTATCCAGAGTGGTACTTCCTTTGGGAGTATGAAATTCTGCGCGGATTTTACTTTGATGTAGGACCGCTTAAAGCTGCCGACATCGGGCTTATCGCCTTTGCATTTGCCGGAGTTTCGCTATTTTTTATCCCGTTATTTGACCGCAGCAGCGTAGTAGCGCCTGCGCACAAAAACAAGGCGTTTTTCATCTGGTTCTGGGTCTTAGTGATCGATATGATCCTACTTAGCCTTTTCGGCAAGCTCCCTGCAGACGGCGCGGAGCTTGGTATCGAAAACAAATACTGGGGCTTTGCTTTATCAATCATCTATATCGGATTGCTCGTCGTAGTGCTTCCATTAATTACAATCGCAGAAAGAAAGAGGGTCTAGCCATGAAAGAGATAAGAACCCTAATCTTAGTGCTTTTTTGTGTGGGAATTTTATACTGGTTTATCGAGCCTTATGCTCATACTAAGCTCAGTCCGCACACCGATCCGGTAAATTACGACTTTGCAGCAGGCGATACGGCTTTGGCCGCGCATAACGTAGCCGCAGCAGAAAGCGCTTTGGCCGCAGCAGAAAAGGGCGGAGATGAGACGATGATAAAAAATTCTAAAAAAGCCCTAGCCAGTGCGAAAGAGCAACAAGACAAAACGGTGCTTTTTTGGGATGAGATAAATAAAATAGATCTTAGCAAAGGCGATGCTGTGCGCGGCGCCGAGACCTTTACAAATGCAGGCTGCACCGCATGTCATGGAGTAAAAAGTGCAAATATCCCAGCTCCTATGGACGCGGCAAGCGCTAGTGCCGCATACGGCGTCAATCCGCCGGATCTTAGTAGCGCAGGCTATCTATACACTGATAAATTCTTAGCTGCGCTCATCAAAGATCCGATCATGGCTCTTAAGCTAGATCAGAAATTTGGCGACGAAAAACCTTTTCCGATGCCTGGATTTTTCGGTGCGGGCGGTGATCTAAATCAAGAGATCGCCGATATCGTAGCCTATCTAAAATCGCTCGCTCCTAGCGAGGATAAGCTAATCGCCTCTGAGGCTGCTGCTAGCGGTATCAAGCAAGGCACCGAACTAAACGAAGCGCAGAAAAAATTCCTTTTAAGCAAGGCGGTTTTTGAGGATGCTTGTCTAAGATGTCACGACGTCAAATATGATAAGCTCTTTGCATCCAGCGACAAGGCTAGCCTGGTTGCGTATATGGGCTCGACGCCTCCTGATCTTTCGATGATGATCCGTTCCAAGGGCGCCAACTATCTACACGAGTTTATCAACGATACGCAAAAGAAGCTTCCAGGCACCTCGATGCCGCGCGTAGGCTTGAACGAAAACGCTGAAGCCAAGGTCGTGGAATATCTAGCTGACGTAGGCGATAGCAAAAAATCGCAGCGTGAAGCTACAACCATAAATATTATGATTTATTTCTTGATCCTTTCTGTTTTTGCAGGTCTTTGGAAAAGCAAAATTTGGTCGAAACTTCACTAAAATTTTAGCAGTCGGAGTAAAATCCGACTGCCGTTTAAAATTCCGCCATATCCTAAATTCTATTAAATTTCATCTATCAAAAAGCTCTTGCAATTGAGAATTTAGCCGCTTTCGTGCTTTATGATAACCGCTTTTTTTATTACTTTTTAAGATTTTTCTACATATAATTGCTACTTAATCTGTCTCTTATAC
>UQCL01000055.1 GCA_900539505.1 uncultured Campylobacter sp. | reverse complement strand
CATCGGCAGGATCATAGTTAAAAACTCCTTTGAAAGTTTTTAACTTATCTTGAGCCTTAATTATTTGGTCGCTTTGGCGGCTAAGTTTCAACCCTGCGGTATAAATCTGACCAAATTTACAGTCTCACTTCGATGCCTTGCTCCTGCAGATATGCTTTTAGCGCCTTGATTTCGATCTCTCTAAAGTGAAAAATCGATGCCGCCAGGCATGCGTCCGCGCCTGCTAAAAATGCGTCCTTAAAATGCTCTATTTTACCCGCACCGCCGCTTGCGATGACGGGGATGTCAAGCTCGCTAAAAATCCGCGTCAAATTTAGCTCAAAGCCGTTTTTAACGCCGTCGCAGTCCATCGACGTGAGTAAAATTTCGCCTGCGCCGCGCTCCTGAGCTTCTTTCGCCCAAGCAAGCGCGTCCCTGCCGGTATCCAGCCTGCCGCCGTTTATAAACACGCTATAGCCGCAAAACTCGCCGTTCCTAGTTAAAATTTCATCCTGCGAGCTGCGTGAAGTCTCTCTAAAATTCTGTGCTTCGTTGCGTAAATTTGCGTTCAAATTCCGTGTCGCGCCGCATAAATTACCGCTTGAAATTTCGTTCGAATTTCGTTTCGCGTCGATCGCGACCACGACGCACTGCGAGCCGAATTTATTTGCGGCTTCGTCTATCAAATTCGAATTTTTTATCGCGGCCGAGTTGAGGCTGATTTTGTCACATCCGACGTTTAGCAGACGCGAGATATCGTCGATCGTACGGATACCGCCGCCTACTGTTAGCGGGATAAAAAGCTCGCGCGCGACTCGCTCTACGACCTCCACGATCGTATCGCGCTCAAGGTGCGACGCCGTGATGTCGAGGAAGCACAGCTCGTCTGCGCCCTCCTCGTTGTAGCGTTTGGCTATCTCGACCGGATCGCCCGCATCCACGAGACCTACGAAATTTACGCCCTTTACCACGCGCCCGTCTTTGACGTCAAGGCACGGGATTATGCGTTTTGCGAATCTATTCAAAGCAGCCCTTCGGAATAAAATTTTTTATGATTTTAGCCAAATTTTACTTAACATAATGACTTTATAAGTAAAATTTGGCTAGACTCTCGCGATGATTAGGGCGAAAAAAGAGTTCGGGCAAAATTTTTTAAAAGACGAAGCCGTTTTAAGCAAGATCATCCAAGCGATTCCCGAGAGCGTACAGAATGTCGTTGAAATCGGGGCTGGCTTAGGTGATTTAACTCGCAAGCTTTTGGAATTTTACAGATTAAAAAGTTTCGAGATAGATGAAGATTTATATCAAATTTTAAGCGCTAAATTTGCGCAGCAGATCGCTAGCGGCGAGCTTGAGCTCGTTTTGGGCGATGCTTTGCGGATTTGGCAGCAGCGGGGTCTTGGCTGCGGCGAATATTTTTTGATCGCAAATTTGCCCTACTACGTCGCTACAAAGATGATTTTGCAGGCGATCGACGATGAGTTGTGCAGCGGATTTTTGGTGATGATCCAAAAGGAGGTCGCTTTAAAATTCTGCGCTAGAGCCGGGCAGAGCGATTTTAGCGCTCTTTCGATCCTGGCCGATCTTGCGGGCGGTTGCGAGCTTTTGTTTGACGTTGGGCCCAGCTGCTTCGAACCCGCGCCGAAGGTGACCTCATCGGTAATTAGGCTCGTAAAAGGCAAAAATTTTAAGTCCGGCGTCGAGATAAACGCAGACGGCCTCGGCGTAACAAGTTGCGCCCGCTTCCAAAATCTCGATGAATACGAGAAATTTAAAAGCTTTTTGCGTGTATCTTTCAGCGCGCCGCGAAAGACGCTTATTAAAAATTTAAGCGCAAAATTTGATAGAGGCTTAGCCGAAGAGATCTTTTTAAATTTGAAAATTCCGCCCACGGTTCGGGCGCACGAGTTAAATTCCACCCTTTTTTTAGAAATTTTTAAAAATTTAAAGGTAAAAGATGGAAGAAAACAGAAATGAAAACGGCGTCGAACGACTCAAAAAAAGCAATCGCTACAAAAAACGCAAGGAAAATCTAAAAAAATCTATCGCAAGCGAAGGCTCTGCGGGCGATGTGGAATTCGGCGGCGAGCATGAAAACGGCTCTCGCAAAAATAAAGGCGCGAAAAACGGGCAAAATTCCGCTCGTTCAAAGGGTTCAAAAAATGGCTCTCGCAACGGATCAAATTTTTCGGGCGGTTCGTCAAGCGGCAATTCAAACGGCGCGAATGGTGCGCATTTCGCAGGCGCATACCCAAAAAACAACGAAAACGGCGCGGACGGTTCAAATTTAAACCGCGACGGTCGTGCAAAATCAAATAGCAGCAGCGCAAAAGGCGCAAATTCTAACGCCTCAGACGATACGAACTCTTCGGATTCGCAGAAAAAGAAAAAGCACAAAAAACGCTCAAATATGCCAAAGAGCCTTACCGGCAATGAGCCGTGGCAGAAGGCGATGGATGATGCGATCGCGAAAAATAAGCTGATTCACGAGGAGCGCCTGCACCCGCTTAAAGACGCTAATCGCAGCGATGAGACGGTGCGTATCACGCCGCTTGGCGGACTGGGCGAGATCGGCGCGAATATGACCGTTTTTGAGACTAATACGAGCGCGATTATCGTCGATGTGGGCATGAGCTTTCCAGAGGAAAGTATGCTAGGCGTGGACATTTTAATCCCCGACTTCGATTATGTTCGCAAGATAAAAAACAAGATCAAGGGCATCATTATCACGCACGCGCACGAGGATCATATCGGAGCGATGCCATATTTTTTCAAAGAATTTCAATTTCCGATCTATGCCACGCCGCTTCCTTTGGGGATGATAAGCAATAAATTTGAAGAGCACGGCCTTAAAGCCGAGCGTAGCTACTTCCGTCCCGTGCAGAAGCGTCAGCTCTATCAGATCGGCGATTTTGAGGTCGAGTTTATCCATATAACGCACTCGATTATCGATGCAAGCGCGCTTGCAATCACAACGAAAGCGGGCACGATCATCCATACGGGCGATTTTAAAATCGACCACACGCCGATCGACGGCTATCCGACCGATCTGAACCGCCTTGCGTATTACGGCGATCGCGGCGTTATGCTTTTGATGAGCGATAGCACAAACTCGCACAAAGAGGGGATCACAAAGTCTGAAAGCTCGGTAGGAAAGACCTTTGATACGATATTTTCAAGCTGTAAGGGGCGCGTGATAATGAGCACCTTCAGCTCAAATATCCACCGCGTCTATCAGGCTATTGAGCGCGGCGTAAAATACGGCCGCAAGGTCTGCGTCATCGGACGAAGCATGGAGCGAAATTTATTTACCGCGATGGAGCTTGGATATGTAAATTTAGACAAAAAGATCTTCGTCGATGCCGATCAGGTCTCCAAATACCCAGATAATGAGGTTTTAATCGTAACCACCGGCTCGCAGGGCGAGACGATGAGCGCGCTGTACCGCATGGCGACGGACGAGCACAAATACATTAAAATCAAATCCACCGATCAGGTAATCATCAGCGCCAAGGCGATCCCGGGTAACGAAAGCAGCGTCTCGACCGTGCTTAACTACCTGCTAAAAAGCGGCGCAAAGGTCGCGTATCAGGACTTCAGCGAGATACACGTAAGCGGGCACGCCTCGATAGAGGAGCAAAAGCTCATGCTGCGCCTGATAAAGCCGAAATTTTTCCTACCCGTGCACGGTGAGTATAATCACATCGTAAAGCACAAAGAGACCGCGATGGAGTGCGGCATCGAGGAGAAAAATATCTATCTGATGAACGACGGCGATCAGATGGAGGTTTGCGAAAAATATTTAAAGCGCGTCAAGACGGTCAAGACGGGCAAAGTCTTTATCGACAATCAGATCAACAAGCAGATCTCCGACGAGATCGTCAAACACCGCCAAAATTTAGCCGATGCGGGCGTCGCGGTCATCATCGCGCAGATCGACAAAAACGAAAAGAGGCTCATTCAGACGCGCGTCATCACCTACGGGCTCGTCGCCGATAATCAAACGGCGCACTTTACCAAGGAGATGCAGGGCATCATCGAGCAGTTTTTAGCGAATTTAAAAGATGAAATTTTGCTAGATCACTGGGCGCTGGAGGGCAAGATTCGCCAGGCCGTGCGAAAGCATATTTTTAGAAAGATCAAAAAATATCCGACCATTGTGCCGGTGATTTATTTGATGTAGGTGCGGCTAAATTTAGCGAGCGAGGCGGCTTTGATCTGCGGCGGGCGAATGAAATTTTAATGGCGCCAGTTAGCGCTCGGGCATGAAATTTTGCGATGTGAGCGGGCTTTGCAGCGTTAGAATTTCAAAGCGGCATTAGCAGGTCTTGTAGCGCGAAATTTTAAAGCGGCTAGTAAAATTTTAGCACAGAATTTCGGCGTAAAGCAAAATTTAAAGAGCATCTAGCAAGCCTGCGGCAAGCGGGTAGGGCGGCGCGTGATTTTGTAGATTAGAATTTTATGACGCAAATTTCAAAGGTGCGAAATTTCGGCTAGCGCAAATTTAGGCGCGGCGCAAAGAGGCACAAAATGAAGGCAAATTTTAAAAAGAAGGTTGAATGAGTGAAATTTTAGATACGGCACGAGAGGTGCTAAGGCTCGAAGGAGCGGAGCTTTTGCGGCATGCGGAGCTTATCGGCGGCGAAATTGAGCGAGCCGTAAACTTGATCCTTGCTTGCAAGGGCAAGGTAATCGTCACCGGCGTGGGTAAGAGCGGCCACATAGGCGTTAAGATCGCTGCGACGCTTGCCAGCACCGGCACGCCGTCGTTTTTCGTCCATCCTACCGAGGCGCTGCACGGCGATCTGGGCATGATCGGCAAGGACGATATGGTGCTTGCGATCAGCTTCAGCGGCGAGAGCGAGGAGCTGGTTAGAATTCTGCCCCACCTCAAACGCTTCGGCGTGAAGATCATCGCGATGGCGCGCGATAAAAATAGCTCGCTCGGTAAGGTTTGCGACGAGTTCATAAGCCTTAGCATCGTCAAAGAGGCCTGCCCGCTCGGCGCCGCGCCTACGGTTTCTACGACGCTAACACTTGCGTTAGGAGATGCGTTAGCGATCTGTTTGATGAGGCAGCGCAGATTCGGCAAAGAAGATTTTGCAAATTTTCACCCTGGCGGTAGCCTTGGCAAGCGGCTTTTCGTCAAAGTAAAAGACGTGATGCAAAGCAAAAATTTACCGGTCGCAAGCCGTAACGCCAGCCTAAAACAAGCTATCGACGTTATGACGCACGGAAAGCTCGGCACCGTCTTGTTAGTGAACGAAAAGGGCGCGCTTGAGGCGATCTTAAGCGACGGCGATCTGCGCCGCGCGCTGATGCGAGAGGACTTCGATATCAACGGCGATGCGCTAAAATATGCCACCAAAAATCCTAAAATGCTGGACGATAAAAATATGCTCGCGATAGATGCGCTAAATTTGATCGAGCAGTTTAAAATTCAGGTCCTGCCCGTGGTCGAAAATGGCGTGCCCGCGGGGATCTTGCATATCCATGATCTAACGAGCTTAGGGCTAAAATAATGCAAAAGATGCGTCTGAATAAATTTATCTCCCACAACACCGGCTACTCGCGCCGTGAGGCGGACGAGCTGATCAAGCAGGGCAAGGTTAGTATTAACGGCCGCGTCGTTAGCGATTTTATAGAAGTTAGCGGCGAGGAGAAGATCCGCATCGGCTCGCGCCCTATCAAGCCCAAGACGGAATTTACGATGATCGTTTATAACAAACGCAAAGGCGAGTTAGTTACTAAAAAGGACGATCGCGGCAGGCGGACGATTTACGATAGCTTGCCGGAGGGATTTAGTAGATTTGTTAGCGTAGGGCGTTTGGATTTTGCAAGCGAAGGGCTTTTGCTGCTAACCGATGCGCCAGTGATCGCTACGGCGCTGATGAACAGCGACATCGAGCGAGAGTACTATCTAAAGGTAAAAGGCGAGGTAGGGGACGAGGTAGTAACGGCGATCCGAGAGGGCTTTTTCGCCGCAGATGCGAGCAAGGGCGCGCACGCCAAAAGCAAGATCAAATCGATGGAATTTAAACCCTTTTTGGGCTACCGCATAATGCCTAGCAGCGGCGGTTATACGAAAATAAAAGCGATCATTAACGAGGGGCAAAACCGCGAGCTGCGTAGATTTTTCGGCTATTTCGATCTGGATGTCGTGGAGCTTAAGCGCACGGCATTCGGTAGAATGACGCTTGGGACGCTAAAGCCCGGCAAATGGCGCTATTTCGATCAGAGCGAATACGAAGACCTGCGCGATTTTTTGAAAGAAAACAAAATCCGCTATTAAATTTTGAATAAAGAGGCAAAATGAGCTCAAAGACGAACGCCGCGCGCGTATTGGACGGTTTGAAAATCTCATACGAGATCAAAGAATATGCGGCGGATCCCTTAAATTTAGACGCGGTGCATGTTGCAAACAGCGTGAACGAGCCGATCGAGCGGGTTTATAAAACGATAGTTTGCATGGCGGATCACGAATACGTCGTGGCCTGCCTGCAGGGCGATTTAAATTTGGATCTCAAGGCGCTCGCGCACATCTGCGGTGCGAAGCGTTGCGAGCTGATGGATTTGAAGGATTTGCAAAAGGTCACAGGCTACGTCAGGGGCGGCTGCTCGCCGCTTGGGATGAAAAAGCACTTCCGCACCTTCATCGACGAGCGAGCGCTAACGCAGGAGAAAATTTACGTTAGCGCGGGCGTGCGGGGAAAACAGATCGCCCTCGCGCCGAAGGACCTCGCAGCTGCTACCGAGGCGCAAATTTGCAAAATTACTCACGACTAACGAGGCGTTACTTTTGCCGCCGTTTGCGTAAGTAACGCCGGTAGCGAGCTAGCTAAAATTTACGCTGCGAAATTTAGACTTTTAAATTTGGCGTTGCGCTGCTTGTTAAAACAAGCTCCTGTGCGCCTAGAAAATACAAATCAAATTAGTTTTATAAATTTTATTGTTAAAATTCTAAGTGCCGCACACCGCAAAATAGCTCAAACGAGATGACGGGCACGCGGGGGACGAAGCAAGCCTATTTTAAAAGTGCATGCTTTACGCGCGATCTGTTTTGCTCGCTATAAATTTAGCCTTTCGGCGCTCGGCATTATTTGCGATAAAATTTTAAAATTTCATCGCAAATTTTATACGCCTCGCGTTTATTTTTTGAAAAGCTCGGATACGTTCGGGGCTTGCTTTTCTTGCTCGCTAGCGGCGAAAAATTCCGCTTTAGCGAAGTTGAAAACGCTGGCGATGATATTGGTCGGAAACATCTCGCAGGCGTTATTATAGACCGTAACGGCGCCGTTATAAGCGCGGCGTGCGGCGCTGATCTGCTCTTCGCACTCGCCTAACGCGTTTTGCAGCTTGGCAAACGATTCGTTAGCTTTGAGGTTTGGATACGCCTCTACCGCAATGCGGATCTGTCCTAAAAGAGCCGAAATTTCACTATTTAGCTTAAATTTGTCCGCGTTAGAAGCCGCATTGATCGCTTGCGAGCGAAGTTCGCTAACGCGCGTTAGCACGGCGTTTTCGTGGCTCATATATTCGCGCGTGGTGCTAACTAAATTTGGGATGAGGTCGTAGCGCTTTTTAAGTTGTGTATCGACTGTGGAAGCGATATTTCGCACCTGGTTGTGCTTGGCGATGAATGAGTTATAAACGCCTACTAACGCCAAAACTAACAAAACTATGACGACTAATAAAATCAAAGCCGCATTCATTTTCTCTCCTTTTAAAGTGTTTCAATTAAAAATAAGAATATTTAGCTATACTTACCATTTCTTTTCGCGTGTCAAGGTAGCTCAGCTGGTTAGAGCGCTGGTCTCATAAGCCGGAGGTCGAGAGTTCAAGTCTCTCTCTTGACACCATCTTCAAATTATCTTTAAGAGTGCAACGGCGCCTCAAAAAGTTCGAGATTATATCTTACTTATACTTGAAAAATAATGAAAATTAGTAAAAGCATAAAATTTACCTTCGGGCAAATGTGAGTTTTTTTGAATTTGTTGCTCCGTCTCTAAAAGATAAATTTATGCAAAGTATCTTTACCTACGAGCCTTTAAGATATTTTGGCAAAAATTTTTTATTCGAGTCTCTTTCGCGTTTTCACATCGGTAATCTGTATCAGCATAACCTATCATATTCCGCGCAAATTCACACTATTTAGCTAAATTTTTTGATATAATCTCCCGCTCTAAAAGCTAAAATTTAAAGGAAACATATGAAATTTATTTCTCACAAAATTTTAAAAAGCGCGGTTTTGCTGGCAGCATTGGGATCTTTTGCGACTTGCGGCGCCGAGATGCAACAGCCTAACGGCTACGTCATAAGCGGCGCGTCGCTATCGGCGATAGAGGAGGACAATAGAGCAAAAGAAAATTATCTGGTCATTGACGTTAGAAGCTCGGAGGAGTACGCCGCAGGCCACATAAAACACGCGATCAACATCCCGCTTGGAGAGCTTGAAAGCAGGCTGGATGAGATAAACGCCTATAAAGATAAAAACGTCGTGCTTTATTGCAATACGGGCAACCGCAGCGGCAAGGCGCTTGATCTGCTTAAACAAAAGGGCTTCAATGTGCTTATGAACGCGCCTGGCGTGAAGCAGTACGACTACGAGCTGTATAAGGTCGGCAGCATAAACGCGGAGGGGTTTTTGAAAATAGCGAATGATCCAAACGTGCTGATCATCGACGCTAGGCAGAAGCAAGACTACGACGCGGGGCATATGAAGGGCGCGATAAATATCCCATACGGCGAGCCTTTAGAAAACTACAAGGACGTGCTTGAGGCCAATAAAGACAAAAAGATAATCACGCACTGCTACAGCGGTAACCGTAGCGCCAAGCTCGCCAAAGCCCTAAACGAGCGAGGATACAACGTCACAAATCTACTCGACGGCACGAAAGAGTATAATTACGAGCTAGTGAAATAGATCGAAATTTGGGCTTTTAAAGTAAAATTTTAAAAGCCCAAATCCATAACATTATTTTTTCGCAATATTTATATATGAGAGGGAGTACTCTAAAATTTTCTTACGCTTTTCCCAGTCGTTCATATAAAGAAACAAATAATCGTAAAATTGTTTGGAGTGACTTGGGTGCACCAAATGAACAAGTTCATGAAAAATTACATATTCGATACATGCTTTTGGTTTTTTTATAAGCTCTATGTTTAAATTTATATATGATTTATACGGATTGCAGCTCCCCCATCTTGTTTTCATCTGTCTTATTTTTACGCTTTTGATATCTTGTTTTACTATCTTGTTAAACTCTTGCAAGATGTTAAAAAAATATAGCATCGCCTTTTCATGATACCACTCATAAACTAAATTTTCTTTTCGCTTTAGGTTGCTTTTATCTTTTACAAATAGCTCTAGATAACCCCTTTGAAGCTTTACGCACTCCTCCTCAGATTGCACCACTTTTAGCCTATAACTTCGCCCAAGATATCTAAAATCCTCGCCGCTTACGTACTCTTTTTGCGGTGTCTTAAATGAGGCAAAAAACGCGCGCTTTTGCGCTATCCACTTGGCTCTTTTTTCTATGATAAATTTTATATGCTCATCGCTTGCGGCTTTTGGCGCAGTTAGGATCGCTTCGCCATTTGGCATAACTTTTAAGGTGATATTTTTCACCTCTTTTTTGATGATTTTCACCTCATTTGACATAAAAGCTTATCCCTATGCCTCGGATAGTTTGGTAAATTTTCTCCTTCTCATCGATAGAAACGTCGTATTCGTCCTCTACCTCCCAAAGAGCGTCTTCCATCGCGCTTGTTATCTCATTTTCTACGTCTTTATTTTTGTGCCATTCTGGTTTTTTTGAGGCCTCTTCGTAAATTTCATAAAATTTCACGCTCAAATTTTTAGCAACCACCTCAACATCCACAAGCTCCACATTGCCTAAAATATCAAGCAAGTTATCATAAATGGCAAACAAAATTTCCTTGCCATTAAACTCTTTTGGATATCTATCTTCATTTGGTTTTAAAGCCCCTGTTATCAGATCTTTTAGCTGTTTTGCTTTGGTAAGTTTTTCTTCTTCGCTAAGTCTTTTAGCCTTATACTCGTCGATGACGTCTTGTATCTGTTTGGCTATTGATTTATAAAACGCTGGATTTGACTCCATTTTTTCTTTTACCACCGCACTTACGGCGCTGATTATCGTATCGGCTTTTGCGTTTTTGCCTTCGACTCTTTGCACCTCATCATCAAATTCCGTCTCAAAGATATTCACGAGTTTTGTAAGCTCATTGACCTCTTTTGCGCTCACATAAGTATCAAGTAGCTTTTGCATCTGCGCTTCGTATTTACCAAAATCGCAAGCCTCGTGATATCTTAGTTGCACCGCCTTTCTTAGTTCGTTATAAAATTTAACCCTTTGCTTATAAGCTTTTATCTCCTCTTCGCTTAAGATATCGCAAATTTTCTCACTCGAAAGCGCTAGTTTAAAAGCTCTAGCAAACTGCGACAGCCACTCTTTAAAGTCGTCTCTTTTTTGCACATCCTCTAAAACCGCCACATAACTCTCCAAGTCGTCTTTAAATTTTACGCCGCTAAAAAGTCCATCCAAATGAGTATAGTAGGTTTTAGCTTTTACAATCTCGCTTCTTACGTCTATCACGGCTCCGCTTAGATCCTCCGGGTCAAAGCCGCTTAGCGACGCGTAGCTAGTAAGCGCCTCATCAAGCTCGCCCAAAAGCCCTCTATAATCAATAATGTAGCCATAATCTTTTCCGTCATAAAGCCTATTTACTCTAGCTATTGCTTGAAGCAGATTATGCTCTTTTAGCTGCTTATCTATATAAAGCGTGCTTGCTCTTGGCGCGTCAAATCCCGTTAAAAGCTTATCCACGACGATAAGCAGATCTATCTCGTCGCCGTAAATAAATTCGTTTTTGACATGCTTTAGATACGCCTCCTCGCTGCCATAGTCTTTTATCGTCTCTTGCCACGCCTTTGCGACATACTCTTTGTGCCCGCCCTCTAGCTCTTCGTGTTCGTTACTTGAGATCACGTAAGCAGTTTTTATTTCTCCAAATTCTTCAAATATCTGATGATATTTTATGGCGTCGTATTTTCTTTGCGTTGCAAGCATCGCCTTAAATCCGCCATTTGCCATCTTTAAACTCTTTTTAAAATGCTCATTTATATCAACCGCTATTAGCTCTAGTCTTTGCTCACTCGAAGCCACACGCTCAAACCTCGCCCACTTTTGTTGCAGGCCCCTTTTAGCCTCATCGCTTAGTTCTCTTGATATAAGGTCAAATTTCCTAGTTAGCCCATCAGCGTCAAGCACCTCCTGCCCCACATATCGCCCCTCGTAAAGTAATGGCAAAACAGCCCCATCTTTTACCGCGTCATCTATCGTATATCTATGAATTTCTCCGCCAAATTTGGCAAAGCTATTTTTTTCGCGCTTTAAAAGCGGCGTACCTGTAAATCCTATATAACAAGCAAGAGGCAACGCCTTTTTCATCGCCTTATGCAGATCTCCGCCTTGCGTGCGGTGGCTCTCATCTACTAGCACAAATATATCGCCGTCTCTTATCACCACTTTTTGGTTTTGTACTTTTTCAAATTTATGCACGAGCGTAGTTATCACGCTAACGCCGCTTTGTAGCTTTTCTATCAGATCGCTTCCGCTACTTGCTCGCCCCGCTTTTATATCCGTGTTTTTAAAAGTACCATGTATCTGCTCATCTAGGTCTATCCTATCGGTTACGACGATGATTTTTGAGTTTGGATAAATTTGCTTTAAAAGCTTTGTTAGCATTACCATCGTGAGCGACTTGCCGCTTCCTTGCGTGTGCCAGATTAGTCCGCCCACTCTTGCGCCATCTTTTTTCGCCGATACTCGCTTTAGCGTCTCTTCTATCGCAAAAAACTGCTGATAGCGGCAAACTTTCTTCATCCTTTTATCAAACAGTATATAGTGCCTAACAAGCCTTAGTAGCCTATCTTTAGATAGTAGCGCAAAGAGCGTAGTATCAAGTGCGCTTATCTTTCTATCTTTTATCGCGCCCTTTAGGCTCTCATTTGCGCTATCTTGCTCTTTCCACACGCTATAAAATTTAAACGGTGTGCCTGTTGTGCCGTATCTTGCCTCACTGCTGTTTGCTGCGATAGTTAGCTGGATGTATTTAAAAAGGTGCGCTATCTCATCTTTGCCCTGCTCTTTTTCTAGCTGTTTTATGCCGTTTTCAAGGCTCACGCTTGATTTTTTAAGCTCGATTACGACTATGGGTATGCCGTTTATAAAAAGCACGAGATCTGGCCTTCTGTGTTTTTGCGCCTCGCCTTGATTTGTCCTGCTTACTTCAAATTCTTCCGTTACATAAAAGTCGTTGTTTTGTAAATTTTCAAAATCTATAAATTTAAAAGAGAAGCTCCTCTTTGTGCCATCCTCTAAATTTTCCTCTAAGCTAGTGCCAAGCAAGAGCAAATTCGTGATCTTTTCATTTGCGATCATTAGCCCTTCGTTTAGTGAAACTCCCGCTAACTCATCGACCGCTTTTAAAATGCTACTTTGGCTAAATTTATATCGCTTGCCCTTATACTCGTAGCCGTTTATCTCGTAAAGCTTTTGGGTTAAAATTTCCCTAAACAAAACCTCGCTAGATTTAGAGCCACGAAGCTTTAAATTTTCCTCTCTGCTTATAAATTTATATCCCAAATTTTGTAGTAAATTTATGCTGTTTTGCTGGATTTTGTTTTCTGAAGTATCGGGGGTCATATTTCATCTCCAAACTTTTGCTGTCTTATAGTTATAGAATTTTACTTCTTTTTTATCTTTTAAATGAGTGCATTTATCTATAAAATCATCAAAATTATTAATTGCACTTTCATTTGAAATTCCAATATAGATATTTTTTACTTTGCTTCTTATTATTGCCTCCCTAATATGTTCGTCTCCATTTTTTAACATTGTCCCAAAAATTACAAGACTTCCACTAATTTTTGATAAGCTTTTATAACAATGGTTTAAATAGGCATTGTGTATGATTTTTGCTTTCTTTTGTTCACTAGTTCCTTCTGAAACAAAAATAGGATATATATTTTTATCTAAATTTTCTAGTGTTTGCTCTTTAAGTGGTTTGTCGGTTCTGCAATACGTATTTTTTATAATCTCATTTTGTTTATCAAATATATGCAGCCCACCATGTAAAAAGAAAATATTTTGCTTCACACTACTATCATTTGCGTAAATGACATAGTCGTCTCCATTATTACCAGAGCTGCAAAAGCCATCACTTACCACGAGACTAGAGTCTTTTATTTTTTCATTGTCTACAAGCGCTTTTAATTTCATGCAAGTCCAATATAACAATAAATCATAATTTAGAGTATATATAGATTCTGTCTCTTATACACATCTGACGCTGCCG
>UQCL01000054.1 GCA_900539505.1 uncultured Campylobacter sp. | reverse complement strand
AACTTATAAAAAATTTTATTATTTTGACGACAAGCTTCAAATTATTACATATATTTTATTTACATTGTCGTTTTTCGCCATGTCATTCAATGCCCTTAGATCGGTTATCGCTACGACCCTTATACCGATAGTTTTTATTTTATACTATGAGCGTAAAATTTTAAAATCTTTTGTGCTTACCGCCGTAGGGGCGCTTTTTCATCCGACCATTATCATTGTAATACCTTTATTTTTGATATTTGATTTATTTAAAAAGCACTATAAAGCCGCCTTGATGATCTTTACGTTTATACTGTTTTTTATATTTAATAGGATCGGGATCATTCAGATAATTGCAGAATTTATCTACAATCACGCCCCTGCTAATATCTACACGGACTATCTGGTCTCTTATCATATGAAGCCTTATAGCGAAAGTATTTTTAGCTATTTAGGCATCTATTTTATCCTTTTTACGAATATGCTGTCTGTGCTGTTTTACAAAAAAGAGACGGATAAAAAGAGTATATTTTTATACAATCTCGCGTATTTCGCGGCACTGCTGCGGATTTTATTTTACGGCATCCCTATTTTAGGCAGAGTTTATCTGCTATTTAGCGTTTTTGAATTTTTTATCCCCTACGTTTTATTTAAAAATTTAAACACGAAAAAGACCTTCTACTTGGGGTATTTTATCCTAATAGCTTTTTTTATCACCGTAATAAAATATCTATTATTTAATAACAGAGTCTCGTTTTGAAAAAAATTTTTATTATTGGTGGCGCTGCTTCTATGATGATAAATTTCAGAAAAGAATTTATCATAAAGCTTATTGGGCAAAATTTTAAAATTTATTGCCTAGCGGGAGACTACGACGATATTTCACGCGGCAGGATCGAGGAGCTCGGCGCGACGGCTTTGGATTACAAGCTAAATTCTAAAGGATTAAATCCGCTTGGTGATGCTCTTGCGGTATATGATTTGATAAAGCTCATTAAAAAACATAAGCCGGATATTGTATTTAGCTTTTTCGTCAAGCCCGTGATTTTCGGCACCATAGCGGCAAGATTAGCGAGAGTACCGCGTATCGTCGGTATGCTTGAGGGGCTAGGTGGGGCCTTTACTTTGCATAAAAACGGATCTTCCGCTAAAGCTAAATTTATAAAATTTATTCAAATTTTACTTTATAAGTTTAGCCTCCCTCTGCTCGATAAACTCATCTTGCTAAATAGCGACGATAAAAAAGACCTTGTTGGTAGATATAAAATCGGCGTAAAAAGCGTTGAAATTTTAGGCGGCATCGGGGTCGATCTGGCTAAATTTAAATACTTCCAAGCGCCCGCAAAGCCCGTGAGTTTTATATTTGTAGCTAGACTTTTGGCGGAGAAGGGGGTGTTTGAGTATCTACGGGCTGCAAAGATCATAAAGAAAAAGCACAAAGAGGTGAAATTTTATATTTTGGGCTCTTTTGACGAGACAAATCCTTTCGGTCTGAAAAAACGACACCTAGATATGTATCTAAACGACGATATCGTGATATATCCGGGCTTCGTGGACAATGTGGATGAGTGGATCGCAGGCTCTAGCGTGTTCGTACTGCCGTCGTATTACAGAGAAGGCGTTCCTAGAAGCACGCAGGAGGCGATGGCGATAGGCAGGGCGGTGATCACGACCGATAGCGTGGGCTGCAAAGAGACGGTCACGGACGGACTGAACGGCTTTTTGGTACCGCCGTACGAATATGAAGCCCTGGTGCAGAAGATGGAGTATTTTATACAAAATCCTGAAGCGATCGATACAATGGGGCTAGAGAGCAGAAGGATCGCGGAGGAAAAATTTGATGTTCATAAAGCAAACGATAGGCTTTTAAAGATGGTCTTGGGAGATTAAATTTCATAAACCCTTTTTTCTGATCATAACGGCGATCGTCACAAAGATCGTCTTGATCTCTAGCCACAGCGACCAATATTTGATGTAGTAGAGATCATACATTAGCTTTTGTTTGGCATCTTCGATGTTTTCTCCATAGGGATAATTGACCTGCGCCCAGCCGGTGATGCCGGGGCGGACCAGATGGCGTTCGTTGTAATAGGGGATCGCTTTTTCGTAGTTTCTGACCAAAATATCCCATTCCGCGCGAGGCCCGATCAGGTGCATATCTCCGCGCAGTACGTTGATGCACTGCGGCAGCTCGTCCATCCTGGTCTTTCTCATAAATTTGCCGAACTCAAACACCCTGCTGTCGTTTTTCTGCGTGTATGGGTTATGAACGCAATGCTCGTGCATGGTTCGAAATTTATAACATCTGAAATTTTTCAAATTTAATCCTACACGATTTTGTATGAAGTATAATTTCCCCGGCGACTGCTCGTCTATTTTCTTTTTTACGTGAAATTTGATCGCAAAAAATATAACATACAGGATCGCTCCGCCTATGTAGTCTATGACGCGCTTCGTAGCGTACTCGAAGTCATTATACGGCTTAATATTGCTTAAAAATTCCAAATCCCTATCGTCGTCGGGGATATAGCATTTATGAAAGAATTTTTCTAAAAATTTTTCGATAGTTAGAATTTTGAACCGTTTGTGATTGAAACGAAACTGCAAAAGCGTGAGGAATTTTATCATTTTAGGATCGATAAATTCTTTGGTATTTATGATCAGAAATTTATAATTGTGATTTTTAAGTAGACCTTCGATCTGTAGCCGAACCTCTACGAAGGGGCGAGCTGTGTATTTTACGATGTCAACTTTGTCGAATTTTTTATTAAGCTTTTTTAATTCTATATTGGTAAATTTATATTTTTCGCCAAGAATCAGCATGCTTTTACCTCTTTTGCCTTTCGTAAAATTTCATTATTTTAGCATTGTTGTGTTAAAAGATATTTAATTCGAGATTGCTTTTTATCTAAGATGCGGGTTTGCTGAAGACATATGAGGTGGTGGTTAGAGGCAGAATCGAACTGCCGACACGCAGATTTTCAGTCTGCTGCTCTACCGACTGAGCTATCCAACCACTGAAAAAGAAAAGTAATTTTATCCATGCAATACTTAAATCTCGGTTAAAATCCTCGATTCTCGCTATATTTTTGCACGTTATGCTCGAAAACGGTCAAATTTACTCAGTTAAAATTTTCTAAATTTCAGTAGCGAAAATATTGCTTGCGCAGTAATTTGCAATAATCGAAATAGGCTATCGATCTAAAAAGCAAAGTGGTATAAAATTTTACTATTTAGCCGATTCTGCAAATTGTACGCTTGGTTTTAAACTGTGCAAAGTAGATAAATTTACGCCAAAGGATCGCTATATCATTTTAAATTTACGCGTATAACGGACAGCTGGGAGCGATTGATTAAATTTAGCATCAAAAATTCACACTTTAATCAAACTTAGTAACGGCATCTTTATAAACATTGCGCCAAAGCCAGTGGTGTGACGTCGTGAGGTGCGTTTCAGCTAGATTTACTTAGATATATCCGCACAGCAGAAGCGTTAAAATTTTAAAATGCGATTGCAAATTGTATTTTAAAAGCCTAGCCCGATCCGACTAGCCCAGATAGGTCTGTTTATCCGAGTTGTGCGACTTGTTTTTTAAATAGCTCGCCGCGTTGCGCGTAGCTTTTAAATTGATCCAAACTGGCACATGCAGGACTTAGCAGCGCTATTTCACTAGCGAAATTTACGGAATTTTTAAAATCCACAGAATTTTTAGAATTTTGCGAACCTAAAGTTTTGCCGCTGCTTGCGTTCACACAGGAGCTCTCGCTTTCGGTAGTCGAAATTTTATCCTGCATTAAATTTCCTGCGGAATTCTCGCCGCCTAAGCGTCCTTTTGAAATTTCATTTTCGCAAAAATTTTCTCCGCTCAAATACCGATTCGAAATTTCGCTCACCGCTGTTTGTAAAATTTCGCAGCGCACGCAAGGAAGTCTGTATTCGTCGCACAAACACACGATTTTATCGGTATTTGAGCCGATTGCGTAAATTTGCAGATCGTATTTTTTAAACTCCGCAAAAAGCGGGTGCAGATCCACGCCTTTATCGTCGCCGCCGAGGATCAGATGTATTTTGCGTCCCGCGTAACGCTTTAGCGCCTGCGCGCACGCATCGATGTTGGTCGCCTTCGTGTCATTGACCCAAAGCCTGCCGCGTGCGTCGGTAAATTCCTCTAGCTTATTGCCCTCGATCACGAAGTCGTTTAGTCGCGCGACGTCGCATCTGTCGAATAAAATTTTCTCCACGCACAGCGCCAAAAGCGCGTCGATCAAAAACGGCGTGCGGAATTTTATCTCGTCCAGATCAATGCCGAATTTTTGCGCCAGATCCGCTTCGTCCTCGTAGCAGATCACGCGAGCTAGGCTATTTTGAGCAGCGGCGGAACTTTCGTAGGCGCGCGGGATCAGCGCCACAGAGCCTTCGCGCATCGCTAGCAACGGCGAGAGTTTGGCGCGCTCATACTCCGCGAAATCGCCGTGCCAGCTGAGATGATCGGGCGTGATCGCAAGCAGCACGTAGATGTCGGGGCGCGCGTGCTTGGTGTAGTGCAGCGTAAATGAGCTCGTCTCCAGCACCCAAATTTTAGCGCTTTTATCAAGCTTTGCGAGTGGAACGCCCACGTTGCCGCCCATTTGCGAGCCGTATCGCTCTAACAAGTGCTGCGTCATCTTCGTCGTCGTCGTCTTGCCGTTCGTGCCGCTGATCCAAATTTTAAGGCCTTTGTAATCGTCAAAATAATCGTATTCGCTGATTAAATTCCGTGCCTTTCGCACCAGCTTGTGATGCGGCGGGAAGCCGGGGCTTGGGATTTCAAGCTCGCTTGCGGAGGGATCGAACTCGCTCGGGTTTAAAAGCGCGTTGCCGAACTCGTCCAGCTTCGGCGCGCCCGAAGAAATTTCAAATTTATCGTCGTAAATCTCCCAGCAGCCGTCTTTTTGACAGTGCTCGGCGATCGCTTTGGTCGTAAGCCCGTAGCCGAATAGCGATTTTTTCATTTTTCTCCCCCTTCGCCCCATAAAATTCGAGTTATCTCGCCCGCGCTAAGCTCGGCCATCTCGCCGTATCTTTTACGCGCCGTTTTCAAGTCGGGCTCGACCTGCGCTCGCATTTTATCTCAGTTTCAGCGACGTCAGCGCTATGATATTTGCGATCAGCGCGATGATCCAAAAGCGGATGATGATTTTATTCTCGACCCAGCCTTTAAGCTCGAAATGGTGATGTATCGGCGCCATCAGGAAAATTCTACGTTTGAAAATTTTAAAGCTGCCCACCTGCAAGATCACGCTGAGCGTTTCGATGACGAAGACGAAGCCGATCATTATGAGTAAAATTTCATTCTTCGTGATGACCGCGCAGTATCCTAAAAACGCGCCCACGCTGAGACTGCCGCTGTCGCCCATAAAGACTTCGGCGGGGTAGCAGTTAAACCATAAAAACCCAAGCAGCGCGCCGATGAGCGCCGAGACGATGATGCAGACCTCGCCCGCGCCCGCGACGCGCGGTAGCAAGAGATACTGCGAGTAGATCGCATGCCCGCAGAGATAGGCGAACACGCCCAAGCTGCAGAGCGAAAATACCGACGGGATGGTCGCTAGCCCGTCCAGGCCGTCGGTTAAATTTACCGCGTTTGAGCTAGCGCTTATTACGATCGTCCAAAACAGCGGCGCGAAGATCCATAAATTTAGCAGAGGGTACTTAAAAAACGGCACGAAAAATTCCCCGCCCAGGTCGCTAAAAGCATAAAGCGTAGCCCCGATCAGAAAAGCCAAGAAATTTTGCAGTGCAAATTTAGCCCGCGCGCTAAGGCCTGCGTGGTTTTGGCGACCTAAAATTTTAGAGATATCATCCTTAAAACCTATGTAGCCGAAGCCCACCAAACAAAGCAGCCCGCAGAGCACGAAGACGTTGTTTAGCTTGGCGCACAGCAGGCTTGCGAGCACCGCGGCGGTAACGAAAACGAGCCCGCCCATCGTGGGGGTTTTGCTCTTTTTCTGATGGTTTTGTGGCGCGAGCTCGTAGATGGGCTGCGCGGCGTGTCTATTTTGCGCCCAGCGGATAAACCGCGGCATAGCCCAGACCGAAAAACAAAAAGCGATAAAAAACGCAAGCCCTGCGCGCGCGGTGATGTATTGGAAAAAATTTATATTCGTAAGATGATAGAGATAATAAAACAAAGTTTACCTTTTAAATTTTATGAAATTTTATATGAAAACGCGCATTTTAGTATAAAAGAGGTAAAATTTAGCTTTTAGGGCGGATGAAATTTTGCCGCATTTGCCAAAAAAAAGTATAATGCCGCTCGTAAAAACAGCGCCGCAGACCTGCTTCAAAAGACCTGCGCGGCGAAATTTAGACGAAATTTAGGAGCCAAAATGGGGCAAAAGACGATTTTACTCATCACCGACGGCATCGGCTTTAACGCGAGCGATAAATTTAACGCGTTTGCGAACGCGAAAAAGCCCGCCTATGATTATCTTTTTAAAAACGTGCCCAATACGCTGCTGCGCACCTCCGGGCTTGCCGTGGGCTTGCCGCAGGGACAGATGGGAAACAGCGAAGTAGGGCATATGACGATCGGAAGCGGTAGAATTTTGTATCAAAACCTAGTCAAAATCGATCGCGCGATCGATGAGGGCTCGCTTGAGAAAAACGAAGCGCTGCAAAGCCTGCTTTCAAAGTGCCGCAGAGTGCACGTCATAGGGCTTTACAGCGACGGCGGCGTGCATTCGCATCTGCGCCATTTCGACGCGATCTGCGAGATAGCGCAGAATGCGGGTTGCGAGACATGGGCGCACGCCATTACCGATGGGCGCGACGTTTCGCCGAGCAGCGGGGCGGAATTTTTAAAGCACCTACAGGCTAAATTTAAAGTCGGCAGCGTTTGCGGGCGCTTTTACGCGATGGATCGCGACAAGCGCTTTGATCGCGTAAAGCGCGCTTACGACGTGCTTATGGGCGAAGCGGCGCCGCTTGAAATTTCGCCTAGCGAGTACATACTGCAAAGCTACGAGCGCGGCGTGAGCGACGAGTTTATCGAGCCCGCGAGCTTTAATGGCTTTGGCGGTATCGGCGCGGATGACGGAGTGATTTTTATAAATTTTAGAAACGATCGCGCTAGAGAGCTTTGCGCGGCTTTGGGCGATGAGAGCTTTAGCGAATTCAAGCGGAAGTTCGTCGTGAAAAATTTAATCACGATGAGCGAATACGACGCGAGCTTTAAATTTCCACTGCTATTTGAGAAGCCTGTGCTTAAAAACACGCTTTGCGAAGTGATCGCGGAAGCCGGTCTTACGCAGCTTCACACCGCCGAGACCGAAAAATACGCACACGTGACGTTTTTCTTTAACGGCGGCGTCGAGGAGCCGCTGCCGAACGAAACTCGCGTGTTGATCCCGAGCCCGAAAGTAAAAACCTACGACGAGCAGCCGCAGATGAGCGCGCCAGCGGTGTGCGATGCGGTGATTCGCGGTATCGAAGGGGGGATCGATTTCATCGTCGTAAATTTCGCAAACGGCGATATGGTTGGACACACGGGCAATTACGACGCCGCGGTAAAGGCGGTCGAGGCGGTGGATGAGTGCATCGGTAAAATTTTAAGCGCGGCGAGGGCGCACGATTACGCCTATGTGCAGATTAGCGACCACGGCAACTGCGAGGCGATGCGAGATGCGGACGGCGAAATTTTAACGAACCACACGACATTTGACGTATTTTGCTTCGTGCTGGGGCGCGACGTGCGTGAACTAAAAAGCGGACTTGGGCTTAGCAACGTCGCAGCTACCGTACTAAAACTAATGGGGCTACCGAAGCCCGCGGAGATGGACGAGGCGCTATTTTGAAATTTAAACGGCGCGGCTCGCGAGCAAATTTAAACTGCTAAAATTTAGGTAAATTTGGATAAATTTACGCTAGAAATTAAAATTTTAACAAAAGGACAAGTATGAAATTTAGCGGGAAAAACGTTTTAATCACGGGCGCGAGCCGCGGTATCGGCGCGCAGATCGCAAGGACTTTGGCTGGCTATGGACTTAAGGTGTGGATCAATTATCGCTCGAGCCCTGAGCCTGCCGACGCGCTACTGGAGGAGATCCGCGCAAATGGCGGAGAGGGCGCCGTGATAAAATTTGACGCGACGAACGAGGCGGAATTTAGCGAGGCGATTGCCCTGATCGCGCAAAGCGACGGTGAGCTAAACTATCTCGTAAATAACGCGGGCATCACGAACGACAAGCTCGCGCTTAGGATGAAGCTGGAAGACTTCATGGGCGTGATCGAAGCAAATTTAAGCAGCGCCTTTATCGGCTGCCGTGAAGCTTTAAAGCTAATGAGCAAAAAGCGCTTCGGCGCGGTCGTAAACATCGCCTCGATCGTCGGCGAAATGGGCAACGCCGGGCAGGTCAATTATAGCGCGAGCAAGGGCGGAATGATCGCGATGAGTAAGAGCTTTGCAAAAGAGGGCGCGGCGCGCGGAATCCGCTTCAACTGCATAACTCCGGGCTTCATCGCTACGGATATGACGGACGCGCTAAGCGACGACGTAAAAGCAAGCTACGAAGCGAGCATCCCGCTTAAGCGCTTAGGAAGCACGAGCGACGTCGCCGAAGGAGTTGCGTTTTTGCTTAGCGACGGCGCGGGATACATTACGGGCGAGACGCTTAAAATTAACGGCGGGCTCTATATGTAGCGTTAAATAGCGGAATTTAAGGTTAAATATTATAGAATTACGCGGTATTTTTTTAAAGGAGTGCTAAAATGGCAGTATTTGAAGATGTAAGAGACGTAGTTGTAGAGCAACTCAGCGTTAGCCCGGATCAGGTTAAACTTGATTCTAAAATTATCGAGGATTTGGGCGCGGACTCTCTTGACGTAGTTGAGCTAGTAATGGCTTTAGAGGAGAAATTCGGTATCGAGATCCCTGATAGCGAGTCCGAAAAATTAGTAAGCATTAAAGACGTAGTAGATTATATAGAAAATTTGCCTAAGAAATAAAATTTTAAGGAAGCGGTTTTGAAACGAGTCGTAGTAACGGGCATCGGGATGATAACCTCTCTCGGGCTTGACAAACAGAGCAGTTTTGAAAATATCTGTAACGGAAAAACCGGGGTTGATAAAATTTCACTCTTTGACGCTAGCGAATTTCCGGTTCAAATTGCAGCTGAAGTAAAAGGTTTCGATCCAAGCAGCGTAATCGAAGATGGAAAAGAGATAAAAAAGATGGATAGATTTGTCCAACTGGGGCTTAAAGCTGCGGGTGAAGCTATGGATGACGCTAAATTTAGTAGCTTTGATAGCGACGAATTCGGCGTTAGCTCGGCTAGCGGTATAGGCGGTTTACCGAATATTGAGATAAATGCCAATATCTGCTTGCAGCGCGGCCCTAGGCGAATTTCTCCGTTTTTTATCCCCTCTGCTTTAGTAAATATGCTCGGCGGCTTTGTTTCTATATATTATAAATTAAAAGGTCCGAATTTATCCAGCGTTACGGCTTGTGCGGCTTCCGCGCATGCGATTATGGACGCTGCGAGAGTTATCATGATCGGCGAAGCGAAAAAGATGCTCGCAGTGGGTGCCGAGGCTGCGGTTTGCCCCGTAGGTATCGGCGGATTTGCCGCGATGAAGGCGCTTTGTGCTAGAAACGACGATCCTGCGCACGCTTCACGTCCGTTTGATGCGGAGCGAAATGGCTTTGTTATGGGCGAAGGCGCGGCGGCTTTAGTTTTAGAAGAGCTAGAGGACGCAAAAGCGCGCGGCGCTAAAATTTACGGCGAGCTCGTAGGATTCGGCGCTAGCGGCGATGCTTATCATATCACTTCGCCTAGCCTAGACGGCCCGATACGCGCTATGAAAAAAGCCTACGAGATGGCGGGACGCCCGAAGATTGATTATATCAACGCTCACGGAACGTCCACCGCGATAAACGATAAAAACGAAACCGCGGCGTTAAAAGAGCTTTTCGGCGAGGGGAAGGTGCCTGCGGTCAGCTCCACCAAGGGTCAGCTAGGACACTGCCTGGGCGCTGCTGGAGCGGTAGAGGCTGCGATCAGTCTTTTAGCGATGCAAAACGGTATCATACCGCCTACGATAAATCAAATTTCAAAAGATCCAGATTGCGATTTGGACTATGTGCCAAACGTCGCTAGAAAAGCCAAACTCGATTGCGTCATGAGCAATAACTTTGGATTCGGCGGCACGAACGCATCGCTTATTTTCAAAAGAGTAGATTAATGGCTAGCTATCTGGACTTCGAAAAGTCTATAAAGCAGATCGACGAGGACATCACCGCCGCTAAAATTCGCGGCGATGAGGACGCAGTCGAAATTTTAAATAAGAACCTCGAAAAAGAAATTTCCAAAGTTTATAAGAATTTAAACGAATACCAAAGACTTCAGCTTGCGCGCCATCCGGATCGCCCTTACGCGATCGATTATATTCGCGCGCTTTTGCAGGACGCCAGGGAGCTTCACGGCGACCGCGCTTTTAGGGACGATCCGTCGATCGTGTGTTATCTGGGCATTATGGGTAACCGTAAAATTGTCGTGATTGCCGAGCAGAAAGGTCGCGGTACTAAAAACAAGCTGAAGCGAAATTTTGGCATGCCCCATCCGGAGGGCTATCGCAAGGCACTACGCGTAGCAAAACTTGCCGAGAAATTTAACCTTCCTATTTTGTTTTTGATCGACACTCCGGGCGCATATCCTGGACTTGGTGCCGAGGAACGCGGTCAAAGTGAGGCTATCGCGCGAAATCTATATGAGCTTAGCGATCTTAAAACGCCTACGATCGCCGTTGTTATAGGCGAGGGCGGCAGCGGCGGAGCTTTAGCGATCGGCGTGGCTGATCGGCTGGCGATGCTTCAAAACTCAATTTTTTCGGTTATCTCTCCCGAGGGTTGTGCCGCGATTTTGTGGAACGATCCGAGCAAGAGCGAGGCCGCTACGAAGGCGCTAAAGATCACAGCCGAGGAGCTAAAAGAGCTGGGCTTGATCGATGACGTGATTAAAGAGCCTAAAACAGGCGCCCACAGAGATAAAGACGGCGCGATAAAAGCGCTTGGAAACTACGTCTTAACCGAGCTGCACAAGCTAGACGATCTTAGCATAGACGAGCTCATCAGCAGAAGGCAACAAAAAATTTTAAGGTTCGGTGCTTATAAAGAGAACTAAATTTTAAATTTCACGACTTTTTTAAAACCAAATTTAATAACTTCACACTCTAAGAGGACAAATGGAAAATACAAATCAAAATTCCGCTCAGACCGCCGTTTCAAATTCTAATCAAAACGGTAGAAAAACTTACGCTAAAACGCACGTTCCCGTCGAGGGCTACCAGATCGAGGAGCTCCGCTCGATGGATCTTGAAAATCTCATCGCCATAGCAGACGAACTGGGCGTCGAGAACCCGCGCGAATTCCGCCGCCAAGCGCTCGTTTTTGAAATTTTACGCATGCAGACGAAGCAGGGCGGCTTCATACTTTTTACGGGGATTTTGGAGGTTACCGCCGAGGGTTACGGCTTTTTGCGCGGCATAGATTCAAATTTAAGCGACAGCGCCAATGACGCCTACGTGAGCCTAAGCCAGATCCGCAAATTCGCCCTGCGCGTAGGCGACATCGTCACGGGCCAGGTGCGCGAGCCGAAGGATCAGGAGAAGTACTATGCGCTCTTAAAGATCGAGGCGATTAATTACAAATCGATCCAAGAGGCCAGAGAGCGCCCGCTATTTGACAATCTCACACCGCTTTTCCCGACCGAAAAGCTCAAGCTCGAATACGATCCTATGCGCCTTACCGGTCGCGTACTCGATCTTTTCACCCCGATCGGCAAGGGGCAGCGCGGGCTCATCACGGCGCCTCCGCGTAGCGGTAAAACGGAGCTTATGAAGGAGCTCGCCAACGGCATTACGCGCAACCACCCCGAGGTCGAGCTTTTGGTGCTGTTAGTCGACGAGCGCCCGGAGGAGGTAACCGACATGGAGCGTAGCGTGCGCGGCGAGGTGTTTAGCTCGACCTTCGATCAGCCAGCATTCAATCACGTTCGCGTCGCCGAGCTCGTCATCGAAAAGGCAAAACGCGCCGTCGAAAACGGCAAGGACGTCGTCATCCTGCTCGATAGCATCACCCGCCTTGCGCGCGCCTACAACACCGTCACGCCTAGCAGTGGCAAAGTGCTAAGCGGCGGCGTAGACGCAAACGCCCTGCACAAGCCGAAGCGCTTTTTCGGTGCGGCGCGAAATATCGAAAACGGCGGCTCGCTCACCATAGTCGCTACCGCGCTCATCGAGACCGGCTCGCGAATGGACGACGTGATCTTCGAGGAGTTCAAAGGCACGGGCAACAGCGAGATCATCCTCGATCGCAATATCTCGGATCGCAGAATTTACCCCGCGATCAACATCACCAAGTCCGGCACGCGCAAAGAGGAGCTTTTGCAAGGCAGCGAAAATCTGCAAAAAATCTGGGCGCTGCGCTCGGCGATCTCTACGATGGACGACGTTGAGGCGCTAAAATTTTTATACGCCAAGATGCTAAAAACCAAAGACAACACCGAGCTGCTATCGATAATGAACGGCTAAATTTTATTAAATTTAGCCTTATTTAAAATTTCGCTCTAAATTTAGCGGCATGGCTTGCACCGCTTGCCGCAAATATCGCTACGTAGCTTCGTACGCGCTTTCAAAGTGGCGCATTTTTTTCAAACTCCACTATTATAAGTTTAAATTTATCGCGATATTTGCTAAACGTTTTGCGCTCGCAGCACGAGATGCGGCGCCGCTCGACAGAATTTTACTTTGGTAAAAATCCATTCGCAAGATGTAAAGCGTAAAATTTTATGAGGAATTTTGCGCTTTGCTATGCACGGAGCTGGGATGTTTTATTATTTCTAAATTATCGGTTAAGATAAAAACATCGTTTTTTATTAAACTATATATCAGATAAAAATTCCCGTAATACCTGTTTCCGTGGTTATCTATATAAAATTCGCACGAGTGTATAAAGTTGGTATTACTATACGGCACACATTCTTTAACGCCTTGCAAATATTGGTTTATGCGGTTATGAACCATATCAAATTCGTAATCTGGATTTTTTGTCTTTTCAGATGGTTGAAACTTATAGCTCATATACTTAATCCCCTCATAATATATGCAATATCTATTCTTTCCTAGCGCTCTTTCAAAAAAGGTAATATTTTTGCATTCTTTTATACTAAAGCTATCGGAACCATACATACCACCTTTGCAAGTAAATATAAGGGTTTGATTGAGATCATAGTTTATCTTTTTATTACCTTCAAATGGCGTATATGAGTAGTTGCCATTTATATCAACATTTCTATCTGTATGATGATGGACAAAATCGACAAAATTCCAAGGAGCGGTTTTATTTGATATTATTTTATTCGTAATTTTATTTAAACCAATAGTTGAGTTTAAATCATCAAATAGGCTAAAAGTCTTAGTAT
>UQCL01000053.1 GCA_900539505.1 uncultured Campylobacter sp. | reverse complement strand
AATGAACAAATTTATGAAATTCTAAAAACAAAAGATAAGGTTTAAAAAATATACAAACGATACATAATTAGCGCACCGAGGGATAAACAATTTAATCCGCAGAATATCGATCTTTAATGAAAGATATAATTTAGAAAATTTAAATTTTAACGCTCCGCTTGAAATTTTGCCTTTAAATTTATATGCTAGTCTTCGTTTCTTTCATATACGCCGAGCTCTACGAGATTGCCGTCCGGATCGCGCAGATAGATACTTTGCATAGCGCCGCGCGCGCCCATTCGAGGCACGACGCCAAGCTCTATTTGCGCTCCTTTGCTTTCCAGCTCCGTCTTGAGCTGCTGTGCGCTTTGATCTTCGCAGATGAGGCAAAAGTCCGCCGAGCCTGCGCCAGGACGCGCTGCAAACGGCGCAAGCGCGCCCGCGCTGGTGTGGATATTGATCTTTGAAGAGCCGAAACGCAGGCTGTGTTTGCCGCTCTCGCAAACGTGCTCTAAGCCCAAAATCCCTTCGTAAAATTCCACACATTTTTGCAGATCCTCCGTAACTAGGACGAAGTGATCGATCTCTGTGATTTTCATTTCATCTCCTTGTGCGCTTGCAAGTCGCAAAATTTTTACGCCTCGCGGTGCAATCTTGGAATTCTGCTGCGAAATTCGCAACTAAATTTCAAATGCTTGTAGCAAAAAATCAAAATTCCGCGGCGTAAATTTTACGCGCAGAATTTCACAGCGGTAATTTTAAAATTCTAAAATTTTGCCCAAGCAAAATAGGGTACGAGTAGAGCCTGACTTTAGTAAAATTTAGACCGACGAAATTCCGTCTAGCGAGCGCCGCAAATTCTAATCTCGCGATTTCAAAACTAGCGATTTTAAAATTCTCTTGCCTACCTCGACGCCCGGCTGATCGTAAGTGCTGACGCCCAGTATCGCTCCAGTAGCGCTGGTTAGCAGCTCGAAGTAGTAAAATAGCTCGCCCACGCTCTGTTCACAAAGCCGCGAAACCTCGATTAGATCGACGCTGATGCCCTCATTTAGTACGGCTTGCAGCGTAGCATCGCACTGAAGATTTAGCACCTCATCCAGTCGCATGCCGTTTACGAAGTCACAGCCCTCAAGACCTTGCAGACTGATACCGGGCACCGCGTCCGCAATGCCGTTGTCCGTGAGCTTTAAGAAAGTCACGGTCTTATCCTTTACGCCGTCCATTATGAGCTGAAGGAAGCTGTGCTGATCGCGCGAGCCTACAAGCCCTACAGGAGTAAGTCCCTCGCGGCTAAAGCCGATCTTTTTACCTAGGCTTTCCGCCCATAGCTGTACGTACCACTCGCCCAATGCGCGCAGCGCGTCGCCGTAGCTAAAAAGGACGTTGATTTTCGCACTTTTGTGCGTGGCGTAGTGATGGGCTTTTCGTAGAATTTTATTCTCCGCGATTTTAGCGGGATCGCCTGCTAAAATTTCATCCAGATACCGCTCTTTTGCGGCGGCAGCTCCGCGTAGCATCGCGCTTGCATCAAGGCCTAGCCCAACTGCGGGCACTAGCCCTACCGCACTTAACACGCTAAAACGGCCGCCTACGTTAGCGGGCATATTTATTACGCAGGCGCCGTGCTCGCGCGCAAAGACATCCAGCGGCGAGCCCGCATCGGTGATAAAGATGAAATTTTTTGCTAGCGTCTTTAAATCTGAAATTCCAAAACGTTGCAAAACGACCTTAAAAAGCGAGATCGTTTCAATCGTGCCGCCCGATTTGGACGATATGATGAAGATCGTGCGAGCAAAATTTAGTCCTTCGAGTGCGCGGTTTACACTGTGCCCGTCGAGATTATCCAAAATTTCAAAGCGCAAATTCTTTCTTATGCGCGGACGCAGCATCTCATAAAACGCCCGCACGCCCACGCTGGAGCCGCCGATACCCAAAAGCACGACCCCGTCGTAGCTTCGCGCGCTAAAAAATTCCTGCGCTCGCGCTATTTCGTCTGCGCCTTGCTGCGGCAGGCGGTAGTAGCCTATCTCGCCGCTTTCGTATTCGGCGCGAATCTTTGCCGCCACCTCCTCTAGCGCGCCCTCTTTTGCCAGCGGGAAAAATAGCTCATTTTTTACCATTGCCGAATTCTCGCTCGTAGAAATATTTGATCGCCTCCACGTAGCCTTTTACCGAGCCGCAGTCGAAGCGAGTGCCTTTAAATTTATACGCGATCACCACGCCGTTTTGAGCCTGCTTCAAAAGTGCGTCGGTGATCTGCACCTCGCCGTTTTTACCCGGCGCCGTCTGTTCGATGAGATCGAAAATATTAGGCGTTAGGATGTAGCGCCCGATGATGGCTAAGTTTGATGGAGCCTCGCCAGGCTCCGGCTTTTCTATCATATCCGAGACCATTATCAGATCATCGCTGATGCTCTTTCCTGCGATGATGCCGTATTTATTTACGTCCTGCGGTGGCACCTCCATTACTGCAACGACACTACAGCGGTATTTTTCGTAAATTTTAACCATCTGCGCAAGCACGCCTTCGCCGTTTTCGTTCACGCACAGATCGTCTGCGAGCACCACGCCGAAAGGCTCGTCGCGGATTAAAATTTTACCCGTATAAATCGCGTTGCCGAGTCCCTTCATCTGCTCTTGGCGCGTAAAAGAGAAGGTGCAGCGCTTCATAAGCGCCCTGATCTCATCGAGCAGATACTCCTTGCTACTGCCTGAAATTTGATCCTCCAGCTCGTAGCTGCGGTCAAAATAATCCTCCAGCGCGCGTTTGCCGCGACCCGTGACGAAAGCCATATTATCCATGCCCGCCTCCAGCGCCTCGTCCACGCCGTAGTGAATGAGCGGCTTGGTAAGGATCGGAAGCATCTCTTTAGGTAGCGATTTGGTCGCGGGCAAAAAGCGCGTGCCGTAGCCCGCCGCGGGAAATAAACAAGTCTGGATCATGAAGCTCCTTTGATCTTTTTTTGAACTTTTATTATAATGCAAAAAAGATAAAATTCCGCAAAGGAAAGCCTTGAAAACGATTGAAAAAGAGATCAGCGCCGCGCAGGAGATTAAAAAATCAAGCTTCATCGCCTATCTAGCGCCGCTAGCGAGCTTTGAGGCGCTGCGTGTGCGGCTGCGGCAGCAACATCCCAAGGCGCGGCATATCGTCTGGGCGTATCGCGCGCTGAACGAGCCCGGGCAGATCGTAGAAAACTCAAGCGACGACGGCGAGCCCAAATCGACCGCGGGCGCGCCGTGCCTAAACGCGCTTCGCGGCGCCAGTCTGATTAACGCCGCGGTGCTCGTGGTGCGCTACTTCGGCGGCATCAAGCTAGGCACCGGCGGGCTGGTGCGCGCATACGCCAGTAGCGCAAATGCCGCGATAGACGCTGCTGTGGATGCCGCAGAGCTAGTGGAATTCGTGCTGCGTAAGAAGTGCATATTTTTCGTGCCGTTTGCGGCGGTGGCTAAATTTGAACATTTTTTTAAAAAATCGGGTTTTGTTTATGAAGCAAGCTTTGGTGCTGCGGGAGCGGAGTTTAGCGCGGAGTTTAGCGCGGAGGAATTTGAAAAATTTAAAGGCTTTACAGATGCTCTCGCGCCGGCTCTTAAAATGCTGCGCGAGCCGAAATTTTAAAATTTCAAAATTCTATAAAATTTAAAAGCTCGTCTCGGCTAAATTTGAAAGCATAAGCGGATTTTGCATTTTATCGTAGCGGAATTTTAAAGCTAAAGTGAAATTTCATCGTGCGAAACATAAAATCCGATAAATTTTAAAATTTTAAGAATTTCAAAATCCCATAAAATTTTTAAAATTTCACGTGCTTCATCTTAGCTTCACGCACAGGCAGGCTTAGCAGAGCTGCAATAGCCGCTAGCGTCATATCCAAATACCACATACAATCATACGCGCCGTATGCTCGCACCGCAAGACCCCCGATATATGCGCCAAAAAATCCGCCGATTTGATGCGAAAGCATCGTAAATCCAAATAGGCTTGCTAAATATCGCGTCCCTAATAGCTTACCAACGGCAGCCGCAGTAGGCGGTACGGTCGCTAGCCAGGTAAATCCTAATCCCACGCTGAAGATATAAAACGTAAGGCTATCTTTTGGCGAGAGCACATAAGCACCAATAAGAGCGATACGTAGGGCATATATGCAAAATAAAATGACTTTACAGCGCACTTTGGAAACACACCAACCTACGAATAAGCTGCCTACGATGTTTGCGATGCCAATCAGTGCGAGCGAAAAGGACGCTACCTGCGCGCCATGCCCGCTTAGTGCTACTTCGCTAGGTAGGTGCGTCACTAAAAATGCTACGTGAAAACCGCACGTAGCAAAGCTTAAATTTATCAAAATATAGCTTTTATCGTGCAGTGCTAAACGCAGCACTTCGCCTAAGCTGCGCTTATCTTCTTCATGCAGGCTGGTTTGCTCGCCAAATAGAATTTTACCGCCTGCTAAAAGTCTAGCGAGCGGCAGAATTAGCAAGCTAAGCCCTGCGAGCGTAAAAAATGCGCCGCCGTATCCTAAAGCGGGCGTTGCGATACAAAACCCAATCATCGGCGCAAATAAAAACTGCCCGAACGAGCCGCCTGCATTTAGCACTCCGCTAGCAACCGAGCGGATAGAAAATGGCAGGCGCTTTGCCATTAGGCTCATTAGAATTGGAAAACTACCTGCGCCAAGCCCCAGTGCAAGCCCAAAACCCATCGTTAATACAAGTGCGCTTTCGCTGCTAAATAACGGCACAAGAGCGCAACTAATCGCCAAAAGCACGCTGCCCCAAAACAGCACGACGTAGGCACCGAGCTTGTCTGCAAGTATCCCGCTAAGCGGTTGCGAAAAGCCCCATACCAGCTGCGTAGTTGCCATCGCAAAGCTTACTTGTGCGATGGATAGGGAATTTGCTTGCATTATAGGCTGCACGAAAAGACCTAATGACATACGAATGCCCATCGTAATCATCAAAATCGCCGCGGCGCATAGGATCATTATCCAAACTGATTTCATATATATTCCTTTTAAAAAATAGAATTATAGCATAAAAATCACGAATATATCGAGATTTTATAGATATATTTAATTAATGTATTTTAGTATATTATTTATGTAAGAGGAATTTACCGAGCTTTAATGGGCTTTGCATTAAAATTCCATTTTCAAGGAGAAGCGATGATTTACGAAGACGAGATGATTTACGTGGAGCGCGAGGAGCACGAAGTGCCGTGGGTGAAGGTCTTTACGAAGGCAAAATTTAAGGAGCTTAGCGACTGCGACGAGGCGACGCTGGCGCATCTGTGGCGCGCCGTGCTTCAGTGCGAAAAGAGCCTGCGGGAGTTTTATGCGCCCGACAAGATTAACATCGCAAGCTTCGCCAACTACGTGCCGCGCGTGCATTTTCACATCCAAGCGCGCTTTAAAAACGACAGCTTTTTCCCGGAGCCCGTCTGGGGTAAAAAGATGCGAAATGGCAAGCTCGATCTGCCGGAATTTAGCGAATTCGCAGAGGTTTTAGCGGCAAATTTAAAGATGGAATTCAGATGATAGGTGCGCGATCCAAAAAATATCTAAGCCTTTTCGCGCTTGCTTGCTGCGGCGCCACCTTTGCGTTTTACCTGCGCTTTAAAAGCGAGGAAAACGAGATAAAAATCAAGCAGCAGTTCGATTTTAGCGCGAGTTTGTTTGAAAAGATCGTGGACGAAGAGAAGCTAAACGCCTTTGCGATCTCGCTGATTTTGTCGCAGAATAGCGACGTGGTGCGCTGTTTCGAGAGCGGCAAACACGGCGAGTGCATGGACGTGACGAAAAAATACAAAGACATTTTAAGCGCGGTGCCCTTCTACACGGGCGTGAAGATACATTTTCACACGCAAAACATCAGAAGCCTGGCCAGAAGCTGGAGCGACGAATTTTACGACGACGATCTGAGTTCGTTTCGCCATTCGCTTTTGCAGATCCGCCAAAGCCTGCTTCCTAAAGCGCTCGTCGAGATGGGGCGGTGCGGGGTTTTTATGCGCGGAATTTCGCCCGTTTTTAGCGACGGTAAATTTATCGGAAGCGCCGAGATAATGCTCGATTTCGAGCACGTCATCGCGCAGATCAACCGCATGGGAAACGATATTTTTATCCTCGTAGATAAGAGGTTCGAGACCGACTGCTTTTACGATAAAATAGGCGTTATCAGGGACTTTATCGTCGTAAACAGCGCGCCAGATTACGACGTTTTGTCGATTTTGGCGACGCTTGATTTTGGGGCACAGAGCTTTATCAAAAAGGACGGGCATTATTTTTACGTGAGGGCATTTTCGGACGAAAACGGCACGAAGCTGGGCTATATAATTCTGCACCGCGAAGGCTAGCGGCGGGATTTAAATTTAAGTGCTTCCGCTTGCCTGCTTTATCGCGGCGGCGGCGACGGCTTGGGCGAGTGAGCGTTTTAAATTTTAAAAGGAGCGTCGGTATGAAATTTTATAAATCTCTTAAATTTAAAGCGCTAGATGGCACATTACTTCTAGCGGTGATACTCTGCTCCGCATTTATCCGCATCATCCCCGACTACTCCACCTCGCGAGGCTTCGCCGTAGTTTCTACTTCCGACTACGACAAATACAAGCAGGGCTATTGCCTCAAAGAAAACAGAATTTTGCCCAAAGAGGAGCTGTATAAAAGAGCGATAGGACAGTATTTGGATAAAGAGTTAAAATTAGAGCGAATGATCAATGATTATAGGACCTATGCCTATGGCAGTTCTTGGCGTAACTCATATGAAATTGCATACTATGAACTAGAGAACATAAATTTATCTAATTGGTTTGAAGTATTAAAAACGCATCATGATAACAATGAGACGTTTGAAGAGATTTTTATGAATAAACTGAAGGCTAAAAAAACCGACCCAAAGAAATATATAAAGATAAATTTAAATGATATGAGTGCCGGGTTTGATAGACCGATAATTATTCTAGACGGCGCTTACAAAGGACCAAATATTCATATATTGTTAGATAAGTTTGTTTTAATTTATAAAAATTATATACAACGCAATCATTCCGAATACCTATTTGATAGAATGAATTTTTCTGAAAAGATCAAGGAATATTACCAGGAGAGAAACAAGGCGTCGTTTGATATAAAACAGGGTTTTGAGCTGGACAACTGCGGAAATCTAAATTATCCATTAGAAGAATATTATTTACGCAGTAGAGAAGCAAAAAGCGGCTGAAAATCCGAGCTAAAACAAAATTTTAAAAAGCCCTAGTCGCGCAAATTTTACTTTTAAAATTTTAAAATTTGCGCCCAAATTTAACGTGCCGTTTTAGTCCAAAAGTTTCTGCTTAAACAGCGGGATTTTGTAGCAAAAGGTGCTGCCTTCGCCGAGTTTCGAGCTGACGCTTTTTGCGATTCCGTAGCGCTTGCAAATTTTATCGATTATGTTTAGCCCGAGACCGAATCCGCCAAGAGCCGCGTTTTCGCGCGAGTATCTATCCCAGATCGCGCTCGTATCCTTTATGCCGATGCCGAAGTCCTGCACGCTAAAGACCGCTATGCTCACCCCCTTTTCCAGCGCGATGATGATCTTGCCGCCTGGGCGCGAGTATTTTATGGCGTTGCTTAGGGTGTTGTCGATGAGGCGCATTAGCGAGGTTTCGTCCATAAAGACGCTCACATCGGGCGCTATTCGCGATTGTAGGCTTATATTTTTGCTTTTTGCGACCAGATAGATGAAATTTATCCTAGCGCCCAAAAACTCGCTCATATCGATGCGGCGGCTTTTTAGGCTCATCTTGCCACTTTTGATGAAGTACTCTACATCCTCATAAGTAATTACCATCTGCTTGAGCGCGGATTTTATTCGCGCCGTGTGTTTGTCGCGCAGCCCAAGCATCTCGGTATTGATGAGCGCGACGCCCAGAGGGGTCTTTAGCTCGTGCATCGCGTCGTTGAAAAACGCCTTGATGAGGTTGCTTTGCTGCGCGTAGAAATTTTTTATGATTTTGTAGTTAAACAGCGCGATGATGAGCGCTACGAAAATCGTGATAAAGATCGTAGAGATCGCGATAAATTCTATCTTTGCGTAGCTTATCTTTTTTGAGATGACGAAAAAATGCAGCTTGCCCTCGTGTAGAAAGTGGCGCTTAAAAAATACCCGTCCGCCGAATTTCAGCGTGATAAACGCAAAATCGGGCGGCTGCACGCTTAGGTTTGATCTTAAAATTTCGCCGTTTGCGTTTAGGATCGCGTAGTCGTAGATTAGCTCGTCTTTTAGATTCAGATCCGCGCCGGCTAGGGCTTCGCCGCTTTTTTGTATCAGCTCGGCGACGTCGGCACTCTCCTCGATTTTGGAGTTTAAATAGATGATATAAAGACTCTCGCTTATAAAGGCGCCGATGATGAAAATCGCGCTAAAAAGCGTAAATTTAAACCCTTTAAGCATTGATCTTATATCCGAGTCCGCGGCTGGAGAGGATGAAGTCGTTGCTCGTTTTGGAGCGGAGGTTGCTGATATGCACGCGCACATCGACGCTGCCCGCTTCGCCGTCCCATACGTCGGCGATGAGTTCATCTACGCTTACGAATCTTTTGATATTGGCGAGCAGAAATTCTATAATCTTGATCTCTTTGGCGCTTAGCGATATCTCTTCGTCCGCGCGTTTTAAAATTTTTAAATTTGCGAAGTAGTGAAATTTATCCGCGATCTTGACGGCACCCTTTTCGTCGCCGAAATACTTTCGCATCAGCTCGCTTACTCTAAATTTAAGCTCGGCTAGGTGGAAAGGCTTTTTTAGATATTCGTTGCAACCAAGCTCGTAGCACTGGCTCAAATCGTCGATGTCGCCGAGCGAGGTCATCATCATCACGGGAGTGTTGAGGCCGAGACTTCGCGCATATCTCAGCACCTCTTCGCCCGAAACCTCCGGCACTTTGATGTCTAAAATCAGCAAGTGGTATGCATTCGCGGCGATCTTATCGCAGGCTGCGTCGCCGCTTTCGCATTCGTCCACCTCGTAGCCAAGCTCCTGTAGATACTCGCTTACGCTGCTTCTGTATTCAAAATCGTCTTCTAAAAGTAAAATTTTCAAACCCGTTCCCTAAATCGGGAGCGAGACTACGCTCCCGTGCAAATTTGCCCCGCATATACGATGTAGTAGCGAAGCAGAATGACGCCGCAAAGCACGACGAAAGAATTTAAAACTATAAACGCAGGCTTGTAGGCGTGGTTTTTCAGCGCCGTAAAGGCGATGATGATCGGAGCGATGAGCCCCGTGCCTAAAACGCCGATCCAGAAAATTTTGCCGTAAACCTCGTGCGTCAAAGCCTGCTGTGCCGCAAGCGCGCTAGTGCCGCCCTCAAAATACATTCCGACAAATAGAATGAACAAAAGCGGAATCTCAAAGAGTATCGCGCGCAGATCAAGCACCAAAAGGTATTTTATGCTATCTTTGTTTAACGAGCCTTTAAAAAACAGAAGTCCAACTAAAATGCTCGCCGCGATGCCGCTGGAAAAGCCCGATAGCAAAAATAAAATCGGTAGCACCGGAGTATTCCAAAGCGGAATTTTCATCACCGCGCTTAGCAAAAAGCCCGTGTATGCGCCCACGCAAAGAGCAAGGATAAATAAAACCCGCTCGAAGAGTTTGGATGCTTTGGCAAACGAGCTTAGTAAATTTACGATAGGTCGCAGAAACGCAAATAGTTTAAATTTGCAAATTTCCTCGCCGAAGACGCATAGCGCAAATACGAAGCTAAGCGGCACGTAGATTAAAAGCGCCGCCACGCCGAGGCTCATCACCGAGCCGAAGTTAAATTTTATCAGCAAAAGATAGAAGGTAAGCGGCTTGCCAAGATCAAAGATCAAAAGCAAAAGCCCCGCGCAGATCGTGATCGGCGCCGTGATCGCACCCGCTCTAATCATCGCATCCCAGATGGAATTTTGCTCGCTTTCGTGGCGGTTCCATTTGACTAAAAGCGCCACCATCGTCGCTCCCGCGCTAAGACCCGCCAAAAATAGATAGATCGCAATCGGCCAAGGCCAGTAAATTTCAGAATATTGGCTCATATCGCCCCACATATTATTCATAGCGTCCTCCTTTTTTGTTTTTGATATTCGCTAGGCGCGGTTTGGTGTTTAGATACGCTTTCGGATATTCTACGCTCGTTTTGGCTAGCAGCTTATTTACCCCGGAGCCCGCGTCGTTTACGTCGCCGAAAACTAAAGCGTCGGTCGGACATACGCTTACGCAAGCAGGCTGCAAGCCTTTGCTCGTGCGGTTTGTGTAGCAAAAGGTGCATTTGCCGATAGCGTGCGTGATAGGATCGACAAATCTAGCGTCGTAAGGACAGGCCAGGATGCAGTATTTGCAGCTAACGCAAAGCCTCTCGTCTATGAGCGTTACGCCGTCTTTGGTTTTAAAGCTCGCTCCCGTAGGGCAGACGTCCACGCAGGGGCTATCCTCGCACATAACGCAGCTGGCGCGCGAATAATCGAGCTTTAAATTTGGAAAAACGCCGCTTGTTTTGCCGTGAACCTGCAACCTATAAACGCCGCTCGGCACGCCGTTTTCGTTCCTGCACGCGACCGAACAGGCTTGGCAACCTATACATAAATTTTCGTCGTGAATCATTATGAGTTTTTTCATAACCGCCCCTTTCAAATTTTAACTATATCGACGCCGACGTTGGTTACCATCGTGCTTACCACAGGACCCGCAGCAGGATCGAGAAGGACGCTTTGGTTCGTGCCTATGCCGTTCGTGCGCTTTAGCCCGGGGCTTACGTGCCCAAAGCCGTGGTATAAAAATAGGCAATCATCTCTGATGCCTTGCGTGACGAAAATTTTAGCCTTTTGCTCGCCGAATTTGTTTTTGAGCTTCACGATATCGCCCGTCTTTAGCCCCTCCGCTTTTGCGGAAGCGGGGCTGATCCAAACCGGCGATTCGCTCATCATATCGTTTAAAATTTTGACATTTTGAGTGTGGCCGTTGGTGTGAAGCGCGGTCTTGCCGGTCATTAGGCAGTATTTGTGTCCGCCGAATACGTCCATACCCTCGGTGTTTAAGCAGCCGTATCCCGCGAAAAGCTCCTCCACTTTCGGCGCGAAAAGCTCGATCTTGCCGCTCGGGGTTTTAAATTTCATCTGAGAGCTCATCTCGCCGTTTTCGTCCACGAACTCCGCCGCGGCAGGATATTTATCGATAAATTTAGCCACGAGCTTCGGCTCTCGGTAGTATAGCTTCGGCACCTTGTAGCTTACGTAGCCGTTTTTGATTAAATTTGCGATAAGCTCGGCGTTGCCTTTGGCTTGCTGCATGCGGTATTCGTCGATATTGTTCCAGGTATAATCTTTATCGATCTTCATCACTCGCGCGAGCTCTCTAAAAATTTCATAGCCGCACTTCGTATCGCCCACCGGCTCGACGGCTTTATTTCTCATCACAAATCCAGGCGCGGTGCCGCCTTTGTTTTGAATCGACTCATCACGCTCCAAATACGTGGATTCAGGCAAGATCACGTCGGCTAGGCACGCGAAGTCGCTCATATACACGTCGATTGCGAGCACGAAGTCTAGCTTTTTGATCGCCTCTACGCTCTTATCCACGCCCGCAACGTTGATGAGGTGGTTAAAGCGCGTGCTGACCCAGCCTTTTACAGGGTAAGGCTTTTCGCTTAAAATCGTAGGCGCGATCTGCATTAAAACGCCGTGTTTGCGCGGCACGAAGAAATTTTCGCTACCTTCCTCGCCGCAGCCGTCGATGCGCGCGGTCTTTGGAATTTTAAAATTTTTATCCGGGTTTGAGATGGTAGGGAATAGATCCTCTTTGCAAAGCGCGTTGAAGGTTTTGGAATCTTTAGAGAAGTAAATTCCGCCCTTTTTCTCGACGTTTCCCATCAGCGCGTTTGCGATCGCGATGGCGCGCGTGCGGACGTATTCGGCCTTGGCGGTCGTGGTTTTATGCCCCCAATCGATTACGACGGCGGGAGCCGCAGCATAAATTTCATTTGCGATGCGCTCGATTTTGTCTGCCTTGATGCCCGTGATGGCCTCCTGCCAAAGCGGCGTCGTATCCTTAACGGACTGCCTTAGCTCCTCTAGCCCCACGGCGTATTGTTCGATAAATTTTTTGTCGTATTTGTTATCGCGCAGCCAGACGTGGATTAGCGCCATCAAAAACGCCGCGTCGGTTCCTGGTTTTATCGGTAGCCACTCGTCGGCTTTGGAAGCTACGGTGCTGAAGCGCGGATCGAGAACCAAAAGCTTTACGTCCTCTCTGCTCGCGGCTTTTGCGAGCTTTTTGGTTTTTGAGATGTCGATGCCCTCAAAGAGGTTGTGACCGAAATTTACGATATATTTTGCGTCGCCGTAGTCTCTTTGCATATTAGCGCCGAAGGTGTGTGGCACGGCGATATTGTAGGTGACCGGACAGCACGACCAGTGCGAGTAGATGTTCGGGCTGCCGTAGGCACAGGCGAAATTCATCATCTGGGTGTGGTGCTCGCCCGTTTTGGAGGTAAAAACTACGCTTTGCGGGCCGTATTTTTGCGAAATCTCGCCAAGCTTCTGCGCGCAAATTTTAAGCGCCTCATCCCAGCTCGCCTCTTTAAATTTGCCCTCGCCGCGCTCGCCCACGCGAATGAGCGGCTTAATGAGCCTTTGATCGTCGTAGAGCTGATTGATGCCCGCGCCGCCGCGAGCGCAGACGGAGGTTTTGTTTGAAAACCTGTGGTTGCCCTCGATTAAAGCGCCGCGGCCGTCTTTGACGGTCACCTCGATAGGACAGCGCGAGGAGCACATCTCGCAGACGCTGGCGACTTTCTTTTCCGTCCCGCCGGTGACCGCGCTAGCGTTTAAATTTAGATTTAACGTCGCTAGCGTGCCGATCGCGGCGGTGCTTTTTAAGAAATTTCGTCTATTCATAAAAACTCCTTACCTTTGAATTTTGGTCGAAATTCTAAAATCCCATCGTAAAAATAAGGTTAATTTTGATAATGCAGCTTTTGGCTTAGACTTTATCTTAAAAGATAAAATGCGTCCTGCGCCGTATTTTAAAGCCATAAAATAGCGCCAGCAGTAGCAAAATGCTAATTGCACCGCAGATCGCAAGGGCTACGCGAGCGCCTAATAACTCGGTAAAAAAGCCCGATATGAGCGCTCCAAATGGCGTACTACCTATTAAAAATAGCGCGTATAAGCTAAGCACGCGCCCGCGAAATTCGTTGCTTACGTGCATTTGCACGGTGGAGTTGATGCTTGAGTTTGTGATTACGAAAAGAAATCCAGTTACGGCAAGCCCTGCTGCAGCCCATGCGAAGGAATTCGCAGCCCCAGTAAGAGCTAAGCTCACCCCCATAGCGATCGCGCACGATCTGATTTTGCGGATGCCAAGTTTATCAAAAATTGCTACGAAAAGTGCGCCGCAAAAGGCTCCCACGCCTAGAGCCGACATTAAATATCCAAAGCTTCGCTCATCCGCGCCGAGGCTAAGCTTAACAAGTGCCGAGATCGTTACGTTGTAATTTGGCACCAGCGTCGCTACGATAAGCACTATTATCATTAGCTCGCTTAGAGTTTTTTTGTGTGATACATACGAAATTCCAGCACCGATCGAGGCAAAAACGCCTCCGCTTCTGCTAGATAGCGTAGTAACGGATGGCGGAATTCTTATGAAAAACAGCGAAACGATGATGCCTAAAAAGCTAAGGGCATTGAATAAAAAGCAAAAGCCAACGCCCCACAGCGCCATCACGATCCCCGCAAGTGCGGGTCCTGCAATACGAGCGACATTAAAGGACATAGAATTTAACGCTATGGCGTTGGCTAGATCGCGGGGCGAGTCGATGAGGTCTTTTATCATCGACTGACGGCTCGGGGCGTCCATGCTGGTAAATATGCCACTTACAAAAGCGCAAAATAAAATTTTGCCGAAAGAATATAGCTCGCAAAAGCTCATAACCGCGAAAATTGAGGCGGTCACCGCCATGCCTATTTGAGCGAGCAAAAGGATCTTTTTGCGATTAAACTTATCGAGCAGTACACCGGAAAACGGCGTGAAAAGTAGCGCGGGCAAGAACCTCGCCGCAGCTACGAGGCTGACCTTAAAAGCGTCTGCGGTGATGCTTAGCACTAGCCACGGCAGCGCGACGCTTTGCATCCAAGAACCGATCAGCGAGAGGTTCATCCCGATCCAATAAATTCTAAAATTTGAGTATTTAAGCGATAGGAAGGGATTTTTCAACGCACTGCCTTTTGAAATTTTGATTTGAGATTATACATTAAATTTTAAAAATTCACTTAAAGATTTAACATTTATAAAA
>UQCL01000052.1 GCA_900539505.1 uncultured Campylobacter sp. | reverse complement strand
TGCAGCGTAGTCTCGTGGGCTCGGAGATGTGTATAAGAGACAGGTTTAAAACATATTTAAATTTAGCTCAAATTTAGCCGCAAATCCTCCCTCTCGTGATTTTTGATCCCGCAAACAGCGCGCAGGACGGCTAAAATTTTAAAAATTTTAAGTATAATTTCGCAAAACTTGAGGCTAAATTTAAGCGAAAATGAGCGAGGGATAAAAATGGCAAAAGTTAAAACCACGATTTTTGAGTGCCAGCACTGCGGCAATCAGCAAAGCAGATGGCTCGGCAGATGCCCCGACTGCGGCGCATTCGATAGCTTCGTCGAGCTCAAGCCCGCTCAAATAAAAGCGCTAAAAGAGATCGAGGGCGAGCTTGCCCGCGCCTCGTCCGCAAGCGCCAAAGCGATCAGCGAGATAGAAATCGAGCAAATTTCGCGTATCGACACCAAGGATAGCGAGCTAAATTTAGTCCTCGGAGGCGGCGTCGTAGAGGGCTCGCTCGTGCTAATAGGCGGTAGCCCCGGCATCGGAAAATCCACGCTGCTGCTTAAGATCGCGGCAAATTTAGCAAGCGGCGGCCGCGCCGTGCTTTACGTAAGCGGCGAAGAGAGCGCCAGCCAGATCAAGATGCGCGCGCAGCGGCTTGGCGCGATAAGCGAACAGCTGTTTTTACTCACCGAGATAAATCTAAGCGCCGTGCTTGAAGAGGTCGAGCGCAGGGATTACAAATTTATCGTCATCGACAGCATCCAGACGCTTTTTAGCGACAAAGCCCCCTCTGCGCCGGGCTCGATCACGCAGGTGCGCGAGATCACGTTCGAGCTGATGCGACTTGCCAAAGCGCGCGGGATTTCGATCTTCATCATCGGCCACATCACCAAAGAGGGCTCGATCGCGGGCCCGCGCATACTAGAGCATATGGTGGACGTGGTGCTGTATTTCGAGGGCGATGCGAGCAAGCAGCTTAGAATTTTGCGCGGTTTTAAAAATCGCTTCGGGGCTACGAGCGAGGTGGGGATTTTCGAGATGGGGCCGCACGGGCTCGTAAGCGCAAAGGACGTCGCGAGTAAATTTTTCACGCGCGGCAAGGCGGTAAGCGGCTCGGCGATCACGATCACGATGGAGGGCACGCGCGCGCTCGTCGTGGAGATCCAGGCGCTCGTGTGCGAGAGCGGCTACCCCAAGCGCAGCGCCACTGGCTTTGATAAAAACCGCCTCGATATGCTTCTAGCGCTACTTGATCGCAAGCTTGAGATCGGGCTTGGCGGATACGACGTCTTCGTAAACGTCAGCGGCGGCGTAAAAATCACCGAAACGGCGTGCGATCTAGCCGTCGTCGCGGCGATCGTAAGCAGCTTCAAAAACCGCCCGATCAGCAAAGAAAGCGTCTTCATCGGTGAGGTGAGCCTAAACGGCGAGATCAGAGAGATCTTCAACCTCGATGCGCGCCTGAAGGAAGCCGCGATGCAGAAATTTAAAAACGCGATCGTTCCGATGAAGCCGCAAAACACGCAGGGACTTAAAATTTTTCACGCCACGGAGATCACGCAAATTTTAGATTGGATGTGAGGCGGCGCGCTTCTTAGCCTCAGTTTAGCAGAGGGCGCGAGCGAGCGGAAATGGACTTTGAGCGGCAAGGGACGCGTTGCTTTTACATGGGCGCGGCGAAGGGCGCAAGTGCGCCGCTTTTTGCATGGCTCGCAAGCAAGCGCAAATGAGCTTGATCGCTAAGGCGCGATTTTTGGAATTTCACGTATCGTAGCGGCTCAAAAATTCGTTTGAGATTTAAAACGGCTCAGCGACGGTGCGGTTAAAATTTAATCATTCGCGCCGCATCCCAGGCCAATATAAGGCGAGTGCTTTGCGGCGCAAATTTTAAAATTTTGCCGCAATGTGGCGCAAAGCCGAGCCGGATAGGTCCTTGCGTCGCGCAAAATTCTATCGCGGCGCACAGGACGTATCGCATAGGGCTAAGAGCCGATAAAATTTTAGCGGCGCCAAGCTCTCATGCGCGGGTGCAGATACCACAAGCAAAGTATCGCGCGCCGAGCCGAATGGGCGCCGCCGTAGCACGTCGCAACCCGAAAAGGCTTGCTAGCAAGACGCTATGCAAGCCAAAGCGCGCAGTTCTGCCTCACATAGCCAAAAGACAGAGCCCGAGAGGCGGCAAGATAGCAACGCAACGAGAGCGCGATGAAATTTTAACGCAGGCCGCATAAGCCGTTGGCAAAGCCTAATTCTACAGACAGGCTCCGCGGATAAAATTTCGCAAATTTAGAGTGGATAAAATTTCATAAAATTTAAACGAGAAGGTGTGTATGAGCCCAAACGTAATCGTAAAATTCGTCATTTTGTTTTTCATCAGGGCGCAAAGCTTAAACGTCAAATTTAGCAGGCTCGATGCCGTCGTATCGCGCGCTTACGCCAAATACGGGGCGGTGTTTAAGTTAAGCGTGCCTCTACTTGCCGCAGCATCGGTATTTGCGCTGTTTAACCTATACGATTTTGCCAAAGCCAACTATGCGCTCACGATCTTTTTGCTCGCTTTGGGCTCGCCTCTGCTTGCGTATGGCTTTTTTAAGGCGATAAAATCGGCGATGACCTTCGCGTTATTTGTGATCCCCTTTGCGACGGTATTTGCGATCATCGCGGTTACAGGCGCACAGAAGCTTGATAACTCGCTAAATTTCAACATCGTCTTTCCGCTGTTTTTCACCATCGTGTGGTTTGCGATGTCGGTGATCGCAGACGAGGACGTAGCGCAGATCATGAATAAGATCGTATCGAAGCTCTCGACGCTTTTCGTGACGATTTTCATCCTTTACAACTACGAGGCGCTGCATGGGATTTTAACCGCGGGCGCGGGAGGGTATCGCGCGGGCAGCGACGAGCTAAGCGCGCTTGATCTGGTGTTTATGACAATTAGATTTTTTACGCTGCCTTCGATTTTTACGTTGATGATTTTTGAGATCAAAGATTATCTTTTTATCAGATACGGCGCGTTCGTGCAGGCTCAGCAGGAGCGTATGCAAGATTTAAAAAATTCCAAGGGCTCAGAGTAAAATTTTAAAGTTTAATTCAATCTAATTTTGCGCGCCGTAAACGGTCGCAAATACTAAAGATTGCGACCGCCGTGTACACGCTGGCTTAGGCGCGGCGGCGGGACTAATAAAATTTGAAATGAAATTTTAGGACAAAATTTTGAGATGGAATTTTAATGACACACCGCTTATGCGTGGGTTAGAATTTAAAGCCGTAAAGCTTAAAATCCTAACCCACATCAAATTTAAAATTCTAAAAGAAGCTGTATATGTCGTCTAAAAGGAAGTATTTTTTATCGACAGTGCCTTTATAGAAAGGCTCGAAAGTATCGTTATACGCCTTTTTGAAAAAGCCCTCTTTGCTAAGCGAGATGAGCGCTTGATTGACGGCCTCTGCGAGATCTGCGTTGCCCTTTTGCATCGCGATGCCTAAAAATACGTTCTCGCCAAGACTTTTGATATTAACCTCGACGCTAGGATCTGCGACCGGATAGACCATCACAAATAGATTATCGTCGCACGCGCCGTCGATCTCGCCACTTTTTAGCCGCTTATAGCAATCGGAGGAATTTTTGCAATACACTAGATTGTAGCCGCCGTCCTTTTGCATAAACGCTTCGCCCGTCGAGCCGCGAATGACGCCTACTTTCTTACCTCGCAGATCGCTCATTTTTTGGATATTGTCGCTTTTTCTGGTTAAAACTCCGGAATTTACCGAAAGATAGGGCATCGAAAACTCATAATTTTTCTTTCTCTCCTCGGTAACGCTTGCAGCCGCGATAAGCATATCTGCCTGATTATTTTGAATGGACGGAAAGCGTGCTTGCGCTGATACCGGTATGAGCTCGATCCTGCCGCCGGTATCACCTAAAATTTTGCCTCCGATTGCATTAGCAAGCTCTACGTCAAAGCCCTCAAAGCCATTATCTGTGACCCTACTAAACGGAGGCTCGTTTTCATAAACAGCGATACGAATGACTTTACTCTGCTTTATTTGGCTTAAAGAATTCGCAAGCGCAAAGATGCAAGATAAAAGAATTAAAAACAGCGATTTTTTCATTTTAAACTCCTTTTTTATTAAAAAAAGCTATAAAGATCGTCGAGTAAGAAATATTTTTTATCGACGGTGCCTTTATAGAAGGATTCGAAAGTATCCTCGTAAGCCTTTTTGAAAAAGCCCTCTTTGCTAAGTGCGATCAAGCCTTTATTGATCGCTTCTAGCAGCTCCGCATTGCCTTTTTGCACCGCGACGCCTAAGAATACATTATCGCCTAAATTTTTGATATTGACTTCGACTGCAGGATCTACGATCGGATAGACCATTACAAAAAGGTTGTTATTGCAATACCCGTCGATCTCGCCGCTTTTTAATCTCCTGTAGCAATCGACCGAATCGTTGCAATAAGAAACATTATAACCGCCGTCCTTTTTGATATACGCCTCGCCGGTAGTCTTGCGGATGATGCCGATCTTTTTGCCCATCAGATCGCCTATTTTGTGAATATTTGAATCTTTTTTAGTTAAAATCCCCAAATTCACCGTAAAATACGGCATCGAAAAATCCACGCTGCCTTTACGCTCTTCAGTGATACTTGCAGCCGCGATTATCATATCGGCTTGATTATTTTGAAGCATCGGAAAGCGCACTTCGTTCGTTACCGGGATAAGCTCGATACGACCGCCGCTGTTGCCGAAAATTTTACCGGCTAGCGCGTTGGCAAGCTCGACTTCGAAGCCTTCAAAGCCTTTCTCACTCGACTTGCTAAAAGGCGGCTCGTTTTCATAAACGCCCACCCTGATAACCTTGCTTTGCTTTATTTCGCTTAATGAATTCGCAAAAACAAAGATCGCCGACAATAGAATAAGAAAAAATGACTTTTTCATAATTTCCTCCTTGAATTTTAAATTTTTCGTAATTGTAATGTAAATTTTCTTAAAATTTCATTTTACCAAAACTGAAATTATTCCCTAAATTACGAGCTTAGCGATAAAATTTCGCAACTAAAATTTCTAAGCATAATGATAGAGGCTTTTTAAATTTTGCTGCCTTGCGCCAAACCCTGCCTGCTCTCATTAAATTTTAGCGCTTCGCTTAAAATTCTGTGCGTCTATTAGCGCCATAAAAATAGCGCGCCGCTGCGAAATTCTATGGAATTTTATAAATTCTGCAACGGCGCGTTAGTGGAATTTGCAATCCAAACCCAAGCTCGCAAAGTCGGACAAAATAGCAAGGCTATGCGAGCCTTTTAAATTTTACCTGGCGAGAGCACACAGCTATGCTTACGAAAACAAACACAGGCAAGCTGTATCGCTATGCCCGCCTAAAATAAGCTATAAAGGTCATCCAGCAAGAAATATTTTTTCTCCGCAGTACCCTTGTAATACGGCTCGATAGTCTCGTCATAGGTCTTTTTCATAAAGCCGTTCTTACTTAGTTTGACTAGCTCACCATTTAAGAACTCAAGCAGATCCTTATTGCCCTTAGAAACTGCAATACCCAAGAAATCCGAAACGCCTAAATTCTTTATATTTACCTCAGTGTCGCTGTCGATTACAGCATAAGCTAAAACTATCAGATTATCCGTCGCATATCCGATGCCCTTACCATCCTTTAGCATTTTATAGCATTCATTTGCAGTGGCGCAATTTACAATTTCAAAGCCCTCTTTTCTAAAATACGCTTCGCCCGTAGTTCCGGTTTCTGCGATGATCGGCTTGCCGTGCAGATCCGATACGGTCTTGATCCTATCGCCGGCGCGGGTTAGCACGCCGATATTTACTGCGAAATATGGCGTCGTAAAATCGACTAGCTGCTTACGCTCATTTGTGATCGTAAAGGTCGCAAGCACCATATCTACTTTATTTTCTTCCAACGCTTTTAAACGCTCACTAGCCTTTACGGGTACGAATTCTACCTTGCCCGCCTTGCCGCCAAATATATCTTTTGATAACGCCTCGGCTAGAGTAACCTCAAATCCTTGAAATTTGCCGTCTTCAAATTTACTAAAAGGCGGTTGCGCCTCAAATACGCCTACGCGCACACTGCCCGATTGTCTAATCTCAGATAGGGTATTTGCCACTACACTACTTGTAAATAGCAATAAAATTCCCAAAATTATCTTTTTCATATCGTTCCTTTAATTACAATGATTAGCCTAGCCGCACATTCGCGTCGCCTCGGCAAGCCGTCTTAAGCCGGTCGTATATTATTCGCTCACTTCTCCTTTCGACATTTTTTAAAATTTCTTTACCTTTGAAATTTTGCGGCGCATTTTACGCAAATTTCATTTAAAATACATTTAATCTGCGCCGTGATTTAGATCCCAATCGATCTCTCCCAGACCGTGCGCGCGCAGATATTCGTTGCATCTGCTAAAATGCTTGCAGCCGAAAAACGCCCCTCCTGCAAGCGGACTGGGGTGCGCGGCGGTTAAAATGAGATGCTTCTGCGCATCGATCAGCGCCGATTTTGCTTTGGCAAAATTTCCCCACAGCATAAAGACCAAGCTTTGCCGCCTCGCGCTTAAAATTTTAATCACGGCGTCGGTGAAAATTTGCCAGCCGAAGCCGCTGTGCGAGTTCGCGCGGTTCGCGCCCACGCTAAGGCTCGCATTAAGTAGCAGCACGCCCTGCTTCGCCCAGTAGCTCAGATCGCCGCTTTCAGGCTCGCTGATACCCAGATCGCTCTTAATCTCTTTGTAGATATTTACGAGGCTGGGCGGAATTCGCACGCCGTGCGGCACCGAAAAGCTAAGCCCCATCGCCTGATGCGCGCCGTGGTAGGGATCCTGCCCCAAAATCACTGCGCGCACCCGCTCAAACGGAGTGAGATTAAAGGCATTAAAGATCAAATTTCCGGGCGGATAAACGATCTCGCGCGCCTTTGCGGCGAGCAGGTTTTCTTTGATTTTCGCAAAATACTCGCTTAAAAATTCCTCTCTAAGCGCCTCTTTCCAGCCGCTCTCAATCTTCACGTCGTCTAAATTTATCTGCATACCGACCCTTTAAGCTTTAATAAATTAACGCTCTAATTTTACAATAAATTTTAAAAATAGTATCGCTCGCACGCGCCGCTGCAATCAAAGACGGATCGCCCGCACTCTCTCGCCGTCAACCGCTCTCGCCGATTTATAGGCGCCGCTACACGATCACGATCAAAAACGCCATAAATAGCAGCATGGCGATCGTCTTTTTATTATCGTTAAGCAAGCTCTGCGGGTAAAAAGCAAACAAAATCGCGTAGGCAAAAAGCGCGATTGCGAACTCCCACGGGTTATTATCTCTGAATTTTAACCTATAAGCGACCCGAAAGCTATATGCGAAAGCAGCGATAAAATTTTAGCCGGTTTCATTCTGTCTTTGTGATCTCCTATTTTATGAAAAACCCACTATATCGTTATTTTATCTACTTTGATAAATGTCCGCAAGACCAAAGTCTAAATTTTTAAATTTTATCCCAAAAGCTTTTAAATTTAGTTCGCAACGTTATATTAAATCGACCATAAGTAAATTTAGCGCACACTATAATATCCTAAAGTATTTATTTGAACTATATTGAGTTCCGGATAAAAAATAACCTCATGTTCATAATCTATCGGCTGTCCCCATTCGTGCTCTTTTTTGTACCATATTCGCCTTTTATCGTTCACTATTGCCGTTATATTTAAATTTTTGATCGAACCATATATCAAATACTCCCGACTGCCGGCATAATGATAGGACGGCATCGCCCACGATAGTTTAAATTCATGCAAATTTGTAGTTTCAGCTATGCAATCGGACTTGGAAACAAACTCGTAGCCCTCTTGCAACATTTTTTGTTGCGTCAAAGTAAAAGGCTTATCCGCCTTTATAAAATGCGCGTAACAGATGCAAGTTTGCAATTTGTCCCTACAATGATAAGGAATGGCTTTTTTGCGATAAATCAGCAAAGTTTCTCCATTCGTATTTGTCAAAGCTTCAAATTTAGCCAAATCTCGATCTTTTACGTATGGAAATTTAGATAACGGCGAAATTTGAATAGCCAAATATATATACGCTATCAATAAGAAAAACAATATAGCAGTTACAAGCATGGCGATCTTGATGACTTTCCACAATGTTTTTAATATCTTTACTGCTTGCATTAAGATTTACCTCCTCTCTATTTTAAAATTTACTGCGGTATTTATAAACCGCGCCGCCGATCTTAGCGGCCTTGAAATTTCATCGTACGAGCTTGCCTTTAAGGCCGTAATACGGATAATCTATCGCCGCAGCGGCAGCTTCGCGCGCAGAGGCGCCTGCGAATTTCTCGATCACGCAAAGTCCAAGCTCTATGGAGCTGCTTACGCCGCCAGCAGTGATGATCTCGCCCCCTTTGGGCAGGCTTTCGCGCACGAGCCGCTCGTGCACCACATCCGCGCAGTAAGGCGCCAGCAGATCGTAGCAAAACGGATGCGTAGTCGCGCGCCTACCTCGCAAAAACCCCGCCGCGCCCAGAAGCAGCGAACCGGTGCAAACGCTAAACTTATACTTCGCATCGCGCGCGGTTGCGAGCCACGAGATGAAGCCCACATCGTCTTTAAGGCGTCGCGTTTCCATACCGCCGGGCACAAAAACCGCATCAAAGCCGTCTAGATCCGTCGTGATCTCGCCCGCATCGATCGTAAGGCCGCCGCTGTCCGAAACCTGTCGCTTGCGCGAGCAAAACCTCATCTCAAACTGCGGGCGGGCGGCTTTTAGCCTTAGCATACAATCGTAAAATCCCACAAAATCGAGGTGTGTCTGTCCGCTAAACATCACAAGCGCTAGATTTTTCATAATCCGTCCTTTAAATTTATCGCTCGCCCAAGCTTTCGGCTTGCCGCCGTTAAAATTTTCAGCGCTGCAGCCGCAACGAGCGTCTGTTTAAAACGCCCGTTTAAATTTAGCGACCGAATGCCCGCTCGGCTAAAATTTTAAAATTTCATCCTGTCGGGCAGCAGAATTTTTACCGCCCGCGAATGAAATTTCAGAAGCGATTTAAAATTTGCGCGCCTTTTATTCCGCTTTACTCAGACCCGTAAAAGCCCGCAAGCCCGCATAGTGCAGCCTTTTTGAAACACTCTCAAATTCCAAATTCCAAATCCCCTCGTCGTATTTCCATTCAAACGGCGTTTTGCGGTTTTCGTAAATTTTACGAGCCTGCTCATTTACCTCCTTGGTGAGCTCCGCGATATTCAAAGCCTTGCCCGCCTCGCTCATCATCAGATGCCAGTTATCCAAATCGGCGGGGTCGTCGGTGTGGATAGATTTCTCTCGCGGCAGATAATACACAAAATCGCCCGTATCAAAGGGAAATAAAGTATGACACAGCGCAATGCCGTAAATTTTTTGAGCGAATACGGTCGGAAGCTGCTCGTCCGAATAGCCAAAAGTCGAAACGTATAAAAAGCTGCGCAAGATGCTCGCTAAATTTCTACAGACCGGCGCAAAGGCGTATCTGCATACTTGCTGCGTTAAGGCGCCGTTTCGAATAAAACTTATGGCACTATCGATCTCTCTTCTTCTTGCTTGCACGTATTTCATCTTTTTAAATCGCCAAGCTTGCAAAAGCTGCAAAGAATTGTCGATAGCTCGCAGATACTTCTCTCTTTTTTCATCTGCCGCGCCGCTTAGCTCCGCGATCCTCGCAGCAGCCTGCTTCCAAAACGGAATTAGGGTTTGTACCCATCCCAAGTAGCTCAGATAAAGCGCGTCCGGCTCCTCTTTTTCAAAAGCCGCTCTCATCTGCGTAAGTTTTATCATCGTAAGCCCCTTATATCAAAATTTTACTTCGCTCGCTACTCCTCGCCAGGCGTCTTCTCGCCGCTCGCCATGCAGCTTTGGAATATAAATTTATGCTCCTGCGGCAGCGCATCGTAAATTTTACCCGCAAGCTCGCGGATCTCCCAAAGTGCCGCCTTACTAGAACGCAGAGCGAGGAAGTTTTGCAAGCTACGCGCATTTATGCTCCAGCTAAGCTCGCTCTTGTAGCACTCGGGTAGGCAGTATTTAGCGATATCAAGGCTGATCGAGGTTTGTAAGATTACGCGCAGGTTTTCAAGAGCTGCTATGCTTGCGTTATCGACCGCTTCATTGCCCGTAAGCACGATGTATCGCGCGGCGTTTTCGAAATCCCCTTGCGCGAAGCTATTCTCGCCACGCAATTCTTTGAGAGTGTAGCGAGTGGATTTTACGCTAAGGCTTGCGAGGCGGTGGCGTGCCAGCTCCTGAAGCAGCGCGCGAGAGATGCCGCTGATGTAGAAGTTGTAGTAGAGGTGTTCAAGCGTGCTTGAGTGCTTGAGCTGATTGCCGACGCGGTCAATGAGCGCTAGGTCTTTGGCACCGCCGCAATCTCCGCGCTCAAAGCTCTGCCAGCAGGTGCGGATGGCGTTTGAACAAACCCAAAGCGGAGTGAAATTTAGAAGTTTGACTTGCATGTTTTGCCTTTGGTTTTAAAATCTTTGGATGATTTTAGCGTTTCGGGACTTAAAATTTAGCAGGGCTCGGCATTTGTATTTTAAAATTTACATTCATCAAATTTACCTTGCACCGAGATACAAGGTAAATAAAATGAACTTGAGTATAAGGCATAAGAGGTATTTTAATATTGAGTTAATACTAAAATACTATTTTGTTCCCGAGAAAAACTTTTTATCCTCATTAAACTTATAAATTTCTTTAGCATTTTTACAATTCTTATAGGCGTTGCTATTTTCGTTTAATTTATCAAAATCGCATTGTTTGAAAACTTTTTCTGCCTCATCGGGATGATTTTGATAGTATTCTAAAGATTTAACCTCCGTATTATCGCAACCTACTAATAAAACAGCGAGTGCAAGCCCCCCCAGAGGAACATCTTGGGATTTTTCATTTCATTCTCCTTGTTTGAAATTTTACTCCGTATTTTACTACCCGTTTACTTTAAAAATTTTGAATTACTGCAATCCCATCCTGCGCGGCAAATAAATTTAACGAAACCAAAATACCGCCTTTAAGCTGGAATTTGCTAAGATTACGGCTAAAATTTTACAAAGGGCGGAAATGAACGATAAATTTACGCGCATCGGCTTTATCTTGGCCGTCGCAGGCAGCGCCGTGGGGCTCGGTAATGCGTGGAAATTCCCCACTTTAGTAGGCACCAATGGCGGCAGCGCATTTATCTTGCTATATCTTTTGCTGACGCTCTTGGTTAGCTTCGTGATTTTTTTAGCCGAGATCGTCATCGGCAGGCTAAGCGAAAGTGATCCGGTGCGCGCATTTGAAAAGCTCGCGCCCTCATACAAAGGCGCATGGAAATACGCGGGATTTTTTATGATTAGTGCGCTTTTGATCTATGCTTTTTACAGCGTCGTAATGGGCTGGATCCTAAAATACGTGGTCTCAAGCGCTTTTTATCTGCCAAAAAGTATAGATGAAAGCGGCGCAGCGTTTAAAGCGCTTTTAGGTAGCGACTTTTCAAGCGCGGCGGTGTGCTTCACCATAGCGTCGGCATTTTGCTTTTTCATCGTATCTAAAGGTATCAAAAGCGGCATCGAGCGGCTTAATGTCTGGATGATGCCCGCGCTATTTATTTTGCTGGTTTTAATGCTAATTTACGCCGCGAGTTTCGATGGATTCGGACGTAGCGCAAAATTCTTGCTAGTGCCAGATTTTTCCAAGCTTAATAAGGATAGTGTTCTTTCGGCGCTAGGACTTGCGTTTTTTACGCTTTCGCTTGGCGTTACTACGATTATGACCTATGCTGCAAGCCTGCCTGCGCGCACCAATATCCTAACCTCAAGCATAAATATCGTCTGCATTAATATTCTAATCGGCGTGATGATGGGGCTCATCGTCTTTACTTTCATCTTTGAATTCGGCGGCGATCCCAAAGCGCAAGGTCCTGGGCTAGTGTTTGTCTCGCTGGTGGTGCTTTTTTCAAAGCTCGGTGCGATCGGAAACATCCTAGCCTTTTTATTTTTCACCTCGCTGTTATTCGCGGCGATTACTTCTGCAATTTCGATGCTGGAGCCTGCGATTTATTATCTCGTAAACTCCCGCAAGCTAAGCCGAAAGCGCGCTTCACTTTTAGTTTTTGCCGTGACGTATGTTTTAGGGATATGCTGCATTTTGGGTTATTACGGGGGCACGAGTGAATATTTTAGCCTAGGTGGCAAGAGCTTTTTTGACGTGCTTGATTACCTGACCTCGAATATTCTGATGCCTCTTAGCGGCATAATCGTGGCGATTTTCGTAGGATTCGTGATCAAAAAACGAGCCGTCGAAATTCTACTGCGTCCATATATGGGACGAATGGGCTTTAAGCTGTGGTATTTCGTGCTACTGCGCTTCGTGGCGCCAGCCGCGATCGTAGTGATAGCGCTCAATCAGCTAAAAATTTTAAATTTTTAAATTTTACAAAGCGAATGGATAACATGGATTTAAAATTTGGCGCTAAAGCAATCCAAAAGTAGCGAGTCAAATTTCATAGCGAACTTGCCGCGATCCGTGAGCCTTGCAACGATAGTTTGGAATTTTATGTTCAGATAGAGGAAGGTCAAAGTATGTAGCGGCAATCAGCTTTCGGCGCGACCACGCTAACCCTCGCGACAACCTGTGCAAGACCGCGGCAAAGACGCCGTGGCGGAGCCGCGTCTAATCACGCTGTGGAATTTTAAAATTCTAAACCGAGACGGTTGGTGCGCAGCCGCCACGATAGTTTATGACGCGACCTACGCAATCTGCTGCGGAAACGGCGCGTAAAATTTTGTGGTGACCCGCGCAAAATTGTGCTTGGAATTTTAAAATTTAGCGCTAAAGCGGTCCAAAGTAGCGAGCCAAATTTCATAGCGAGATGTGGCGGTAGTTTGGAATTTTAAAATTCCGCGGCTTTAAAATTTAAAAATCATCGGAGCGAAAATGAACGATAAATTTAGCAAAATCGGCTTCATACTTGCCGTCGCAGGCGGCGCGGTGGGGCTTGGCAACGCATGGAAATTCCCCACCCTCGTGGGTCAAAACGGCGGTAGCGCCTTCGTACTTTTATACCTCGTGCTCACGCTAGGCGTGGGCTTTAGCATATTCTTAGCGGAGATGGCGCTAGGCAGGCTGAGCGGGCGGGATCTGCCGAGCGCGTACGAGACGCTGGCACCGCGCGGCGGACGCAAATGGCGCGCGGGAGGTGTTTTCATTGCGGGCGGCATGCTGGTGCTGTCCTTTTACCTCGTCATCCTCGGCTGGGTGATCCGCTACATATTTTTGGGCTTTTCTCCGCTGCCCGCAACTGCCGAGGAAGCGGGCGCCGTATTTGACGATCTCATCTCGCATTCGCTAGTCACGAGCCTCGGCTTTTACGCGCTTGCGCTCGTGCTGACGCTATCTGTCGTCGCGCGCGGCATCAAAAGCGGTATCGAGCGGCTAAACGTCGTGATGATGCCGCTTCTTTTCGTGCTGCTGCTCGCGATGCTTGCGTATGCGTGCACGATGCAGGGCTTCGGCGCGGCGGCGAAATTTCTTTTTTACCCCGACTTCGGCAAAATCACCGTTAGCTCCGTCCTATCCGCGCTCGGGCTCGCGCTCTTTACCCTGTGCGTGGGCGTCGGCTGTATCGCGGCATACGCAGCGTCGCTTAGCGAGGGGGTGCGGCTCGTGCGCAGCTCGGTAAACATCGTATTTATCAACATCGCGATCGGGCTGATGATGGGGCTCATCGTCTTTACTTTCATCTTCGAATTCCGCGCCGATCCCGCGCAGGGTGCGGGGCTTGTGTTCGTCTCGCTCACTACGATGTTTGCAAAAATGGGACTAGCGGGGCAGGTGCTTGAAGTCGCGTTTTTCGTCTCGCTCTTTTTCGCGGGGATCACGAGCGCGGTTTCGATGATCGAGCCCTTCGTCTTCTATCTAATCGGTAGGTTTAAAATTTCGCGTCTGCGCGCAGTCTGCATCTCTGGGTGCGTCATAGCGGTGCTCGGCGCATGCTCGCTGCTATCGATGCACGCGGATTATGCGAGCAGGTTTAAGATTTTCGGCGCGAGCTTTTTTGACTGCTTGGACTTCGTAAGCTCAAACGTCATGCTGCCTCTAGGCGCTCTAGCCTCGGCGATCTTTGTTGGCTTCGTGATGGATGCACAGCGCCTGCGCGGGCTTTTCAGCGCCGATATGGGCGAGCTTGGATTTAAAATTTGGTACTTTTCGCTGCGCTTCGTAGCGCCCGTCGCAATCGTGATCATAATGGCAAATCTGCTGTTTTTCGGCGGGAAGTAGGAAGCGATTCGGTTAAATTTAGGCGGCACGGGTTTAAATTTAATCCTCTTTGCGCGAGCTAAATTTAAACGTTAACATCGCAGCCCGTTAGGCTCGTATTTTAACTAAAGTTTTGCTAAAGGAGTAAATTTTGAAAGCGCTTAAATTTCTATCCAAAGCCCTAATCGCCGCGCTCGGCGTTTGTGTAATCGTCGGCGCGCTTAATTACAGCGGGTTTAGCTTCAGCGATCTAAAATGGCTTAGTAAAGATGAGATGGTACAAAATTTCGTACAGGAAGAATTTAATGATTGCGTATATTAGCATTATGATACATTTTATGCTCCTGATAAAAATTTAAGCTTCAATGAACTTATTTATACCTGTCTCTTATACACATCTCCGAGCCCACGAGACTACGCT
>UQCL01000051.1 GCA_900539505.1 uncultured Campylobacter sp. | reverse complement strand
GAGATGCAGCGTAGTCTCGTGGGCTCGGAGATGTGTATAAGAGACAGATCATTAAGTAAGGAAATATGAATGTTTAGAAGATTCTCTCTCTCTCTCTATGCCTCGCTGCTCTTTTATGGCTCGCTTTACGCGGAAGAGCCGACCAACTCACAAGAATTAGGAACTATCCAGGTAACCGGCAATGTCGATTCGCAAAGCGTAGCCGAGCAAAAGGTCGGCGAAACAAAAACCACCGCGCAGACTATCAAGAAGCAGCAGATCACCGATAGCAGAGACTTGGTGCGATACCAAACGGGTATCACAGCGGTCGAGACGGGCAGATTCGGCGCTAGCGGATACGCCGTTCGCGGCGTGGACGAAAACCGCGTGGCTATCACGGTGGACGGGCTTCGTCAAGCGGAGACTCTAAGCTCGCAGGGCTTTAAAGACCTCTTTGAGGGGTATGGAAATTTTAACAACACAAGAAACGGCGTAGAGATGGAAAACGTCAAAACAGCCAATATCACCAAAGGAGCCGACTCCATAAAAGCGGGAAGCGGTGCACTCGGCGGATCGGTAATGTTTGAAACCAAAGACGCTAGGGATTTCTTGACGGAAAAGAACTATCATTTCGGCTTTAAACAGGGCTATCAAAGCGTCGATAGTCAAAATTTCCACTCCTTCACCGGCGCAGCTAGGTACGGCTGGTTTGATCTTTTGGTTATAAACACCGATAGACACGGTCATGAAAGAAAAAACTATTTCTACGACATATATGATAGTAAAGAGGACAAACTTCATATAGGTAAAACTCGCGAAAAGGCAGATCCATACACCATAACCAAAAAAAGTACGCTCGTAAAGGTGGGATTTCAGCCGGGCGATGAGAATAGATTTTCGGTCGCGATAGATGACTCGAAGCAAAATTCCGACGGCGAGGATCTATCTTATACGTTAAGAATGGGTAGCCGTCCGGATGCTTCGGAACGATATGGAAATAGAACAAACCACGATAGCTCCGATAGAAAAAATGTGCAGTTTGCTTACGAAAATTTCAGCGAAACGCCGTTTTGGGATCACGTTAAAATTTCATACTCAAAGCAAAGTATTAAAAACCGCGCGATAAACAGAGAGGGCTGCCAAGGAAGCGCCTGCCAGCAAACACAAAATCCATCGGGAATGCATTTAGACTCGAGCTCCGGTACGCATAATCTAGTAGATAAAAATAATAGACCTATAAGCGTCGATCCCGGGGATGTAGCGGAGGAAGCTTATATCGTAAGAGATGGCTCGGGTAATGTGCTTAGGCTTAACGACGATTATAAAGCACATCTTGGATCCGCAATTGACATGTGGGGAGATGTTTATCATTCAACTTATGTAGATTGCTCCAAAATAGATTGCAATAAAAAATTTAAAGTATTAAAAGAAACATACGATGGGAATACTTGGAATTATAATTATGAACTCGTAGAAAGAGAGCTGGAAAAACATACTCTTCCCGACGGAAGAACTTACGGAACCATAAAAAGAGATTCTAGCGATGCAGATGATGGAACAAAATACCATAAATTATCTTTTTTAACTCCAGGAACGGACGGCTATAATTCCATACAATATACCGATAGGACGCTGGATACCGAAACGCAACAATTAAATTTGGATTTTGAGAAAGAGCTTAGCCTATTTAATATCATCGATAATTCCATATCATACGGCGGACTTTTAGATAAGACCGATAAATCGATGACGAACAAAGACGGGTTTTATGCAGGCGATTCACAATGGTGGGATAGTATATTTTTCGGTAATGTAAATAATGTGCCAAATCCAGATTGGCATATGAATGGCAATCTAAGAAGCAATACTACGGCAGTTAACACCTATCTGATCCCGGTACAAACTACGACTACGGCAAGCTATATCGGGGATGAAATTCAAATAACTAAATATGTAGGCTTTGATCTTGGCTATCGCTACGACAAGGTAAAACATAAACCGAAATATACCGGCTATCCCGAAGTGCCCAGAGGCATCATAACCGGTCTATGGGTGCCGTATCCTTACAACCCCTATGACGGAATACATGGTTACTACACTCCTTATGGAGAGGAAAATTATCAGCAAAATTTAAAATTCCTGCTAAGAGAGAAGGAATACAAAAGCGGCTCATATAAACTAGGTCTAAATTTAGATCCGCTGGATTGGATAAGAATACAGCTAAAAAGTTCTAAAGGTTTCCGCGCTCCGACATCAGACGAAGCGTATATGACCTTTAAACATCCTGATTTTTCGATCCGTCCTAATATATTTTTAGAACCAGAAATTGCAAGGACGAAAGAGATCGCTCTTACTTTTTATAGAGAGAGAAGCCGCATAACTTTCGATGTTTTTAAGACGGATTATAAAAATTTTATCGATCTTGAATTTTTGGGAAATTTACAAGTCGTAGATCAGCAGATACCCTATCCGTTTTATCAAAACGTAAACCGAGATAGCGCCAAAGTGCATGGATTTGAGATAAATACCCATCTGGAGCTCGGCGATGTATCGGAGAGCCTGGGGGGATTTAGGCTGGGATATAAATATAGCAGACAAAAGGGCAGAATGTCGTGCGCCAGCAACGGCTCAAACGCCAATAATTCAAACTCCGGATGCAGCAGGGGCGAAGAGGTGCCTATGAATGCGATCCAACCGCCTACTTCCGTCTATAATATCGGCTATTCTACGCCAGGCGACAAATATGGCATTGATCTTTTTATCACCGACGTAGGAGCCAAGAAACGCAAAGATACCTACAATATGTATTGGAAAAGCCAAGTCGAAAGAACGGATCCGTATTGGGGACATATCGATGCTTCTATAGTAAACGGAGAGCCCGTAACCGATAATACAAAAGGTTGGCGAAGCGGTGATTATACGGTAGTGGACGTTATCGCTTATGCAAAGCCGCAAAAAAATTTTAACTTTAGTCTAGGCGTTTACAACCTAACCAACGCCAAGTATATCACTTGGGATAGCGCGCGCTCGATCAGGGCTTTTGGAACGGTCAATATGATCGATCAAGCGACGGGTGCTGGTATCGGCAGATTTTACGCGCCGCGCAGAAATTTTAGATTTAACTGGGAGGTAACGTTTTAGGTCTTGGGTATGTTTCGATCCAAAATTTAAAACGAATTTTGGATCGAAGTCTCGATTTGATCGAATTGAGCCCTGCTTTGCAATTTACGCTTTAAATTTATATCCAATGAGCCTTTGCAACGCAAGAGCAAGATCACTTCGTATTTTTGGCATTTCGATAAAATTTTAGCGATATAATTTTCGCCGAACGGTAACATTTTGCGCGCGCATTAAATTTGTATATCGCCGCTTTCGTTTATGCGGTTTTGGCTCAGAACCTACCGCCGTGCGGTATAAATTTTACATTTCTATCGATAACGCCTTTTTTACTAAGGTCAAAGGCAAACTTTCATATCGCCTAAATTTGCTCGCCGTATGATCCTAATAAAGACGAGTTAGAAGTACCGAAGACATTTGACAACCGCACGCAAAAACTACGGCAGCTGGATGAGACCTACGATAAGGCGCACAAGACGATGCTTAAGACAAATGATTTTTTATTTATGCGTTAATAAGCGGAAAAATAAAGACAAATTAGCCTCTATTTTTCTCGATTTCATATAAAATTTTGATTTTTTTGCAAGCTCTTTGCAAGATGCAGAACCCTAAGGCAATATATAATAAAATGGACAACTTACTAATGCCGTAAAACCATATGGGAAACGTTACGATTAAAAAAACTATTAATATAAAATCCCAAATTATAGCTAGAGCCTGTTTCACTCTCATATAATTTGAATACTTAGCTAAAATCGAAATATGCGTTATGCTGGGCGACTCAGGGGAAAGATAACAATACGTTACCTCGACTATATCGCCGTTATCAGCAAACCATTGATCGGGATAGTCGAAAAATCTTATTCCTTTTACCTCAAATGTTATATACAGTCCGTCTCGCCCCCAGTCTGTTTCTAAGTTTTCTATCTTGCCGATAATTGTGAAAAATTTCAATTCACTTGAAGCTTTCTTTTTTAAATGCCACATTATTTTCCTCCAAATTTCGGTAAAATTTCGTAAAATACGCGCTACTTTCTGTGGCGTTCGCGCTAAAATTTTAATTTTTGCACATCCGCGTTAAGATAGGCGAGAAGTCCCATTAAAATAAATATTAACGATACGCAATCATAGAAATTCGCTAAAACCGAGCGAGCCCCTTTTTTGCAAACGCAAAGTATATTGCAAACAGTATCGCAAACACGGCAAAAACAAAGCCAAATGCGATTGCTATACACAGCACCTGAATTATATCCGATACAGCACATATAGCGCAAAGTCTTAAGCATCTGGGCGTGGTCGTACTTCTAAAGCCGCAAGCACACCCAAATACCTATCTTTGCGAAAATGTACGCGCACGTGATCACTCTCGTTTAGAATTAAAGGCTTCACAGCGTATGCGAAAACGTACACCCTTAATCTCAAAAAGCACGAATGTGTCGATACTTTTCGCAATGTCTGGACGCTCAAATTTTCGATTCTGCCCGTGATTTTGCTTTTAGCTTCAGATTTTGGCAGAAGGTTCATATCTATAGTCCGTGCGCGAAATTCGCCCACCGAAAGGTACGGCGGATTAAAATGCATAGAATTGTAAAGTTGAGCTTACTTACGATAATGTTTAAAGTTCCGTCCTGCGCGAGTTAAATTTTATATAATTTTAAAATCGAGCCAAACCCGAGCATACATTCGATCCCGGGGATTTTCTATAAAATTTCAAAATTTTAAATCGCTGCTTTCAACTAAAATTTTAAATTTCCGAATTCTCACACGCCATAGAAATTCAAATTTCGCAAATTTAAAAATTTGAATCGGATGTGCAAATTCGGCACAAATTAAAACTATGTAAATTTTAAATTTCGCTCGAATGCAGCGCAAATTTAAACATTAAATCTAAAGTGCATTACGTCGCCGTCTTGCACGACGTAGTCCTTGCCCTCAAGGCGCATTTTGCCCGCTTCTTTCGCCCTACCCTCGCCGCCGCACGCGATGAAATCATCAAATCCGATCACCTCGGCTCTGATAAATCCGCGCTCAAAGTCGTTGTGGATCACGCTCGCGGCCTTCGGAGCCTTCCAGCCCTTCGTGATCGTCCACGCGCGCACCTCCATCTCGCCGGCGGTAAAGTAGCTGATGAGGCTGAGCTTTGCGAAGGAGCGCTTGATGATGAGCTCCAGCCCGCTTTGCTGTGCGCCTAGGCTCTGCAGCATCTCGTGTGTCTCCTCGTCGCTTAGCCCTATGAGCTCCTCTTCGATCTTGGCGCAGAGCTTGATCACCTCGGCGCCGCGGGCGTTTGCGTATTCTCTTACGCGCGCGACATATTCGTTATCCTGCGAGATGCCGTCTTCGTCCACATTGGCGCCGTAGATTACATCTTTGGCGCTAAGCAGGCGCAGCTCGCGATTTAAAGCGATGTAGCTTTCATCCTCTTTGAGCGCAAAATTTGAAGCGGGCTTGCCGTCGTTTAGATGTGCTAAAAGCTCGTTTGCCACGGCTAGCGCCTCTTTAGCGCCCTTTTGATTTGCTTTGGCTTCCTTACCGAGGCGCTCGATCTTGCGGCTAAGCTGCTCGATGTCCGCTAAAATAAGCTCAGTTTCGATGATCTCGATATCGCGGATAGGATCGACGCAGCCTTCGACGTGGGTTATGTCGCCGCTTTCGAAGCAACGCACGATATGAAGGATGATCTCGCACTCGCGGATATTTGAAAGAAATTTATTCCCCAGCCCCTCGCCTTTGCTAGCTCCGCGCACGAGGCCCGCGATATCTACAAACTCGATGGTCGAATGCACGATGCGACCGGGCTTAACGATCTCCGCCAGCTTCCCTAATCTGGCATCGGGCACGGGCACGACCGCTTTATTAGGCTCAATCGTGCAGAATGGATAGTTCTGCGCCTGCGCGTTTTGCGCGCCGCTAAGTGCGTTAAAGGTAGTGGATTTACCGACGTTCGGAAGCCCTACGATCCCTACTGAAAGCCCCATTTACGCGTCCTTTAGCTCTTTGGCTAGAGCCTGCAAGAAGTATAGGCTAGCTCTCACGCCCGCACCCGTCGCGCCCGCGGCGTAATAGCCCCACGCCTTCTCCAGATACGCGGGCCCCGCGATATCGAGGTGCAGCCACCTGTCTTTATATTCGTCCTTTATAAATTTATCTAAAAATAGCCCCGCGGTTATCGCGCCGCCGTACCTGCTGGAAGCGCAGTTGGAAACGTCTGCGATACTGCTTTTGATTAGCTCACGCAAATAATCATTAAATTCCAAAATGCTAAATAGCTCGCCGCTACAATCGCTAAGATCTTTAAATTTACGCTTTAGCTCCTCGCTGTTTCCCATGATGCCGCTCGTGTATTCGCCAAGCCCCACGACGCAAGCACCGGTAAGCGTCGCCATATCGATTAGCAGATCAGGCTCAAGATCCTGCGCGTAGCTTAGGCAGTCGGCAAGCACGAGCCGCCCCTCCGCATCGGTATTTCGTACCTCGATACTTACGCCGCTGCGGCTAAGCAGCACGTCGTCGGGTTTATACGAATCGCCGCCGATCATATTCTCGGTAGCGCCGATGACCGCATGTATCTCAAACGGCAGCTCAAGCTCGGCAGCGCCCTTGATGATACCCATCGCAGCAAGCGCGCCGCTTTTGTCGCTTTTCATCGTAAGCATATAATCGCTCGGCTTCAGACTTAGCCCGCCGCTGTCGTAAGTAAGCCCTTTGCCCACGAAAACGACGCGCTTTAGGCAGCGCTGCGGTTTATAGATCAGATGAATTAGGCGCGGCGGATGAGCACTGGAGCGATTGACCGCCAAAAACGCATTCATATTCTGCTCACGCAAAAAGTCCTCGTCGTAAATTTTAACGCTCACGTCGTCGTAGTTCGAGGTTAAAATTTCAGCCTCGCTCGCCATCTTTTCTGGCGTGTAAATTTCAGGGATCTCATTGACGCCGTCGCGCGCAAAATTTGCGGCGTTTGCCATCACGGTGCCCTGCTGCACGCCGTAGTTCATCTTTTGCACGTCGGGGCTACTGCCGCCGTACTCCTGCGTCGAGATTAAAATTTCATTCAAGCTGGAGTTTTTTTTATCGCTTTTGTATTTGTTAAACTCATAACCGCCCAAAAGCACGCCCTCGACCATCGCCATCGTGCTTCTGCGGTCGCATCCGCATTTATAAAAGGCGATTTTGAAATTTTTGATCGCGTAGCCCTTAAGCGTGTTGTATGCGCTCGCAAGTGCTGTGCGGACGCGGTCATATTCTAGCGCCTTGACGCCAACGTACAGCCGTCCGCTCTCGGCAAGCAGCAGATTGCCCTCGCCTTTGTAATTAAAAAGCGCAAACTTATCCGCGTCTTTAATAAATTCGTGATTTAAATTTTTATCTACGACCAAAATAACTTCAAAATCCGCCTCTATCTCGTTAATTTTACGATCTAGCAGTTTTACTTTCATCTCGTTCCTTTCGTGAGTTCATAAAGTGATTTTCCATACGTTTAAATAGCCTAAAAAATAGATATAAAATTCCGCCTATGATAGGTATCGCAAAATACCAGTGTTGCTCGATTAGCCGTAGCCCGCTCCAGATCTCCTCGCCGAAATACCACGCTAAAACCATCGTCGCACCCGACCAGCACCAAGCGCTAAAAAGATTGATAATCGCAAATTTCTTTGCGCTGTAGCGAGTGATGCCGATACTCATCGGGATGATGACGCGGAAGCCATACATATAGCGCTGCATTAAAATTATCGGCCAGCCGTAGCGTTGCAAAAGCAGGTGCGCGATCGCAAATTTTCGGCGCTGTGCCGCGAGCTTTTTACTGATATATTTTTTATTGTAGCGACCGATATAAAAATAAAACTGATCGCCGCAAAATGCCCCAAGACCCGCGACAAAGATACCTAGCGGCAAATTTATGTGCCCCTCGTGCGCCATGATACCGCCTAAAATCAGCGCGATTTCGCCTTCTAAAATGCACCAAACAAAAAGCACGATATAGGCGTATTGGTGGTATTCTTGTAATAAATTTTTAAGTAGCTCTTCCAAAATTACGCCTCTAAAACGCAATAAACATTTGTGCGTCGCGAAAATTCGCCTAGATCGTTTAACTCACGTAAATTTAGCAAAAAGCAGGCTTCGACGCACTTAGCCTGCGTCTGCGCGATGAGATCTAATGCCGCTCGTGCCGTGCCTCCGGTGGCGATTAGATCGTCGATTAGCAGCACCTTGGCATCCTGCACGCCGGAGAATGCATCCACATGCATCTCAACCTGATCGAAGCCGTATTCAAGGCTGTATTTTTGCGAAATCGTGATATAAGGAAGCTTCTTTGGCTTTCTAATTGGCACAAAAGCAACCCTCAACCTCGCAGCAAGTGCCGCTGCAAAAATAAATCCGCGACTTTCTATGCCTACTATGTAATCAAGTCCGTAATCGGCGTAGCGCTCGGCTAGATGATCAAGCAGGAAATTAAACGCCTCGCGATCGCCTACGAGCGTCGTGATATCGTAAAACAAAATACCGGGCTTTGGGAAGTCGCGCACGGTGCGGATCGAGCGAAATAAATAGCTTTTTTGCTCGTTGCTTAGACTTTTCATAGCTTACCTCTTTTCAATCTTGCGTTTTGGATTTTTAAGCTGCAGTTTTCGCTCTCCTCATTTTGCAGGGCCTCAATGCCGAAGCGAAGGGCAGTTTTGAGCTTTTCGTTATCGCTTTTAAGCTTTGAAATTCTTTCTTCGCTCTTGCGAAGTAAGGCGTAAATTTTAGAATTTTTTCGGATCGATAGAATAAGTAGTGCTGCAAAAAATAGCGCTAAAACGCCTAATGCTACGCTCATTGCTCGCCTCCTTCATTTGAATTTGCAAAGCGGCGCATAGTAGCAGAGGTTGCGCTAAAATAGGCAGAATTTAAGCTTTTAAAATCTATGCTAGAAAGATTTGCACCCTTTAAATTTACGCTCGTAATAGCAGAATTCTCATCTGTTAAACCCGCACTAGCGCAATTTGCGTTTTCTGGCTTAACGCTCATGCAAACAGAATTTTTAGCCTTGAAATTTATAATTGCTGGGTTCAAACCGACAAAATCTTTGCGGCTAGCTTTTTGAGCGAAATTTTTCTTGCAAACGCTCGCGCGCGTAAAATTTAACGTAGAATTTGCGCCAGTGGAATTTTTATCTAGCGGATTTTTCTCATTAAAGATTATCTTTGCGTGCGTAGAATCTAAATTTATATGACGTGCGCCACCAAAGCTTATCAAGGGATTCTTGCCGGTAAATAAGAAATTTTTATCGTTAAGGCTCCGCGCAAAATTTGACGCGAAATCCGTGTCGATAGGATTTTTGCTAGAAGGGCTTTTGCCGGCGAAGCTTGATTTGGAATTTCGTCCGTTTAAATTAGCGTCACAGCTTTGTTCCGTAAAATTTTGAGCGGAATTCTGCATGAAATTCTCCCCGTCAAATCCAAGCATGCAATTCACACTACCGCAAGCGCCTAGCTTTGCGACGCGCTTAATGTGCCTACCGCCCGCAAAATCGGTGCTAAAAAACGCCCTAATCATATCTCCGATCACCAGCGCGCCCATCAATCGCTCGCCGAAGGCTAGGACGTTAGCGTCGTTGTGTTCTCTAGCTAGTCTAGCGCTAGTCGCGTCATGACACAACGCGCAGCGGATGTGAGCGTGGCGATTTGCGGCGATGCTGATACCGATGCCCGTACCGCAAATCAAAACACCGTAAATGCCATAGTCGGTGGAATTTAAAATTTTATCTTTGCTCGCATTTACGGCAACTGCGCTTGCGCAGGCAGTCGTATTTACGTCCGCATCAAAATTCTTGCCGTCGTCGCTCTTGACGGCGTTAAAATTTTTATCTTTCTCGCCGTACTGCGCGGTATCATTAAAATTCCCGCTACCGTTTATACTCGCGCTGGAATTTTCGCTGCCGCCGTTACCGCCCGCTTCGGAATTTTCCGCGGCTGCAGCAGAATTTATGCCGTCGTTTTCTTTAAAATTTTCACTTCGCGCGTGGGCTTCGCATTCGGCTAAAATAGCTTCCGCCAACGTGTCCGCAAAATCGGGATAGTCCACGCTCGCTTCAGCACTATGCGTGCCAAGATCGACCGCTTCGTAACCTAAAGCGGCGAGCGCTTTTTTGGCTTGCTCTTTGGCATGAAAGCCCGCATGATCGCTCGCTATGAAAATTTTATTTATTTGCATTGCCGCTCCTTATTTTTGCTCATAGATTAGGCTCTCGTCGTTTTGCAAGGTATCTACGAAACGCCCGATTCGTTCCCAGCGGATCTTGCGATCGGCATCGATACTAAAGTATGTAAACCACGGCTTACCGACGATCAGACGATAAGGTACCGGACCCCAGAAGCGGCTATCGGCGGAATTATTGCGATTATCACCTATCATAAAATACTCATCCTGCGGCACTTTGATGTAAAAGGCATTGAAGCTTATCCCCGCAGCTTCGAAGCTATGAGGGATTTCGCTTAGACTAATGGGCTTCATAGAAAATTCACCCTTCTCAAGTGCGATTTTGACATTTGTTAGCATTGAGTTTCTAGCATTAGGGTCGTAGTGAATGCCCTTAAATTTATACGGCTCTTTGACATATTTTTCGCCACCTAAAATCACAATATCGTGAGTATCATAGTTCGCAGCAATGAACTCATCTCCTTCATGCGGACGAAGGTAGAAATTATTCAGATCAAATATCACCTCGTCGCCGCCTACGGCAAAATTTCGCTTTACAAAGTGCATTTTTTCATTAAGCGGATAGCGAAAAACCACGATATCACCGCGCTTCGGACCATCGCCGCGGATGATATGCCCATCTCCGTCGCTATCAGGAGCCACCTGCCACTCCACAAAGGGAATATGCGGGGTCGGGATGCCGTAGCTAAATTTTTTAACGAATAAAAAATCGCCCTCTAAAAGCGTAGTGCGCATCGATCCGCTGGGGATCACGAAGGCTTGCGCCACAAAAAGAATGACGAATAAAACGACGATGACCGTCCCTGTCCAACTTGATAAAAAGTGATAAATTTTGCTTAGTATTTTCATTTAGGCTCTTTGTCTTAAGCGATTTTTCGCCGATTTTATCGTATTGCTCAAAAGCATCGCAATCGTCATCGGCCCCACGCCTCCGGGTACTGGAGTAATTAGCGAGCATTTTGGTGCGACAGCATCAAAATCGACGTCGCCCCTTAGTTTGCCGTCCTCGTCGCGATTGATCCCCACGTCGATTACCACCGCGCCTTGTTTTACCATATCGGCGCCCACAAAACGGGTTCTGCCGACCGCCGCGACCAAAATGTCGGCGTCTGCGCAAAGCCGCTTTAAATTTTTCGTCTTGCTATGAGCGATAGTGACGGTGGCGTCGGCATTTAACAGCAGGCTCGCCATCGGCTTTCCGACGATATTACTGCGCCCCAGCACGACGGCATTTTTGCCCGCGATCTGCACGCCGTATTCCTCAAGCAGACGCATCACGCCAAGCGGAGTGCAAGGCACAAAACCGTCCGCAAGCCCGCTAGTAAGCTTGCCTACGTTTATCGCGCTAAATCCGTCCACGTCTTTTTGCGGGCTTATTTTTTCCAAAATTTTATTCGTATCAATGTGCTTCGGAAGCGGCAGCTGCACCAAGATGCCGTCGATGTTTTCGTCCTCGTTTAAATTTTCTATTAGTTCTAAAAGCGCCGCCTCGCCCACGTCGGAGCTCAAGCGGTGCGCTACGGATCGGATCCCACAGGCGGCGCAGGCTTTTTCCTTGCTCGCGACATAGGTCTTGCTCGCCGCATCATCGCCTACCAAAATCACCGCCAGCGCGGGCTTTACGCCCTTTGCGGCAAGATTCGAAGCGACCGATTTGATCTCCTCTTTTACCTTTGCGCTTATGCTTTTGCCGTCGATTAAAGTCATTTAAAGCCTTTTTGAAAAATAAGGCAAATGTTACCCTAAAATTTATAAAATTTAGATTTATTCAGCGGGATTTTATGGGAATTTGAAAGAATTTTAAAAAGAATTTCATCCTGCTCAAATAAGCCTAAATTTTTATCGTCATTATAGACGGATGGACGCCTTGTCGCCGCTACATTCAAGTTGCAACGCTGCTAAGGCTTGTATTGCGGAATGAAGCCTTGTTTGAGCAAGAACTATGATGTTGTTATTTGCTCGCCGTTAAACGCTCCGCATCGCCGCTCGCCGCGCAATATACGCTATGCGCGTAATAGTAGCCTGTATAATGGTGGCCGGGCGTCTTATTTTGCTCTGGTTTTGGGACATCTTGCGGTCCGCTTCTAGAGCAGCTGCATAGAAACAGCGCCGCACACAGAAATAAAACGATCTTTTGCACCATAGATCCTTTCAAAATCTTTATGATTTTATCTTTGAGTGGTTTTGAAATTTTACAAAATTTAGAAAAGCACTCCAAAAATTTGCTCCACTTTAGAATTTAAAATTTTGGCGAATTCCAAAGACACAAATTTTGTCAAAATTTAGGCTTCGCGCAGCTTATAATCTCGCGCAAGAATCAAAATTTTGGCAACTCAAATCGTATTTAGTGCGACATTTACACAACGCGCGCCGCGCAAGATCTCGCAGCCTCCGCCCGCGCGCCGAAATACCGCGCAAAACACGCTGCTAAATACAACTGCGCCGCTTTGGAATTTTAAAATTTCGCCAAATTTTAAAGGCGCCGCGTTTAAATTTACTCGTTGCGCAGTGTTTGCAATACGTCGATCTGCGTGGCTTTTTTGGCCGGGTACCATGACGATAGCGCCACAATAAGCACCGCGCCGATTAAAATCATCGCCAAATCGCCTAGCGAAAGCTCCATCGGCAGCTTCGAGCTTCCGTAAACGTCGGCCGGTAGATTTACGATGTCGAAGCTTCCGAGCAGCCACACGCCAAATAGGCCCAAAATGAGCCCGAATATGATGCCGCCGCCGCCGATCGTGGCTCCGAGCGCGAAAAATGTCCTTTTGACCTCCTTTTTGCTGGCTCCCAGGCTAAGTAAAAGCGCGATCTCTTGGCGACGGTTCATCACGGTCATCAGAAGCGAACTTACGATATTTAGGCTTGCGACTAGGATTATTAGCATCAGTACGATGAAAAGCGCGCGCTTTTCAAGCGCAAGGGCGCTGAAAAAATTGCCGTTTTGCTGCCACCAGCCCACGGCGCTAGCACCGCCGGGGAGGCTTTTTTTGATGCGCTCCAGGTCTTTAAACGGATCGTTTGAAAAAACATGCACGCCGTCGAACGTTCCCTCGTCGTAGCCTAAAATTTTGGCCAGATCGCTCGCGTCCGCGTAGGAATAGGCTTTATCGTAGGCGATCAACCCCGAGCTGAAATCCGCGCGCACATCAAAGCGCTTCATCTTAGGAATCAGCGCAAAGCCGCCCGGATCGCTTTTTGTAAAGATCATCGTGATCTTACTGCCATCATCCAGCATAAATTCGTCCTTGATCCCGCGCCCTATCATGATGCCGTAGTCCGTTAGATTGGCGTCTTTGGCGCCTGCTGCGACGACGGAGTTGATGCGCTTTTCATCGTTTAAATTTACGCCGAAAATCAGCCCGCCCTCGAGCCTGTCGCCGCCTTTAGCGATGACTTGCGAGCTGATGTAGGGGCTAAAAATCAGATCGGGAAAATCCGCTCGCAGCCCCTCCACGTCGTCTTTTGAAATGCCGCCGCGAAAGTGGCTGTGGATCGTGATCGGGTAGTTCATCGTAAAGAGCTTGCGCTCGAATTCTTTATCAAAGCCGTTCATTATCGCCATTGCGACGATGAGCACCGTAAGCCCCACGCCGACGCCCAAAAACGCAAGCAGCGCCGAAAGCGTAATGAAGGGCTGAGAGCGGTCGAATCTGAGATATTTGAATAATAAATACTTTACCAAAAAGCCGTCCTTGTAAAATTTCACATAAAATTTAGCGCTAAATTCTATGTGAAATTTTAAGTATTTTGGAATTTTAAAATTCCAAAAATAGGTTTTGCGGCGTCAAATATAGAAGCTCCAGCCTGCTTTGAAATTTAAAATCGCGCCGAAATCTATTTATACGCAATAAAATTCGCCCCCAAGATATCCGATACGGCAAATCGAACAGACCCCTTTACCAAAACTTTTGAAATTTTAAACCTAAATTCTAAATTTTAAAATTTCAAACGCCTCAAAATTTCAAAATTTTAAAAATTTAAAACCTTTTAGAATTTTGAAATTCTTAAAATTCAAAGGCGAAGTCTGCTTGCAAGCTCGCCCGCAGTCGCATAAATTTAAAATTTCAAATGCCGCGCAGTGTTCTAGCCGCACACTAAATTTAATATCACGCGCTGATTGGCTTACGTTTTGCCGCACGGCGCACCGTAACGGCGCTGCGAAAATAAGTAGCCAAAGACACCAAGTGCGCTTTGAAATTTTAAAATTTCAAAACCAAAGTTCCGCCCCATCGCGCAGCTTTGCGCGCCGTTCGTACCGCCTCGCGATCAAACTCCCCTTTAAAATTTTTATGACGCCTTTCGCCCTCGACCGATCCGCTAAATACAAAAACAAGATTGAAAAGCGCCGATTGCGCAATGCTCGCAATCAAGATCACTGATCGTGCGATACTTACGACCGATCGCTGCGCCTACCTCGCAAAGCCGCCTTTTTTCGGACCGCCCTTGCCGTGGCAGTCTTTGTATTTTTTGCCGCTGCCGCAAGGGCAAGGATCGTTGCGCTTAGGCTTTTTATCGCCGAACTCATCAGGGTCCTTTAGCTGCGCTTCATTCGTGCTTGCGGCGGCAAGCTCTTTAGCGTTTGAGCTCTCCATACGCTGTCTCTTATACAC
>UQCL01000050.1 GCA_900539505.1 uncultured Campylobacter sp. | reverse complement strand
GATGCAGCGTAGTCTCGTGGGCTCGGAGATGTGTATAAGAGACAGGTATAATTCATTTAAAAATAGCTTTACAAATTAATAAATTTGATTAATAAAACATTGCTTGAGTGTTAAAAAATGAAAAATTATCTAGAGATGAAAAATTGAAAATTAAGAAATATAAAAATTTAAGCGGGAAGAACCCGCTTAAATTTTATTTGCCGCAGCCGCATTTGCCCTGAGCGGCAAGCTTACGGCGGACATAGGCGATTTTGCTTTGAAGCGGAAGATGCTTAGGGCAGTGGTCTTCGCAGCCTAGCAGCGTCATACAGCCGAATACTCCGTCATCATCGCCGATGAGCTCGTAAAAATCCTCGTCGCTGCGTTTATCCAACGCATCGATCTGAAAACGTGCCACGCGGTTGATGCCGACGGCACCGATGTAGTCTTTTCGCATTATCGCCACGCCGCATGCAGCCACACAGATGCCACACTCGATGCAGCGATCCAGCTCGAAAACCTCCTGCGCGACCTCAGGCTCAACCTTCTCCTCAAGCTTAGAGATGTCGGTTTCGTGATCGGTATGGATCCAGCTCTCTACGCGTTTGCTCATCGCATTCATCCAGTTGCCCGTATCGACGCTGAGATCTTTTAGCAACTTAAAAAATGGAAGCGGCATAAGCTCAATCACGCCGTCCGGATAATCCTTAGTAAGCGTGCGGCACGCAAGCTGCGGCTTGCCGTTTACGAGCATACCGCAGCTACCGCAGATACCCGCGCGACAAACGAAGTCGAAGCTTAGCTCGGGATCAAATCTCTCACGAATCACGTTAAGCGCGATAAATAGCGTCATTCCGTCAGTCTCTTCGATCTCGTAAGTAGCGAAGTGCGGCTTTGAAATTTTGCTTAGCGGATTATACTTAAATGCCTTTATTGTTATTTTTCTACTCATATCCTATACCTGCTCTTTCATTAGGTGCTTTGTATTTTGGCTGCAATTCATAATGCATCAATGCTTCTTGAATTTCATATCTGCCTTTGCCCTCGGCTTGCATTTTCTCGCGAATTTCATCGACCTCTTTTTGGCGCACGGCGCTGTCGGGATGCTCGATGATATTGCCTTTGGCGCCGTATCCGCGGAACGCAGGCGGCATCTCCATCTTCATAATATCAAGCGGCTCGTAGCTTAGAGTAGGCATAGTATCGCCCTCTTTCCAGTTTGCAAGCGTTCGTTTTAGCCAGTTTAGATCGTCGCGTTTCGGATAGTCCTCGCGGAAGTGTGCGCCGCGGCTTTCGGTGCGATCAAGCGCACCCTTGGCGATACAAAGCGCGAGCTTTAGCATCTTCGGTACGCGGTAAGCCTCCTCAAGCTCAGGATTTCCGAAAAGCTCTTTATTGCTTACTTTGACATCTAAGGACTGCTTGTAAAGCTCCTCGAGCTCTTTTACGGCTTTGGCTAATCCCTCGCCGGTACGGAAGATCGCGCAGTGCTCCCACATAACGTCTTTCATCTTGTTTTTGATCTCAAATACGTTAAATTTACCCTCTTTTTCAAGCAGGCTCTTAATATAATTTTTCTCTTTATCTACGAATTTTTGTATATCGTGCGTATTGATATCGACGTCGTGTCCTTGACAATACTCCGCAAAATACTCGCCCACGATCATTCCCGCGACGACGGTTTCGGCGACGGAATTTCCGCCCAAGCGGTTAAAGCCATGCATATCCCAGCACGCAGCCTCGCCGGCGCTGAAAAGTCCAGCTAGCGTTGGGCTCTCGCCTGTAGCCTTTGTTTTGATGCCGCCCATCGAGTAGTGCTGCATAGGAAGGATCGGAGCCCAACCTTTACCGCGCTTCCTGCCCTGCTCGTCGGTTATTACCTCGGTGTCGGCAGGATCGATGCCGTTGAAAATTTCGCAAATTTCTTGCACGTCGCGTAAATTTTTCTCGATATGCTCGCGTCCGAGGATTGATATGTCAAGCCAAACGTGCTCGCCGTAAGGGCTCTTTACCCCCTTACCTGCGCGGATGTGCTCCATTATGCGGCGGCTTACGACGTCGCGGCTAGCAAGCTCCTTTTTCTCAGGCTCATAATCCGGCATAAAGCGGTAGCCATCCACATCGCGTAAAATTCCGCCATCGCCGCGGCAACCCTCAGTAAGCAAAATTCCGCTCGGAACGATAGGGGTCGGGTGAAACTGCACCGCTTCCATATTTCCAAGTTGCGCGACGCCCGTCTCAAGCGCGATAGCTGCGCCGATACCCTCGCAAACGACGGCGTTTGTGGTGTGTTTATAAACTCTACCATAGCCGCCGGTAGCGATCAGCGTGCCCTTTGAGACGTATGCGATCAGCTCGCCGGTAACCAAATCCCGCACGATTGCGCCATAGCAGCGGTTATTTGCATGAATTAGCGCGATCGCTTCTTTTCTATCATGAATATCGACGTTATGCTTTAGCGCTTCGTTCGCAACGGCAAAAAGCATCGTATGTCCCGTAGCATCGGCGGTATAGCAGGTTCGCCATTTTTTCGTACCGCCGAAGTCGCGGCTGTGAATAAGTCCATGAACCTCATCTTTTTCGGTGATCGTGGTTTTTTGAGCATTGATAATAGCGCTTCGCTCGCCTCTAGTAATCCTGGTCCAAGGAACGCCCCAGCCCGCAAGCTCGCGGATCGCCTTAGGCGCCGTTTGTGCAAACATCCTAGCGACATCTTGATCGCAGCCCCAGTCGCTTCCTTTTACGGTATCGGCAAAGTGCACGTCCTCGTTGTCACCCTCGCTCATCTTGGAATTTCCAAGCGATGCCTGCATGCCGCCTTGAGCTGCTGCAGAGTGTGAGCGCTTAACAGGGATTAGACTCAAAACGATGGTGCTAAGCCCCTTCTCTCCGGTAGCGATCGCAGCTCTTAAGCCCGCCAAACCGCCGCCAATAACTAAAGAATCGCAATATATTACATTCATTCTAAACTCCCTATTCTAAACTTAACCATTTGAAATCGGCGATTATCGAAAGTAAGAAAAATGCACCCCAAACGATGAAAACCGTCTTTTTGATGAGGGCTCTTTTCCTTTGAATTTCCGCTTTCGTGCCGTCTATGCTGATCCATTTCATATATAATCTATAAATTCCAATACTAGCGTGAGTTACTACGAAAATCAATAAAACAAAATAAAATAGATGAAGCTGTCCGAAGCGAGCGATAGCAAGATCTGCAGTGATCTTCGGACCGAATACGATCATTAAAATATGAGCCGCCGCAAAGAAAAATAGTAAAAACCCCGTCCAAAACTGAAACCACCAAAGCGTCGTGTCGCAATGCTTCATTCGCATTTTGTGCGCTTTAAACGCTCTGTAAGCGGCGTAGTTAGCTGGAAATTTTCTCATCGCCAAAAACGCGTGAACTACGAAAATCACGAAAATTACAAAAGCGACGATGTTTGTAACGAAATAAATTCCGCCCGGTTCGGCGAAATGTACGACGCCCTCAAACGCGCCCTTACCGATCAAAATCGTGCCGGTAAATATCATATGACACAGCATAAAACAGGCCAAAATCAGCCCGCTGATGCTTTGCGCCACGTCTTGCAAAGCCATAATGCGGCTTTTTTTGCCGTCTATGGATCTGCCCGTAAAGCCTTCAATGCGACCTAGCATAGGTTCTCCTTAAAAAAGATGATTATAAATCCCCGCTAAACGAAAATTTACATTTTTGTAAAAAGATTATATTACTTTTTAACTTTAGATTAATTTAATTTCTGCAAATTAGTTTTTTCTTCAAAGACTGCTTTAAGAAAACTGCTATCAAAAACATCACCAAAGATAAAATTTGCCCCATCGATAAATTTAAAAATATAAACCCAAGCCCATCGTCCGGCTGCCTAAAAAATTCTACGAAAAATCTAAACGCCGTGTATAGCATCGCATACAGACATATCAGCTCGCCGTTAAATTTCTTAAATTTACGGTAGAAAAATAAAATCACGAAAATTACCAGTCCTTCCAAAACCGCTTCGTAAAGCTGGCTTGGATGGCGCAACGTGCCGCCTACTAAAATCCCCCACGGCTCGCTCGTCTCGCGCCCGAAAAGCTCCTGATTTAAAAAATTTCCCACGCGCCCGAAAAAATATCCAAGCGGCACGCTAAGTGCCACGAGATCAAGCAGCGCCCACATATCGGTTTTAAATTTTTTGCAAAACCAAACCGTCGCAATCACAAATCCGACGACCGCGCCGTGATAGCTCATACCGCGAATGCCCACGAACTCGCCGTTATGAAAGGGGTTGAAAATTTGCCACGGATGGCTGAAATACCACGCCGCCTCGCCCGAATAGATCGCGATGTATCCAAGCCGCGCGCCCAAAATGACGCCTACTTCGACCCAGATAAAGTAGCGATCAAGCATCTTATCACTAAAGTTAAGACCATCCTTTTTTACAAAATACTTTGCCATAAATAGCGCCGTAAGTAGCGCCAAAACATACATAATGCCGTACCAATGCACGTTTATGCCAAACGCGCTGAACGCCACGGGATCAAAGTGGGCGTAAATTTCGTTCCAGTAATTCAAATTTTTCCTTTGTTTTAAATTTTAAAATTTAACGGTGCACGTAGGACGCTACGTGACGCGCGCTCGGTAAAAGACGCAGAGCGGCGCAAGTACTAGGCGCCAAATCCTAGTTTTCGAACGCTCGATCGCACGCACGAAACACGTAAGACACGAATCCTAGTGAGAGCGTCAAACGACGCGCGGGCCACCTCGCATGAAATTTCACACAGCGGCGCTATATGGGGCGTAAGGCGCCACACGTAAAGCACCGAGCGGCGGTACCAGACGACATACGAAGCGACACGCAAAGTGGCGCGACGCGGACAAAGCACGCAGCACCCTAATGCAGGCGGCGCAAAATGAGAGCACCGGACGTCGAGCAAAACTCGCAGTGCGCGCAAAACAAACGTCGAACGGCATCTGCGCAAAATACCGAATACCATGCAGAATTCAAAACGACGCGCGATACGACAAATGTCGACGCACAAAAACCGCAAGGCAGGCACTTTACATCCGCACAGATAAAATCCGCTCGCCTCGCTTAGCTTGTCGCGCCCGCAGGAGCTGTACCGGCTATAGCGCAAGAATTCCGAAAGCAAGCTTTAAACCTATCTCTACATGGCGCTTTCTGTGCCGAACGCGCAAAAATACCGAGCGCGCGTTCTAAATTCTAAATTCTAAATTCTAAATTCTAAATTCTAAATTCTAAATTCTAAATTCCAAATTCTAAATTCCAAGCCCTAGCGTCTCTTTCACCACGCGGCAAAAATCCGCCAAAAACCATCCGAGCGCCTTGTAATAGCTGCTTTTAGCGTTTATCTGCACGTGCGTAGCAAGCGCGGAAAAGCTAGGAATGATAAATTGCGCCAGATATAGCGTCAAAATTTTATGCGATTTCGCATCCGTGTTTTGCTTAAAGATCATGGCAAGCAGCGCTAGCATATTGGCTGCGTGAGCGCTTTTAAGCTCCGCAAAAGGTTTTTTGAAACGGCATTTTTCATAAAACAGCTCCACTTCGCTTTCGCTTATGAGCTTGAAAAAATCCATCTCAAACGCCTCTTTTAGCGCCTCAAAATCGCGCCCTAGCGCCGCGTAGTCCTCGCCCTGTACTTTCTGCCAAAGCTCGTGACCGTTTTTGTTCTCGATATTTTTATTTACGATGATCCAGTTTTTGCCCAAGCCGCGCAACTTCTGCTCATCTATCACGCCCCTGAAATTCGTCGCAAAGATTATGCAGATCACCGAGTATAGCTCGCCTAATTTCATCTTTTTCCTTTAAATTTAATCAAATTTCGCTCGCCTTTTTCAGCTTTTCGATGCCGAATTTTTCCCAAATCCTGCTTAAAGATCGATCTAGGCTCTGCTGCTTTTTATCGATCTCGCCAAAGAGCAGCGAGCTGCCCGATTTGCCGCTAAAATTTGAAAGATTTAGCGCTACGTGGATTATCTGCGCACCTTTTTTCACGTCGCAGAGCCTAAACAGCTCAAGCGCGGTCTCGCTCAGCAAACTTAGACTAAACGCCCTATCCTGGCTGATTTGGTGCGAAAACTCCTCGCGCGATTTGTAGCGGATCTTTAGATCATACGTCGCAGGTTTTAGCCCTCTTGCGAGCACTTCGCCCGCCAAATGGCGCGCCAAAATTAAAATTTTACGCCGCAGCTCGTCCCGATCGGCGCACGGCGCGAAGCTGCGCCCAAAGCCGATGCTTTTGCGCTCGCGCTTTGAGACGACCTCGCCCTCGTCCTCGCCGCTAAGGGCTGCGAAAATTTTCCTGCCGTTTGCGCCCATCTTTTCAAAAATTTCTCTGTGCTCTAGCGCGTCGCCGAAGGTTACGATACCGTATTTGCCGAGCGTTTTTTGTGCCGCCTTGCCGATTCCCGGGAATTTCGCTACCGGCACGGCGGATAGCTCGCGCGCGATTTGCGATTTTAAAATTTGCCGCACGCCGAAGGGTTTGGCAAGGCTAGTGGCGAGCTTTGCGATCAGTTTTGCTTCGCTAAGACCTACGCTGCACGGAAGGCTAAAGCGGCGCATAATTTCGCTTTGCAAAAATGCGGCAAAGCTCAGCGCGTCCGCGTCGTAAGCCGTGCCGCGTAAATTTAGAAAAAACTCGTCGATGCTAAATTTTTCGATCTCGGGCGTAAAGCTTAGTAAAAACTCATAAATTTCGCGTGAAATTTTTCGGTATTCGCCGTGCCGCGCGCGCACTAAAATCAGCTGCGGGCAGAGTCCGAGCGCGATTTTAACGGGCTGAGCCGAGTGCACGCCGTCCGCTCTGGCCTCGTAGCTCGCGCTTAAAATCACGCTGCCAAGCTCGCTCTTGCCGCCGAAAATCTCCTCGTCGCCGCCTCCGACGACCGCGATCTTTTTGCCCGCAAGCGCGGGGTCCGCAAGCCTCGCTACAGAGACGAAGAAGCTGTCCAAATCGATGTGAGCTATCAAACTATATCTATCCCAAAACCGCTAAGCCCCGCGTAGTCTTTCGGCTCGCTCTTGCTTAAAATTTTGATTTTTCTTACGCCCAGATGCGCTAAAATTTGCGCTCCGATGCCGAAGCTCTTAAAATCGGCGCGATTTTGCGCGGATTTTAGCATCAAAAGTACGCCGCCCTCTTTGCGCAAAACGTCCAGATCGCGCATGAAGTCGTTAAATTTCGTATCGCTTAAAAACTCTAAATCGCTTGAAATTTTATGAAATTTCACGTTCGTCTGCGCGCTCTTTCCCAGCTCGCCGAAAATATAGGCGCGGTGCTCGTTGCCCTCGTGATCGCTCACGTCGTAAAATTTCGCCGCCTCGCCGCACAGCGCGCCGTCACGCAGCTCGCTAAATTTAACCAGAGTTTCGTGCTTTAGGCGGTACTGCACGATCTGTGCGACCGAGATCATATTGATGCCGTGCTGCGCGCAGAATTTTTCCAGATCATCCCTGCGCGCCATATCGCCGTCATCTTTGACGATCTCGCAGATCACGGCGCTTTGCGAAAGCCCCGCCAAACGGCATAGATCCGTTGAACCCTCGGTGTGCCCCGTGCGAGCGAGCACGCCGCCGCTTTTGGCGATGAGCGGGAAGATATGTCCCGGGCGGACGAAATCATCCGCACGAGCGCCCACGCGCGACATCAGCTCGATCGTCATATTGCGCTCATACGCGCTCACGCCCGTCTTGGCGTCCTTTGCGTCGATCGTGACGGTAAAGGCGGTCTCGTGGCTGGAGGTGTTTTTATCGACCATCAAATTTAGATCTAGCTGCTGCGCAATCTGCGGGCTGAGCGCCACGCACAGTACTCCGCGAGCGTGCGTGATCGCAAAATTTACCTTCTGTGCGCTGCTAAAGGTGCTCGCAAACACCAAATCGCCCTCATTCTCGCGATCGACGTCATCGACCATAACGAGCATTTTGCCGTTTTTCAGATCCTCGATCGCTTGCTCTACGCTAACCATTATCTCTCCTTTAAATTTACGATATTATTTTGCCGTTTTTATTCACGATCGTTTCGCGACCGTCTAAATTGATCTTGACGTAGTCGTCGCTCAGAATTTTAATAACTTCTATCTCGTCGTAAAACATCGGCTTTAAAATTTCATTATCCTCATCATCTAGCAGCCCCCATTTGCCGCCTTTTTTGACTTTAACGTATCCTTCGCAATATTTGATTTCGTCATAATATCCGCACAAAGTATTGTCAAAATCCCAAGCAAGCTCGTATACACAAGACACTACCTCTGTGCCCGTTTTATCGATAAAGCCCCATTTACCGTCCTTTTCAATCTTTGCTAAGCCTTCGCAAAAACTCCCGACCCGATCATATATGCAAGGAATAACTTCTTTTCCCGTTTCATCGATATATCCCCAATAACCGTTCTTTTTAACGTCTGCCAAGCCTTCGCGAAAAACGCCAACGTCATCATATAGACAAGGAATAATCTCTTTGCCGGTTTTATCGATAAAACCCCAATAGCCGCTTTTTTGAACTTCCGCCAGTCCTTCCTCAAAATTATAAGCATCATCATATATACAGGAAATCACCTCTTTACCCGTTTTATCGATAAAGCCGAATTTATCGTTCTTATTAACCCACGCTAAGCCCTCGCAAAACTCCTCGGCCCGATCATATATGCAGGGAATAACTTCTTTGCCCGTTTTATCGACGAAGCCGAATTTATCGTTCTTTCTAACGCATGCTAGGCCTTCGCTAAAATACGAAACGTCATCATAGATGCAAGAAGCTATCTCCTTTCCCGTTTTATCGATAAAACCCCATTTATAGTTCTTTTTAACCCATGCCGATACCATCTCGATCTTCCGAATTTAAATTTTAATCTCCGCGTAAGCCGCCTTGAGCTTCTCAAAAAGCGGGGCGAACGAAACGCCGTTTACGCGGACGTTTGCGATCGTCGTGATGAAATTCGTATCGCGCTGCCACCGCGGTACGAGATGATAGTGCACGTGCTCGGCTATGCCCGCACCCGCGGCGGCGCCGAGGTTCATGCCGATATTTACGCCGTTTGCGCCCAATGTGCGCTTTAAAATCCCCACTCCGGCGCGCACGTAGCGACTCATCTCCGCCCACGTATCGTCACTAAGGCACTCGATATTATCGACGTGCTCGTATGGTATGACCATAAACGCGCCTGGGCTGTAAGGGTAGAGGTTCATCACCCCGAAGCAGTGCTGCGCGCGAAAAAGCACGCCGTTGCGATCGTCAAACGCCGCATCCGCCGCCGCGTCGCAAAAGGGACAGCCGCTTCTTTTTTCGGTAAAATACTCGCTTCGCCAAGGGGCGCAAAGATAATCCATCTCTTTTCCTTTCCGAAATTCCAAAATTCTATGGAATTTTAAAATTTGCGTTTCGCAAAATTCTATGAAATTTGGAATTTAAAACTTCTAAATTTCATAAAATTTTAAATTTACGCGGTCTGCGCTTGCTCGCGCGACGCAGAGCTGTGCACGTGGCAAGCGCGACATGCTTTGCAATCGCGGGGCACTTCGGCGCAATACGCACTCTGCGGATCAAAGCCCGCGGCGGGCGTTAGTGCGCATTTGGCGAACACTTATCGCGCGGCAAACATAGCGTCTAAAAGTCCGCACCGTAGCCGTTTGCGCGGCGCATTATAATAAAACTTTGACGCACTCACAGGCGCGGTACGCGATGCCAAACCTGCGTCGCAACCACCGCCGCGACACGCGATAAAATTTAAACGCGGCGCGGGCACGGCGCAGTCGTAATACAGCCGAAGTTCAATAGCGGCGTATCGCAGCCCTGCTAAGCCCCTACGACGTCCGCTTTTGTGGTAGCTCGCTTTGCGCAGTTATCGCACGCGCAAGCTCCTCTGTGAGGCTTGATCGCGAGCTGTGATTAAATTTACGGCGCCATTTAATCGCCAATACTGAGCTTGAGAGCGCGCGCTAGACATACAAGGCATTACGGCAAACGCACAATCCTAAGCAGTCAAATTCCGCAAGCGCAAACCCGCCTGCGCGAAGCTATGCGAAACGTAAATTTAAACCTCGCTCCGCAACCGCTCGCGCAGCGCGTGATAATGAACTCACGATGCCAAAGCGCAGCGTGAATTCTCGCGCGATGTGCGATATTAAATTGCGGCGCGGCGCTAAATTTAAAGAGCCGTTAAGTTTTAAAGTCCGCCGAATTTTAAAATTTACTGCCTTAAAATTTCGCTCCGTTCGCTAAATTTAACCGCTCGCTTCGGGTTTAAGCCTGCGCGATCAAACAAGCCAAATTTAAATTTTGCCGCCCGCGCCGAGCTTTATCTCGCGCAGTGCCGCGCCTACGTCATTTTGGCGCATAAAATGCTCGCCAATCAAAAACGCATCGACGCCCGCCTCGTGCAAGCTTTTAAGCTGCTCGTGCGAGTGCAGACCGCTTTCGGCTACGATGATCTTGCCGTTTGGAATCAGCGGGATCAGCCGCTCACTCAGGCTCGTATCGACCTCGAAAGTCTCTAAATTTCGATGGTTGATGCCGATAATATCAGCGCCTGCAAAGACCACTTTTTTCAGATCGTCCTTATCGTGGATCTCGCACAGCGCCCGAAGCCCAAGCCTGCGGGCAAACTCAAGCAGCTCTCTTAGCTCCTTGCGCTCAAGCGCTTTGGCGATCAGCAGGATAAAATCCGCGCCGTAAACCAGCGCTTCGAGGATCTGATAGCGATCGACGATGAAATCCTTGCGCAAAATGGGCGTATGCGTGTAACGGCGGATCTGCGGGATGAACTCCAAATCGCCTCTGAAATAATGCGGCTCGGTAAGCACCGAAAAGGCGCTCGCACCTGCATTTTCGTACTCCACCGCAAGGCTTAGCGGCTCAAAATCCTCGCGGATGACCCCCTTGCTCGGGCTTGCCTTTTTGATCTCGGCGATGATGCGAAGCGGGTCTTTCTCGTCGCTTCTAAGCGCGCTTATGACGTCCCTCGGCTCGTAGGGATTAGCGCTTAGCGAGCGGCCGAGCAGATCCTCGGGCAGCCTTTCTTTACGAAGCGCGAGATCCTCGCGAGTGCGTTTTAAAATTTCATCCAAAATCATCGCTACTGCTTTGGTGTCTGGATTTTAGAGCCGATGGGCTCTTTCGACGTAGAATTTTGCTCTGGCATAAAATCCTGCCTCGATACGGAATTTTGTCTTGACGAGACAGAATTCTGCGTGGCGGAATTTATAGGCGTCGCAAAATTTTCAGAAGCCGCGGAATTTGGTGTCTGGTTTTGAATCGCGGAATTTGCAGACCCAGCAGAATTTTGCGAAGCGGAGTTTTTTGGCGCCAAATTCTGCATTGTGGTGGAACTTGGACGTGCGGAATCTAACGCAGAGCTTTCGGGCGCCGTAGATTTTATGGAATTAGGCGAAGGGGTTTTTGTTGCCGGGCTTTGCGGCGCCTGATCTTTTGGCGCGGAGCCTTTTATCGTAGCGGGATTTTGCGATATAGAATTCTGCGGCGCCACGCCTGTGCCTGCGGCGCACGCATCGATCGCCTCCAAATGCTCCTTACCTTCGGGGGAATTAAAAAATTCTGCGTCTTTGATCTTAGCCATTTCATTTTTAGCCTTGTCGCACTCGCCAAGCTTGTAGTATCCCCAAGCAAGCGAGTCCAGATAATACGGCGAGTCGGGGTCTTTTTGTAGGGCGCGGCGGACGAGCTCGATGCCCTTGCGAACGTCCAAATCGTGATCTATTAGGATGTAGCCGTAGTAGTTTAGATGCACGGGGTCTTTAAGCTGCGGCGCGATATTTTCAAATTTTGCCACTACACTAGATAGGGTCTTGGCGTCCACGTTTTTGCCCGCGCTTTCATATTCATAGATCGCCTCGATCGCCAAAAAATCGTAATTTTTGGTCTTCATAAACTCATCGCGTGCCATTTTAATCGCGGTTTTATAGTCTTTTTTATGCGCGTAGGCATCGATTAGAAGCTCGCGCTTGTAGTCGTATTTCTTCAAAAGCTCGATTATTTTATCAAAGTCGTTTGAGTAGTAATAAATCGCTATCATATCGTCTAAGAATTTATTATCTCCTTTGGCTTCATACAACGCTTCATCGATCTTAGCGACATCCAAATAGCGCTTATTCGCGCGATACACATCAGCTAGCAGCTCGCACGCCATACCCTGGGCGCAGCCGTAGATGCGCCTGTGCGTCTCGATGATGCGGATCGCTCCGTCCGAATCATCGAGTTTATTTAGCAGCACATCGCATAATCTGATGAGATTTTCGTCGGTTTTGTCTAGCTCATAGGCTTTTTCGAAATAGGTTTTGGCTAAAGTAAAATTCTCCATCGCATAATATGTCGCCGCTAAAATCGCATAACTACGCGAAACGGGATCTACGGTGACTAGCTTAAGAGCAGCGGTATTAGCGTTTAGATTATCTTTAATGCCTAAGTAGTAGCCGATCTTTACTCGCAGATACTCAGAGTCTGAGCTTAGGCTCTTTTCGCCGAGCTTTAAATAGCGCGCCGTATTTTTACGATCTTTGATCGCAAAAGCGGTCTTTAGCGCTTCTAGCAGATAAACGGACGAGCCCGTTTTATTGTATGCCTTTTCGTATAAAAACATCGATGCGACGGGATCTTTATGCAGTAGCTCCAAAGCCGTAAGCAAATCGAAATTTAACTCGGCGTCCTCTTGCGCTCGCATCGCGTGATTTAGCTTTTCTTTGGTTATGCTTTTAGCGCTTACGCCGCGATTTATCAAGCTCTTTTTAATTGCATCTTTTACACCGTTTTTTGTGCCAATGCTGGAATTCCGATCAGACGCCTTTTTATCCGTAACGGACTGCTTCGCCGCTGCAGCATTCGTCCCCCTCTCCGCACTTAGATACTGCGGCGCTAAAATCATCGCCGCGATTAAAATTCCGCTTAAAACCTTACCCCGATACATTCTTCCTCCAATTCTTTAGTATGCGTTTTAAAATATTCCCAAAACGGAAAGCTACGGCACTGCTTCGGACGCAGCTCGTAAATCCCACAGTTACGCTGTGTCTCGTCAAAAAACACGCACGCAAAACCGCCTTCAAAGGGCTTTTCTTTTACGCTAAATCTAGCGCCTATTTTTTGTAAATAAATTTCTTTAAGCCTTGCGGGCGAAATTTTAAATTTTGCCGCTAGCACCGCAATCTCGCTCTCATCTATCCAGATATAGCCGCTCTCTCCCGTGCAGCATTTGCCGCCGCAGCGCTCGCACGCGCTTGCATCGAAGCTAAAGCCAAACTCACTCATAATCCACGCTCGTTAAATCCGCGCTTTTATAGATCGCGTGGGCTTGTGCGGTGCGCTTTCCGTGCGCGCTAGCGTAGATCGGAAGGGCGATCTCACAGGGCGAGCGCGAGTTCTTACGAGCCTGCAAAAGCGCGAGCTTAGCGGGCTTTGAAATGTCGGGATAGACAAAACCAAGCCTCGTCAAATTTAGCCTAAACTCGCCCAAAAGCTCGCAAATTTTAGCTAGCTTGCCCGCCTCGTAGCAAAAAATAAGCGTACCGCCAGGCTTGAGATGAGCGTTCGCAGATCGCACGAAATCCCGTAGGCTAAGGCTTGCTGCGCTCTTACTAAGCGCCATATGAGGCTCTTTGCTAAGCGAAATGCGCTCTCGATAAAAGGGCGGATTTGAGACGATAAAGTCAAAACGCTTTTTGCTTTTAAACTCCGCGAAATCCGCGTGCAAAATCTCGGCAGGCAGATCGTTTTGCAAAGAATTTAGCCTTAAGATTTCTAAATTTCGCTCTTGAATTTCTAGCAAGCTTAGATTAATGCTTTTAAAATCGCGTTTTAGCAAAAGCCCTAAAATTCCACATCCTGCGCCCACATCCAGCACGTCGCCGTATATCGCTCGCGGATTTAGCGCGCTTTTTAAACTACGCTCATCGCAAACTGCAAACCCGCCGTCACACAAGCGCTCCGCAGCAAAATCCGCGCGCGCTTTGGCGTCTTTAAATTTGCTCGCAAAATCTTTATCGTGCGTATTTTGAGATTCTAAAGACTGCGCGATTTGCTCGTCACAAAATTTAAAATTTTCACCGCTTGCAATGTCAGGCTTTAAAGCATGCCAGGCTTCATCGCTTTGAAAATAGGAATTTTTGCAGTGCTCGCTTTGAAATTTCGCCCGAAGTCCCGCTTCAAATTCTCTTTTAAATTCCGCCTGGAATTCGGCGCAACCTTTACCTCCAAAATCACGATCATCCCCCACGCTATGGTTAGCGGCATACGACTCTTCTTTGCTAAAAGCGCAATCCTCGGCGCAAAATTCCGCTTCACCGCCTGCGAAATCCGAAGCGCAATACTGCGCATTAAAGCCCCTATCTGTCGCGTCTTTAAATTCCGCGCCACAGCCCAGCGCTAAAGAGTCATTTTGCGATGCTACGTCAGCTTGACGTACGCCTGAGCTTCTTATAAAATTCCACAAAAAAATCGTATCGCTCGTGTAGCGATAGCCCTTTTTTGGCTGATAAAGCCTCATCTGCGGATATTTTTGATGATGGTATGGGCGTGATTTATCGCCACCACGATCGATCCACCACTTCTGCTGATGAGATCTCCGCCGACGTAAAGCCCACTAGTGGCAGTCTGGAGATTTTCATCCACGATCGGCACGCCGTTTTCATCGTAAGCGATGCCGCATTTTTTAAGAAAATCAATCGGGCTCGTGCCGCCGATCGCGTATATCACGCGGTCAAATACGAGCTCGGTGCCATTATCAAATTTCACCAGCACCTTGCCGTTTTCATTCTCAAGAGCCTCTATATCGATACCTAAGCGCAAGATGATATTGCCGTATTTGGTCTCGCGCATTACGTCGCTTTCATTGGTCTCGTTTAGGCGGGTAAATTTAGCCTTGCGATAGCAAAGCGTCACGACATTGGTTTTACATAGCGCTATAGCGTATTCCGCAGCTGAGTTACCGCCTCCGACGACTAGAATTTTTTCATTAATCGTGCATTTATCGAGATTGAAATTTACCCGTTGCGTAATCGAAGGCGGAATTTTATAAGCGGGCTTATTGGGCTTGCCCATCCTACCAATTGCGACGATGACGTTGCGCGCGCGGTATCCAGCCGAGCTAGTCGTGATATAAAACTCATCTGCGTGCTTTTCGATCTTTTCGACCTCACTTTTGAAATTCGTATCGATTTCATCGCTATCTAAGAGCTCGTCGAAATAATTTAGCACGCTCTCTTTTGTGCCGGTTTCAAACGAAATAGAGCCGCGCGTCTCGCTGTCAAAGCCCTTATATTCTTTATCGACGCGCTTTTTATCTTTGTAAAACTGCCTAATTGTTTGAGAGTGGTTGTCGCCTTTTTCAAGCAGAAGTACGTGCGCAAGCCCGTTTCTTTTGGCTTCTACTACGGAAGCGATGCCGCAAGGACCGCCGCCGATCACCGCCAAGTCGTAAACCTGTCTCTTATACACATCTCCGAGCCCACGAGACTA
>UQCL01000049.1 GCA_900539505.1 uncultured Campylobacter sp. | reverse complement strand
GGCAGCGTCAGATGTGTATAAGAGACAGCAACATGACCCCAGTCGTATTAGATAGCGTTAAACACGCGGATTTGCAGTATCACGCGGATGCATTCCCTACCGCGCCTTTCGTGCCGGTTATCGCGCCGGAGATCCCGTTTTGCGCGGACAGCCTCGTTATCGTATTTACCATCGAAAAAGAGCCCAAAATGGTGGCGCTGCTAGGGCGCACCAAAAACGTCTTAATCGATAAAGATTATAAAGGAACGGTGCCTTCTTCGGTGCAGAATTATCCGTTCTTCCTAGCCCAGATCGGCGAGCAGACCGCGATCTGCTTCGATAAAGACGCGCAGCAGATCAAGGGCGACGGCGAGGCGCTTTTTAAAGACGGCAAGCCGACGCCGTTTTTGGAAAATTTAAAAGAGGTGATGAAAAATTACGCCGATTTGGATATGCGCACGCGCGTTGCCGCGGCGGAATTTCAAAAGGCGGGGATTTTAGAGGCCAAGGAGCTCGGCATCAACTCTAGCGGCAAGGAATCCTCCCTGCTGAACGGCTTTTCGGTCGTAAATCGCGAAAAGCTTTTGAAGTTAAGCGATAAAAAGCTTGCGGATTTCGCGCGCCGCGGATATCTGGAGCTAGCATATTTCCATCTAAAAAGCCTTGCAAATTTTCAGCGCCTAGGCGATAAGATCATGCAGCTCGACCCGCCGATTACGCCGAAAGAAGCGAAAAAATAGGCGTTTTGCTTCTTGAATAGCTCGAAATCCTTAAAATTTTTATGATTTGACGTCGCGGAATTTAATTCCTAAAAGCAATATTGTGCAAAATTGTCGCAAGTATTTTACGGCGCAAGTTGTTTTTATAAATACCCAATTAAGCTTATCTAGTAGAATAAGCCTTAGAGCCTAAATGATTTTATTTGTAGCTAAGATTAAACGTACTGCGAGTCTGATCGTATAATTTTGCCATAAAAATTTTGTGGCAAAATTTATCACCCTGCGCACGCAGGATTTTACACATAAAATTTCAAGCCCAAATTTTTGCATAAAATTCTATTAAATTCTTAATTTCTTTCAAGTAGATAAATTTATAAAATTTAAAATATGCATAACAAAAAATATTTTATGCATCAAAAAAATGAAATTTTGCAAGTTTACCTAAAAATTCTATGAATAGTAGAATTTAAATAAACCCCCATAAAAATTACATGCCTCAAAACACAGGCAAGTAAAATCAAGACCGAATTCTAAAAGCAAATTAAGCCCGCAACGTATTTTTTAACTCCGTCATTACAATGAATCGAATTTTACGCGGGAATCAAACGCACGAATTAAATTCTGCACGAAATTTTATTCAACCAAGAATTCCTTCTTATCGATCGTGCCATGATAAAAAATCCCGAGCGTATCGTCAAAGGTCTTATCCAAAAATCCATCTTTTTTTAGTCCTGTTAAAGATGTATTGATTAGCTCTAGCAGCGCATTATTGCCTTTCTGCACGGCAATTGCGTTGTAAGTTTGCTTACCTAGACCATCCAAAGCAACCTGCGTTTTATTATCGATGATTGCGTATGCGTGCAGGATTAGGTTATCATCGACATGCACGGCATTTTTCGCCCTTTTGAAAGCGCGGTAGCATTTAGCCGAACTGGCGCAAAAGTTTAAATTCTTTCTAAAGCCCGCTTTGCGTAAGAAATTGTGAATAGGAGAGTGTTTGATGACAAAAATCCTCTTCTTGCGCAGCTGATCGAAGCTCGTGACATTTTCGTCTTTTTTGGCTAGCACACCTACCTGTACCTTAAAATAAGGCTCCGAAAAATCTATTTTTTTCGCTCGCGTGGGCGTAGGAGTAAAGGTCGCAATCACCATATCCGCTTCATTGCGCTGTAAAGCGCTAATGCGTCTTGAAGCCGTGATCGGGATAAATTTTACCTTGCCGGGATTATCGCCGAAAATCTCCTTACCGAGCTTTTCGCCAAGAGCAATCTCAAATCCCCTATATTTGCCGTCTACGAGCGCACTAAACGGCGGCTGATCGTTATATACACCGATGCGAACGAGCCTATCTTTTTTGATCTGGTCCAAAGAATTTGCAGATAGAAAACCAAGTAGCATAGCCGCCAAAACAAATACTTTCATTTGCTCCCCTTTTAGTTGAAATAAGGCGCAATTATAATAAAAAGAAATTATAGCCAGCTAAAATTCTGCGATTTATGGCGCATTTTCATCTAAATTTATGAAAAGATGAAATTCGCGGAGAAATTCTATGTCCAATTTACAAACAAAATCCTCTAAAAAACCTCATGCAAGCAAAATAAGGCGTTTTTAATTAAATTTATAGACAAAATTTTACGGATGGATTTCACGTTAGAAAACCTTAGCGAAATTTGCGATATTCTTAAAAGTAAACGGCGAAATTCTACGCAGATTTAGCGTCTAATTGCGAATTTAGCTAAGGGGCGAAATTTAGCTCCACTGTTGCGCAGAAGCTTAAGCTCTTAAAATTTCGTCAAGACCAAGCCAAGATGAAACGTAGCGACCGATAAGCCTAGATCGGCATTACGCGGATGTTTGGACTAAGGTTTTCTTGCAAAACATTTTCGATCGCATATAATGTGCCGCTCGCACCACTGGCGCAGCCGCTACAAGCGCCTAGATAGCGGATGTAGATATCGGTTTTGCCGTCGTCTGCAGGCCTAATGTCGATGACGTCGAGATTGCCGCCGTCCATCTGAAGCATCGGGCGGATATCCTCGTCAAGTACCCCTTCGACCGCTTTAAATTTACCGATCAAATTTAGCTGCTCAAAGCTCATCTCGGCTCCCGCTTTCGCGCTAGTAGCGGCGCTCGCCTCGGCTTGAGCTTGAAGCCTCTCCCGCTCCATCTCCTCTCTGGTTTGCTTTAAAATATCGACCAGATAATAGTCCTTCTCCTCGTGTCCGCCCGGGCGCACGCAGGATTTACAAAACGCGCCCGCTTTGGTGTATTGCGTGATCTCCTCGACAGTATGGAGGTCGTTTAGACGGATCACCTCTTTGATCGTGCCGAGGCTTACGCGCGCGCAGTCACACACGATGATCTCATCCTCGAAATGCGCGGGATCGACGCCCTTATAATTCGCTGCAGCCTGCTTGATGACATCGTATGCCATGACCGAGCAGTGCATCTTTTGCGGCGGTACGGCAGGTTCATCGGGATTATCGCGCATCGCGTGCTCTACGTCTAAATTTGTAATCTTTACCGCTTGATCGACGGTCTTTCCGATACAAAGCTCAGCCATCGTGTCCGAACTCGCAATCGCCGTGCCGCAGCCAAAGCTTTTAAATTTAGCGTCCAAAATTCTATCAGTCTTAGGATCGATCAACCAATACAGCCGCACCGCATCGCCGCAGCTCTCGGCGCCGAAGTCTGCGACCACTAGCTTACCGCCTCTAGCCTTCGCCTCCTCCTCGGTGATCTCGCCCATATAGCGAGGATTATTCATGCGCTCCTGCACTTTTTGCGAGTACTGCTCCCAGATCGAGCCGTTTATCAAACTATTTTTTGCCATTTTTTATCCTTTATTTCTTCTCATAACCTTGCGGCGCGTAAGCAAATGTGCTTGAAATCCCGCGCAAACGAACGACGGCTTTGCCTATATGCTCGATCGCGTAATCGATCTCCGCCTCCGTCGTAAAGCGCGACAGCGAAAGCCTTAGCGCCGTATGCGCCAGCTCCTTATCTGCACCGATCGCTTCCATTATCGGGTTATTTTCGAGCGCCTCGCTCGCACACGCAGAGCCCGTAGAAGCGGCGATGCCGGCTTTATTTAGATCCCACAGCATCGCCTCTCCCTCCACGCCTTGGATCGAGGCGAGGATAGTGTTTGGCACGCGAATGCTGCGGTCGCCCACGACGCCTACGTTTGGAATTTGTAAAAGCGCGTCCTCCAGCTTATCGCGCAGCCTGCTTACCTGAGTGCGCTCAAAATCCATAAATTTATTCGCTAGCTCCAAAGCTTTGCCGAGCCCCACGATGCCCGCGACATTTAGCGTGCCGCTGCGGCGTCCGCCCATGTGCTCGCCGCCGTGAAATAGGCTCGTAAGCGGCTTGCTATCTTTGATATAGAGTGCGCCGACGCCCTTTGGAGCGTGAAATTTATGCCCGGAAAGGCTTAAAAAATCCACGTCCGCCTCGCGCACGTTTACCTTTATCTTGCCTACGGCTTGCACCGCGTCGGCATGATATAGCGCGCCATGCTCGTGTGCGATTTGTGCGATTTTTTTTACGGGGAAGATCGTGCCGGTTTCGTTATTTGCCCACATCACGCTAACGAGTGCGGTTTTGTCGTTAATTTTTTCGGCAAGCTCGTCAAGATCGATTAGCCCGTCTTTATCGACGCCCAGGCGAGTAATCTTTACGCCGCAAATTTTTTCTAAAAAAGCACAGGTCGCGCTGATTGCGGGGTGCTCGACGGAGCTTATGACGATATTATCCTTCTCGCCGGTTAGAATTTTATCGTAGTAAATTCCTTTTAAAACCCAGTTATTGCTCTCGGTCGCGCAGCTCGTGATGACGATATCGTCCGCGTCCGCAGCGCCGAGTCCCGCATAGAGCCTATCCATCGCAGTTCTTAGCGCGGGGTGGGTCTCGCTGCCAAAGCTGTGAAGGGAGTTTGGATTGCCGTATTTATCGCAAAAAAACGGCTTCATCTCCTCAAAAACTTCAGGGTCGACCATCGTAGTGGCGTTATTATCCAAATAAACGCGCTGCATAAAATTCCTTTCTAAAATTTGTCTGAAATTTAATCAGACAATTTCGCTCTTTTATCAATTTCGCACGATAATATAACATAATTGCTAAATTTTTCTTTAACGCTTGCCGTTTTAAAAACCGAAAGTTTTTGGAGAATTTATTAGATCGAAAAATTCCTTACGCGTGTCGTTTCGGCTGATAAAAAGCCCCCTAAGCGCCGACGTAGTCGTGGTCGAGTTGATCTTTTGCACGCCGCGCATCTCCATGCACATGTGCCGCGCCTGCAGCACCACGCCCACGCCGAGCGGATGGATCACCTCTTGGATTGCGCTTGCGATCTGCTCGGTAAGCTGCTCTTGGATCTGCAGCCTGCGCGCGAAAATATTTACCATACGCGGAATTTTACTAAGCCCCACGACCTTTTTATTCGGGATATACGCGACGTGCGCGCGCCCGATGATCGGCAGCAGATGGTGCTCGCAGAGGCTATAAAATTCTATATCTTTTATCAAAACCATCTCATTGTTGCTGCTCTCAAACAGTGCGTCGTTTAAAATTTCTTTTGGATCCAGCTCATAGCCGCTAGTCAGAAACTCATAGGCTTTAGCTACGCGCCCCGGCGTCTTTACGAGTCCGTCGCGCTTCGGATCCTCGCCTAAAATTTCAAGCATCTGCGACACGCAGCTTTCAAATTTCGCTCGGCTTTTTTCGTCCATTTTTAGCAATTCCTTAAAGATCGATGCGCGATATTACTCAAAAACGCCTTTTATAACGCTGATAAATTTTAAAATTCCGCGCGAAATTTTATCAATCTCATTATGTTAATGATAATATATTTAAATTTAAGAAATTTTTGTTTAAAATCCGCCGTTTCGATAAGCTTTATCTAAAAGGAGTTCGGTAATGAAATTTAAGATGAGTTTTGGCGCGGCTTTGGCGCTTTTTTCCTTTGCTTGCGCCGAACAAAACGCCGCGGCAAGCTCCGCCTCGGGCGAAAACCTAGGCGATATCGAGGTCGTAGAATGGGCGAATAACGACGACGGTTACCGCGCCGTACGCAGTGAGATCGGCAAGACGACTAAGAGAATTCTAGAAATTCCGCAAACCGTAAATGTCGTAACGCAGCAGCATCTAAAGGACAAAAAGCCAGAAACCTTAGCGGAATCGCTGCAAAACGTAAGCGGCATAAGCTATGCAAATACGACGGGAAATATTTTCGATGCGATCATCAAGCGTGGCTTCGGCGAGGGTCGCGACGGCTCGATTATGCGCAACGGCGTGCCGGGCGCCGTGATGCACAATTTCAACAAAACCATTCAATCCGTCGAGGTTCTAAAAGGGCCCGCGAGCATGCTCTACGGCGCGCAGCAACCGGGCGGCGTCATAAACATGGTAACCAAAAAGCCGCAGTATGAGTTTATAAATGAGCTTTGGGGCGGGCTAGGCAATCGCAACTATTGGGACGCGGGATTTGATACTACAGGGCCGATTGCAGATAGCGGCTTTGCGTATAGATTTATATTCGATTACTACGCGAAGGATTATTGGCGAAATTTCGGCGGTATAAAAAACACGCTCTTTGCGCCGTCACTTGCGTATCAAGGAGACGATTATTCGATAAGCTTAGGCTACACCCATAGCCGCTCTACCGATCCGGTGGATCGCGGCGCGTTTTTAGTGCCGAGTACGGGTAAAATTTACGGCAGCGGCAAAGTCCGCTTCGACGAGCCGGTAAATAAACTACAAAGCAAGCTCGATACGGTTGATTTCGGCTTTGAGAAGGAATTTAGCGAGGATTGGATATTAAAAGGCGCCTACGCTTTCTCGCGCAGCAAGCACGAATACGGCTACGTCCGTCCGAACAATCCATTCACGCCCCAAGGCCTTACCGGCACGACGCGATCGTATAACTACTACGATAATTTCATACACCGCACGCACGCAGCAAGCGTCACACTAAACGGCAAATTTGAAACGGGCCCGCTTAAGCACGACATCCTTTTCGGCACGGATTACAAAAACTACTACAGATACCGTCCGGGCGCGCTAAAAGGCACCGCTGGACGCATCAATATGCTTACCGGACAGACCGCTTCGGGCGCCGTCCTAACGAACGATAGAGAGCCAAAAATACAATATCAAAAGCTAAGAACGATCGGGCTTTACACCCAAGATAATATAAATTTAACCGACGAGTTGATACTTTCTTTGGGCGTGCGTAGGGAATTTTACGATCAAGTAGCCAAACAAAGCTGGCAAGGACCGAACAACACCGATCAGAAAAAGGCCGCTACGACCTATCAGGGCGGGCTTTTGTACCTGTTAAGCCCGCAGTGGTCGGTATATACTAACTATGCGCAAAGCTTCACGCCGCAGATGTCCATAGGCGAGGCGATAGGCGGCGATCTAAAGCCGGAGGAAGGCAAATCCGTGGAGCTCGGCACTAAATTTCAAAACGATCGAGTCACTGCAGGCGCGGCGGTGTTTAATATTGATAAAAGAAACATCCTTCGAACGGTAAATAATATAAGTGAGACGATCGGCAAGGCTCGCTCGCGAGGATTTGAACTCGATATAAACGGGCGCGTGACGCAGGGACTTAGCATGTCGGCAAGCTACGCATATACCAAAACGAGAGTGCGTGAGGACGACGGCGCTTTTGCGGTGCTAATCGGCAAACCGCTGGAAGCGACGCCGAAGCACCAAGCAAGCCTATTTGCCAACTACGATTTCGCGCATCTAGGCGCAAAGGGGCTTAGGCTCGGCGGCGGCGCGCGATATTTCGGCTCGTGGTACACCTACTATATGCGCACGAACCTACCGAGCGTGCCTGCAGGAACGGCGTTTAAGCTGCCTCACGCCGTAGTTTATGACGCCTTCGTGAGCTACGATACTAAAATTTCGGGCTATGATACGAATTTTTCGTTCAACGTCAAAAATTTGACCGACAAAAAATACTATACCTCATCCTCGACCGGCACGACTACGAGCGTGATACCTATTCAGATGGGCTACGCGCGGCAATTTATGTTTAACGTATCGGTAAAATTTTAACCTCAGCCCGCTTTAAATTTCAAGGCGGGCTTTTAAAAATTTTAAAATTTAAAAGCCGCGAGCCGCTTAGGCTCGGCAAATTTTAGGAATTTATACTTTAAATAAGAAATTTTTTGATATATTACGAGTTATTTTTAAATTTTCTAAAGGAATTTTATGGAAGTAAAAGCAAAAATGAAAGACGCCGCGAATGCGGTAGCTGCGAGCAAGATCGAAGCAAAGCAGATCGCAGCCAAAGTAGAAGAGCTAGCCAAAAAGGCCTCCAAGCAGCTAAGAATCGACGGATTTAGACAGGGCAAAGTGCCTACCGCGGTGGTTTTGAAGCGATACGGCAAGCAGCTTGAGGGCGATGCAAAGCAGGAACTTCTTAAAAATATGATCGACGAGTCTCTTAAAATTTTAAAGAAAAAACAAGATGAAATTTTATCCGAGCCGGTCTTTTCTAAATTTGACGAAAAAGAAGGCGACATCGACGTCGAGATCGAAATTTCTTTCAGACCGGAGGTTAGCGTCGAGGGATACGAGGAGCTGATCCCAAAATTTAGCAGTCCGCGCGTTACTCAAAAAGAGATCGATGAGAAAGTGACGGAATTTTTGCAGATGATCGCTCCGCTTTCTAAAACCAACAAAAAAATTCTAGCCAAAGACGATTTTGCAAAATTCGACTTCGAAGGCTTCGTGGACGGCAAGCTATTCGACGGCGGCAAGGCGCAGGACTACGTCCTTCAAATCGGCTCAAATCAATTTATCCCGGGCTTTGAAGACGGTATGATCGGACTTAGAGTGGGCGAAGAGCGCGACGTAGCGGTTAAATTTCCGCAAGATTACGGCGCGAAAAGCTTAGCCGGCAAGGACGCGATCTTTAAAGTCAAGCTTCACGAAATTCAGGCTAAAAAACCCGCCAAAGAGCTCGGCGAGGAGGAGCTAAAGCAAGCGCTTCCGGGCGAGAAAGAGCCGAGCAAGGAGAAATTTGAAGCGCGCATCAAAGAGCGCATCAAAAACGATAAGCTTCAAAAGCTGATAAATGAGGATCTAAAGCCTAAATTTGCCGACGCGCTCGCCGAGAAATTTAACTTCGCGCTTCCAAAAGCGATCGTCGAGCAGGAGATAAATTTGCAGTTTAACAACGCCTGGAGCGGCTTTTCAAAAGAGCAGATCGAGGAATTTAAAAACAATAAAGACGCCCTGGATAAAAAGCGCGAAGAATTTAGAAAGGCTGCCGAAAACAGCGTAAAACTTACCTTCTTAATCGACGAGCTAGCTAAAAAACGCAATATCGACGTGAGCGATCAGGAGCTCGTTCAGGCGGTCTATATGGAGGCCTACACCTACGGCGCAAACCCGAAAGAGCACCTAGATAGGTACCGCAACAACGGCATGCTACCGGCCGTCAAAATGGCGCTAATCGAAGAGAAGCTATTTAACGATATTTTCTCAAAGCAGGGCAAAAAAGAAGCGAAAGGCGAATAATGGTGATTCCTTACGTTATAGAGCAGACCGGCCGCGGAGAGCGCAGCTACGATATCTACTCGAGGCTACTAAAAGACCGTATCGTAATGCTTAGCGGCGAGATTGACGACGCGGTGGCAAGCTCGATCGTCGCGCAACTTCTGTTTTTGGAGGCGGAGGATCCCGATAAAGATATCTATCTATACATCAACTCCCCGGGCGGCGTGGTTACGAGCGGATTTAGTATTTATGACACGATGAATTACATCAAACCGGACGTTAGCACGATCTGTATCGGTCAAGCGGCATCGATGGGGGCGTTTTTGCTAAGCTGCGGCGCCAAAGGTAAACGCTACGCGCTGCCAAATTCGCGCATTATGATCCACCAGCCCCTCGGCGGCGCGCAAGGCCAGGCTACCGATATCGAGATCCAAGCTAAAGAAATTTTACGAATGAAAGAAATTTTAAATGGCATCCTTTCGCAAAATTCCGGCAAAGATCTCGCGCAGGTCGAAAAGGACACCGATCGCGACTTTTTTATGAGCGCCGAGGATGCCGTGCAATACGGACTGATCGATCAAGTACTTCAAAAGAGCTTTAAATAGATGATCCTGGACGTCCTTACCTATCCGAATAAAAAGCTTTATCAAAGATCGACCGAGGTCGTGAAATTCGACGCGGCGCTGGGCGAGCTTTTGGACGATATGTACGAGACGATGATCGCAAAAAACGGCATAGGCCTTGCCGCCATCCAGGTGGGCAGGCCCGTGCGCGCTTTGATTATAAATTTAGCCAATGAGGAAAAAATCCAAGACAAAAAAGACCTCATCGAGATCATCAATCCGCAAATTTTAAAAAAGGAAGGTGAGGTCGTATTTCAGGAGGGCTGCCTGTCGGTGCCTGGCTTTTACGAGGACGTCACGCGCGCCGAGTTTATCACGGTGCAGTTTCAAGATCGCGCCGGCAATACTCGCCAAATGGACGCTAGCGAACTGCTAGCCGTCTGTATCCAGCACGAGATGGATCACCTCGACGGACATCTTTTTATCGAGCGCATCGGATACAACAAACGCAAAAAATTTGATAAAGAATTTAAAAAAAGCCTAAAAGAAAAATCGAAATGAAATCCCTAAAATGCGCTGCCTTCACGGATGCTCTGATCCCCGTAGAGGTCGAGTCGACATTCGTGCGGGGGCTGCCGGGATTTAATATCGTAGGCCTTGCAGGCGCTACGATAAAAGAGAGCGAAAGTCGCGTAAAAGCGGCGCTTGTGAGCTTAAATTTTAAATTTCCCGCGTCCAAAATCATCATAAATCTCTCCCCCTCCGACACGCCCAAAAACGGCTCGCACTTCGATCTTGCGATCGCGCTTCTCATCGCGCTGCAAAAAGAGCGCATTGACGGCGATTTCTTCGTCTTCGGTGAGCTCGGTTTAGACGGCAGCCTAAAGAGCACGGCGAACCTCTTTTCTATCCTGCTTTTTTTAAGCACGAAGGTGAAGCACGCTAAAATTTTAGTGCCGCAAAGCATTGCGCTAAAGGCCTGCACGATCCCAAACTACGACGTCTATGCGGTGGATAGCCTAAGCGATGCAGTCAGATTTTTTTTAGATGAAGAGTTCGCCGCAAGTAGGCTCATGCGAGAAACCCATCCGCTTTTTAAAAATGTCGTGGAGATTGACGGGCAAGCTTACGTCCCCAATCGCGATTTTTCGCTCGATTTCAAAGACGTAAAAGGACAAAAGCGCGCCAAGCGCGCGAGCCTGATCGCTGCGTGCGGCATGCACAACATCCTCTTTGAGGGCAGCCCCGGCTGCGGCAAAAGTATGTGCGCAAAGCGGATAGCCAGAATTCTACCGCCGCAGAGCCTGGGCGAAGTGCTACTCTCGTGCGCATACGAGTCGCTAAATAACAAAGACGTCGATTTTAGCGCACTGCGCCCCTTCCGCTCGCCGCACCACACCAGCACGCGCAGCTCGATTTTCGGCGGCGGCAGTAGCGGTGCAAAGATCGGCGAGGTCGCGCTTGCAAACGGCGGCGAGCTGTTTTTCGACGAGCTGCCGCACTTCGGCAAGCAAATTTTAGAAAGCCTGCGCGAACCGCTGGAGGATAATAGAATTTTGATTTCACGCGTAAATTCCAAGGTCGAATACCAAACGAAATTTATCTTCGTCGCTGCGCAAAACCCCTGCCCGTGCGGAAATCTATTCTCCAAAAACCTCACCTGCACCTGCTCGTTAAACGACATCAGGCGCTACAAAAACACGATCTCCGCGCCACTGCTCGATCGCATCGACATATACGTCGCGATGGATGAAACCGGCGCGGACGACAGAAGCGACGTTTGCAGTGAGGAGATGGCAGATACCGTGCTGCGGGCGTTTCGCGCGCAAAAGGCTCGCGGACAGAGCGAGCTAAACGCAAAGCTGCGCGACGAGGACACCGAAAAATTTTGTGTCTGCGAAAGCGCTGCGCGAGAGGTTTTGCAAACGGCGATCACCCGCTACGATCTTTCGCAGCGCGGCGTAAATAAGACGCTAAAGCTCGCGCGCACGATCGCCGATCTAGCAGGCGCGGAGATCATCGCCAAGGCGCATATTTTGGAGGCTCTTAGCTTTCGCATAAGGAGCGAAATTTGAAAAAAATTTTCTTTAGCACGGAGGAGCTCGACGCGCGAGCGAGCGCAAAATTTGGACTTGGCGAGCAAATTTTAATGGAAAACGCCGCTGGCAGGATCGAGAGCGAGATCAGAAAGCGGCTCAAAAAGGGTTCGCGCGTTTTAGCGCTCTGCGGCGGCGGAAATAACGGCGCGGACGCGCTGGCGGCGCTGCGAAAGCTAAGCGGCGATTTTAGCTGCACTGCGCTTTGCGTGCTTCAAAATAGAAGCGCGGCGGGCAAATTTCAAGCGGATGCGGCACAGGCTGCAGGCGTTAAGTTTATCAATATCGCGAGCGCTAAAGACGCTTGTGAGCACGTAGAGGGCGCGTCTAGCAAGGATGCTTGCGCGCATAAAAGCGTAGGCGGCTCCTCTTTAAAAGGCACTGGCGCAAGCGAGCCGCGGCGCGAGCTCGAAAGCCTAAGCGGTGCAGACATTTCGTGTGACGGCGATAAATTAAGCGCGAAATTTACGAGCGCTAAATTTGAGATCGTGGCGCGCGGCGACGAATGCAGCAATCTAGGCAGCGAATGCGGCAAGCTAAGCATCCTGCGCGATGAGATTACAAACGCAGATTGCATAATCGACGGGATTTTCGGCAGCGGTTTAAACAAAGCCTTAAGCTCTGAAATTTGCGAAATTTTATCTCTCGCAAACAGCGCAAAATCCCTAAGAATCGCAGTTGATATCCCAAGCGGCATCGATAAGAGCGGGCGCATTTTAGGCGGTGCATTTTGCGCGGATTTGACGATCGCGATGGGCGCGCTGAAGCTCGCACTGTTTTCGGACGCGGCAAAGGATTGCGTAGGGCAAATCAAGGTCGCAAATCTTGGAATTTCGCGCTCAAATTTTGAAAGGGGGAGCGAATATTTCCTGCTTCAAAAAAGCGATTTGAAGCTGCCACTACGCAGGAAACAAAACACCAACAAGGGCGATTTCGGGCACACCTACGTAGTAAGCGGGCAGATGAGCGGAGCGGCGCAGATGGCAGCCCTAGCGGCTCACGCGATAGGCAGCGGGCTAGTTAGCGTCGTTAGCGATGAGCCGTTAAATTTAAGCCCGATTTTGATGCAAAAAAGCTCATTTGAGCACGCGCGGGTCGTAGTCTGTGGTTGTGGTCTCGGGGAGCAGAAGATCGATCTTGCCGCACTGCGGGACAAAAGCTGCGTCATCGACGCCGATCTGTGCTACGAGCGTGAAATTTTAAGCCTGCTAAACGCCAATTCAAATTTAATCATAACGCCCCATCCGAAGGAGTTTTGCTCGCTTTTAAAGATCGCGGGCATCGCAGATCTTAGCGTGAGCGAGCTGCAAGAGCGGCGCTTCGAGCTTGCGCGGGCGTGGAGTGAAAAATTTAGCGGCGTGCTCGTGCTAAAGGGCGCAAACACGCTCATCGCCCAAGCTGGCGTCATCTACGTCTGCGACAAGGGCAGCGCCGCGCTCGCAAAGGGCGGCAGCGGCGACGTGCTCGCAGGGCTCATCGGCGGGCTACTCGCACAAAACTACTCGCCTCTACAAGCCTCAATCTGCGGCGTCCTAGCCCACGCACTCGCCGCGCGAGCCTTCGCCAAAAACTCCTACGCGCTAAATCCGCTCGATCTCATCGAGGAGGTAAAATGGTTGTGAAAAAGCTCGCCGTGCTTTTTAGCGGCAGCGGCTCAAATTTGGAGGCGATCTTGCAGAAGCTGCACGGCAAAACTTTTGGCGAAACCAAGATCGAAGTTGCGCTAACGCTAAGCAACAAAGCGGATGCGGGAGGCATAGCAAAGGCCGCAAAATTCGGGCTTAAAAGCGTGATCCTAAATCACAAAGATTTTGCTAGCCGCGAGGAGTTCGATGCCGCACTCGTGCGCGAGATCGAAAAAAGCGGCGCGGAGCTTACCGTGCTTGCGGGCTTTATGCGAATTCTCACACCCGTTTTTACGAGGCAGATTCGCGCGATAAATTTGCACCCGTCGCTGCTGCCGCTTTTTAAGGGCGCGCACGCGATAAAGCAGAGCTTTGAGAGCGATATGAAGGTGGGCGGCGTGAGCGTACACTGGGTCAGCGAGGAGCTTGACGGCGGCGCGATCATCGCTCAGCGCGCGTTTGAAAAGAGCGCAGGAATGAGCCTTGAAGCTTATGAGGCCAAAATCCACGAGATCGAGCATGAGCTATTGCCGCAGGTGATCGTAGAAATTTTGTGCCGTAGCTAAATTTTGCGCAGAAATTCGCGCTAAATTTAAAGAGCGAAATTCCGCGGAATTTTATAAATTTTAAAGCTTAGTTCTTTAAATTTAGGGGCGGTTCGAGGCTAAGCTTTAAAATTTGCTTCGATAAATTTAGAAAGAGAAAGATGACCGCAAACGAACTGGAAAAACTAAGACTCGGCATCCTGGAAGAGGCAGAGCAGCGCAAAGGCACGGCGTTTTCGATAATAGTACTAGCGGTGCTAGCCTCGGCGCTGTGGCTATTTTTCAATTTTAGAGATCAAGAAGCAGCAGTAGGCCTCTGCTGGATCATAGTGATATTTAGCTGCGGCAGCATCTCTTTTAGAGTAGTGAATAAAGATGCAAATATAGTGCGCGTATTTATCTTTTGCACCTTGCTGTGGATGCTTGCCAAAGGCGTAGAAATGTGCGAGAATGATACCTTGCGCTTCGTCATCGCACTCGTAACCATCTGCCTTTCTTTGTTTAATATCGCGGATGCCGCGCTGGAGCGGATCAAATACAACAGATCCAAAAAATTCGTCCGCGCCTTTAAACACCGCTATATCGCGCCATATATCGCGAGTCTAGGTTATCGCTACGAAATTTCGGGCTCGTTTCGGCCGGCGTATCTGCGCGCTAGCGGCCTATTTGTGGACGGCATAAGCTATTTTGATTGCGAAGATAAAATTTCCGGCGTCTATGACGGAGTATTTTTCAGTTTTGCGGATGTTTGCGTGACTCACACCGACGAACGACGTAGCAGCAGGGGGATATTTTTCTACGCGGAATTTAAAAAGCGCATAAACTCGGTGACCGTGATCCTGCCTTCGCTCAGCGCGAGACCAACACTTGGCGGACTTAAGAAGATCGTGATGGATGATAGCGAGTTTAGCTCCGCGTTTAGCGTATATAGCGTCGATGCCGTGTCTGCAATGTATGCCCTCACGCCCGCCTTTATGCGGCGCTTGCTTCGCTTTAGAAGCGGTGCCGGCGGACCAATCAGATTAAGCTTTTCTGGTAGAAACGTCTATATTTTCATCCGCACGGGATACGATAGCTTCGAGCCTAGCGTAGATCGCAGCGTACTTAGTTTCGATCCCGCCGCGTCTATCAAGCACCAGCTTCTATTCTTTCTCTCCATCGTAAAAAGTCTGAAATTAAACGAAAATATCTGGCAAGATTAAATTTAAAGTTTGTTTTTAATAAAATTTAATATATTATTAAAAGGGCTTAAAATGTCATTATTACGAACTTGGTATTTAAATAAGAAATTTAAAGAGATAGACAAGTGGCTCATACCGGCGGAAAATGAACTTAAAGAAAACGATATTGATAAAAAGATAGATCTATACAATGAAGCATTCAGGAAAGCAGAGCACATATTCTTTTATAGTATGTCAGGCTTTTGGTTTATAGCTTGTGCGATCGTTAAATACGTTATATGTTTTGCGCTTTTGTTTAGCTTTATAAAAGAAAGCGCGCACAGCGAATCTTTTGCTATTTTGTTTTCCTCAATAGTCGTTATTCTTTATAGACAAAATGACTCAAATGAACTTTATGACAGATATAGGGATGTAGAGCTGCAATACTTGCTAAACAAAACAAGGCTCTTACATAAAGGACTTAAAGATATGAGCAAGCTTTAAAAGAGAAATAATAGCAGAGGAAAAGAAGTAGCGCAGCGCGTAATGCTTACAATCGGCACGAAGCCAAAAGATATGATTAAAAAAGCTAACGAGTTTAGCATCAATCTCACACAATACAGATAAAAATTTAATCACAAATGATTTGAAGTC
>UQCL01000048.1 GCA_900539505.1 uncultured Campylobacter sp. | reverse complement strand
GCAGCGTAGTCTCGTGGGCTCGGAGATGTGTATAAGAGACAGGAAAATAGATATATGCAAAAAAATAAGGAAATTTTTGATGAACTTTCAAAGGATATAAGTAGTGCGATATTTCACCGAGAATACAATAAATTTGAAAGGTATTATGATAGGCTACGAGAAATTTTGACTGAATTATGGGAACGCAATAAACAAGCTTATTACCACAACAATCAAAAGCCAGAACTTCCAAAATTTATAAACATAAAAGCATTGATTATTGAACCGTTGTGGTTTTATCCGGCAGTGCCAAACATTGTATTTTACAAAGAGCATGAAATAAAAAACGAAAATCTAAAAGCCACACCAGATCAGTTATCGGAAAATGAATTTTTTATCGCATTGTTTAATGCTATAGAATTTGATATATCAAAACTACAAAAAGCTTACGAAAGATCAAAAGACAAAGACGCTAGTTTTTACAATACAGCAGAAAAGGAGATAAATAAAATCTTAAAAAATACTATAAACAGGCGCTTTAATGAACTTTATTACGCCAAATCAGATAGTGATGTTTACAACTTTGAGATAAAACCGGAAACCCAAAGTATCTCTTTTTGTATTGAGAAAAACAATGAAAGCATCAGTCTAAGCGAGCAAAGTGTCGGATTTAAAAAATTCTTTAATCTATTTTTTAACTTTTTATACCAAGACAAAGTAGGATATGGCGATATAGTCCTGATAGACGAAGTGGAAAATCATCTAAGCATACCGGCCCAAAAAGATATTCGTCAATTTTTAAAAGAATTTGGACAAAAACACGGTATAACCTTTATCGTTTCTACTCACTCAAATCATATTTTAGATATTCGCCATCTTGACGAGATAAGGATAGTAAAATCTAGCGGCAAAGGCTCAACTATAGTAAATGACTTTTCCATAATACCAGATCACGAAGCTGACACCTTAGCTGAAATAAAAAGAAGTCTCGGCACAGGATATCTTAGTCTGGTGGGATATAATGATAAGCTTATATTTGTCGAGGGAATAACAGACTATAACTACCTAACGGCTATGAATTTTTTGTACGAAAAAGAGCGAAACAGCGAGGAGAAGTTACTGTTTTTACCGATAAGCGGACTTGGCAAGGTGGATAATAAAACTAAAAATAGTAGAAATACAGTTACTACGCCTACTCAAGAAAAAATAGCAAATGAACTAAAAACGCTAGCCAGAACGGCAAAAGACGATAGGGTGCTACTTTTAGTAGATGGCGACAAGGCAGGAGAAGCTATGACAAAGCTAAACGACGATAAATTTATAGCCATACCAAACAATGAACAATTTAAGGAAAAATATCCTAATTTTAAAGAAATAGAAGACTTTTTTAGTGCCGAGCTAAGAAATGAATTTGAAATGAATGAAAAATCAAGCGATATGTCAAGCAAATTTAAAAATGAAGTCGAGCAAGGCAAAATCAAAATAGACGAAGGAACCAAAGACAAGTTCTTTGAGCTGTTCAACTACCTGTCAACATTTTAGCCGCTAAAAGCCAAGATCTCTTTTTTGTCTTGGCTTTTCCTTTTTTTCACTCAAACACCCTATAATGCGCCTCGTCGGCAAACTCCAACATCTCCTTGTCACCTCTACTATCGCCGTAGGCGATCACACGTCAAAACTCGCGATATCGTAGAACTCACATATGTAGCGAATAAAATTTCATATTGTACTACACACAAGTGTATGTCATATAGTGTCTCGTCTCGCTCCACGTTAAATTTGCATATCGCGCATTACGGCTCGAACGAGCAAGCTTTTAGGTTTCCGCCCGCTAGGCCTTTTTTAAACCACTCTTTGCGCTGCGCCGAGGTGCCGTGCGTGAAGGAATCTGGCACGACGCGACCGCTAAATTTGCGCTGCAACGTATCGTCGCCGATCGCACTGGCAGCATTTAGCGCCTCGTCGATGTCGCCCGCCTCCAGCACGCGCCCAGCTTTTGCGAGATAATGCGCCCAGATCCCCGCGTAGCAGTCCGCTTGCAGCTCGACTTTGACCTGAAGCGCGTTTTGCTCGGCTTCGCTGCGAGCGCGCCTTTTTAGAGCGGCGACCTGTTCCAGCGTGCCGACTAAATTTTGAACGTGATGCCCTACTTCGTGCGCGATGACGTAGGCCTGCGCGAAGTCGCCGCCCGCTTTGTATTTGTTCGCAAGCTCATCAAAAAAACCGAGATCCAGATAAATTTTATGGTCCCTCGGGCAATAAAAAGGTCCCGTCTGCGCGCTCGCAAAGCCGCAGCCGCTTGCTATCTGATCGCGGAAAAGCCGAAGTCCGGGCTCCTCGTAGCGCGCGCCCACGCTTTTAAATATCTCGCCCCAGACGTCTTCGGTTTGAGCTAGCACCGCCGAGACGAAGGCGAGCTTTTCCTGCTCCTGCGGGCTATCCGTCGGCTCTCTCTGCGTGCTAGCGCCCCCGTCTAAAAGCGCCAAAGGGTTGTAACCCATAAAATACGCCACCACGCCGATTACGAGCACTATGCGCCCGATCTTTGAGCCGAGCAAAAACCTGATGATCGGAATCAGCATCCCAAGCGAGCCGGAGCTCGTGCGCATGCTGCTTGCGCGGTCATCCTCCACGTTTGAGCTTCGTCTTCCGTCTTGCCATTTCATGTTTTTCCTTTAAAATTTTTGAGCCATTATACTAAAATTTTAAAAGGAGCGCCGCCTTGCTTTTGCAAAATACTTCGCGCGTAGCGAAATAAATCTGAAATTTTGCTTATTTTAAATTTCTTTTAAGCTGTTTAAAATTTTAAATTCTATATAATCGCCCTTTTTAAATTTAAAAGAAAGGAGAATTTGTGGCAAAAGACGACGTCATAGAGATCGACGGCAACGTCATAGAAGCGCTGCCGAACGCGACTTTTAAGGTTGAGCTCGATAACAAACACGTGATTTTATGTCATATCGCTGGCAAGATGCGGATGCACTACATCAAGATAATGCCGGGCGATCGCGTAAAAGTTGAGCTGACCCCTTACAGCCTCGATAAAGGCAGGATCACCTACCGCTATAAGTAAGGATAAAGTTAAATTTAGATATACTCGCGATTTTGCGACTAAACTGTAGGAAGAAGTGTTTTCAAAATCCCCACTATTTTGAAAACAGTTGGTTTGATACTTTCGCTTTTGAAATTTCATTAAACCTAGGTGCAGTTTGCATTTAAAGTGGAGAAAATTTTAGGAGAGTGGAATGAAAGTTCGTCCATCCGTTAAGAAAATGTGCGACAAATGTAAAATTGTCAAGCGCAAAGGTGTTGTTCACGTTATTTGTGAAAATCCAAAACATAAACAAAGACAAGGATAAGTTATGGCTCGTATCGCAGGTGTAGATCTACCAAAGAAAAAAAGGATTGAATACGGACTAACTTATATCTACGGTATAGGTTTATTTACGTCGAGAAAAATTCTCGATGCGGCAGGAATTTCTTACGATAAAAGAGTCGCCGATCTGAGCGAAGATGAAGCCGCCGCTATCAGAAAAGAGATCCAGGAGCACTATATGGTCGAAGGCGATCTTCGCAAACAAGTAGCTATGGATATAAAAGCGCTTATGGACTTGGGTGGCTATCGTGGCTTAAGACACAGAAAGGGTCTTCCGGTTCGCGGTCAAAAAACAAAAACGAATGCCAGAACCAGAAAAGGCAAACGCAAAACCGTCGGCGCGGCAGCTAAATAAGGATTGAGATATGGCACAAAAAAAAGTAGTTAAGAAAAAAACCGTCAGAAAAAATATCGCCAAAGGCATAGTTTACATCTCCGCTACGTTTAACAACACTATGATTACCGTAACGGACGAGATGGGCAACGCGATCGCGTGGAGCAGTGCGGGCGCTTTAAATTTTAAAGGCAGCAAAAAATCCACCCCTTATGCGGCGCAGCAAGCCGTCGAGGACGCGCTAAACAAAGCCAAAGAGCACGGCATCAAAGAGGTAGGCGTCAAGGTTCAGGGTCCGGGAAGCGGACGCGAGACCGCCGTTAAAAGCGTAGGTAGCGTAGAAGGGATTAAAGTTACATATTTCAAAGACATCACTCCTCTTGCGCATAACGGTTGCAGACCGCCTAAACGACGTCGCGTGTAATTATAAAAGGAGAAATTTATGGCTAGATATACAGGACCGGTTGAAAAATTAGAAAGAAGGCTCGGCGTCGATCTATTTATGAAAGGCGAGAGAAGGCTTGCGGGCAAGAGCGCGCTTTTAAAACGCCCTTACGCTCCGGGTCAGCACGGACAAAGACGCGCTAAACTAAGCGAATACGGCTCACAGCTTCGCGAGAAACAAAAGGCTAAATTTATGTACGGCGTAAGCGAGAAGCAGTTCCGCAGACTATTTGCAGAAGCGGCTCGCAGAGAGGGTAACACCGGAGCGATCTTGGTTCAGCTTTTAGAGCAGAGACTAGATAACGTCGTTTACCGCATGGGCTTTGCTACGACTAGACGCTTCGCTCGCCAGCTCGTTACGCACGGACACATTTTAGTGGACGGCAAACGCGTCGATATCCCTTCATACAGCGTCCGCGCAGGACAAAAGATCGAAGTGATCGAAAAGAGCAAAAATAACCCGCAAATTTCAAGAGCGCTGGATCTTACGGCACAGACCGGCATCGTAGCGTGGGTAGACGTAGAAAAAGAGAAAAGATACGGAATTTTTTCTAGAATTCCGGAGAGAGAAGAAGTTGTTATTCCTGTAGAGGAAAGATTTATCGTAGAGCTTTACTCGAAATAGTAGGTGCTAATATGAGAAAAATCACAACATCAGCTCATATGCCAACTGAAATAAAGGTTGAGAATGTCAGCGAAAATGTTGCTAAAATCATAGCATATCCCTTTGAAACTGGATATGCCGTCACTCTAGCTCATCCTTTACGAAGGTTACTTTATACGAGCACGGTCGGTTTTGCGCCGACTGCGGTTAAAATCGAAGGCGTAAGCCATGAATTCGACAGCATGCGCGGCATGCTCGAGGATATGGCGGCTTTTATCATAAATTTAAAGGGCTTAAGGTTTAAAATCAAGGGCGATTCCCTACGCGAGGTCGTAGAATACAGCTTCAAAGGACCTAAAGAAATTTACGGCAGCGACCTAAACAACGACGCCGTAGAGATCGTAAATCCAAGCGCTTATCTAGCTACGATAAACGAGGATGCCGATCTTAAATTTACGCTCATCATCGAAAAGGGCATCGGCTACGTCCCAAGCGAGGAGATCAGAGAAAATTTAGATGCTGATTTTATCGCGCTGGATGCGTTTTTTACCCCGGTGACCAAGGCTGTTTACGATATCGAAAACGTATTTGTAGAGGATAATCCCGACTACGAAAAGGTGGTCTTTACGATCACTACCGACGGTCAGATCAGCGCGATAGATGCGTTTAAAAACGCGCTTGAGGCGATGTATCAGCAGCTGGCGGTTTTCAAAGGTATCGTAAATATCAGCGCTGCGGATACTTTCGGTAGAGCGATCCCTGCAAATTCCGAGTTTGCAAAGCTTTTTGAGAGCGTTAGCAATCTAAGCTTAAGCGCGCGAAGCTTTAACTGCCTGGATCGCGCCGATATTAGATTTATCGGCGAGCTAGCGATTATGGAAGAGAGTGAGCTTAAAGACCTTAAGAATTTAGGCAAAAAATCGCTCGAGGAGATCAAGGCCGTTATGGAGGAGATCGGTTATCCTATCGGCAACCAAGAGCTCGGCGATAAAAAAGAGCAGCTAAAACGCAAGCTTGACGAGCTGAAGGCTCAAAGACAAAAGAATGAAGGACAATAAATGAGACATAATCACGGATATAGGAAGCTAGGGCGTACTTCGTCTCACCGTGCCGCCCTGCTTAAAAATTTAACCATCGCTTTAGTTACTAGCGGCAAGATCGAAACCACACTTCCTAAGGCAAAAGAGCTAAGAAGCTATGCCGAGAAGCTGATCACTCGCGCGCGAAAAGGCGACAGCGAGGCGCATAGATTTGTTTTCGCGGCGCTTCAGGATAAGGCTGCGACAAATAAACTAGTCACCGAGATCGCTTCAAAATACGCAGGCGTAAACGGCGGCTACACTCGCATCATCAAAACCCGCCTTCGCAAAGGCGATGCCGCAGAGATGGCTTATATCGAGCTAATCAGCAAATAAAATTTCGGGATAACTCCCGAAATTTCTTCTATGAAATTTAAAATTTTACTTCCGCTTGTTATCGTCGCTACGGGCCTAGCGTGGGCATTGGACAATTATCTTAGCTATAAAAATATCGAAACGATCAACTCCGAAATTCCGCTAAAGCAGGCATTGGACGGCGAGCAAATCTCTAAAATTCGCGTCTATAAATCCAAACGAATTCTTGAAATTTTGACCTCAAAAGGCATCGCGAAAAGCTACAAAATCGCCCTCGGACGCGAGCCTGAAGGACATAAAGAGGTTCAAGGCGACGGCAAAACCCCGGAGGGCAACTACACCATAAACGGCAAAAATCCAAACTCGGCGTATCATCTAAATTTAGGCATCTCCTATCCGAACAAAGCCGACGTAGCGCACGCAAAATCCCTCGGCAAGAGCGCAGGCGGCGATATCAAAATCCACGGGCTACCGAACAAATTTAGCTACCTAGGGCAGAGTATCGCGGCATTCGGCGACTGGACGGAGGGCTGCATAGCACTCGTCAATGACGATATGGACGAGCTTTTTGAGCACGTAAAAATCGGCACGCCGATAGAAATTTTGCCGTGATTGCACACGCCCGCGCTAAAATTTCACAGTCGCGATCGATATAAACATAGCGTAAATTCCATCTACGAGCTTTAAAATAATATTCCTCGTCCAGACTTTTGTAGTCGCAAAATTTGCGATTAAAAGCAGAATTGTTTTTCTAAAAATTTAATCGTATCGGCGTTTATCTCAATAAATTTAGACAAAATCGCCTTCGAAATTCTCTCCCGCTCAAGCAAAATTTCATCCCAAATTTAGCCCCCGACCGGGCTGAAATTTCATCCCAAATTTATAACGCAAATAGTCTAAATTTAAATATATGCAGGCCCGATAATTCGCGGGCTTCATCCTTACCGAATCGATAAAATTTTAAAATCATAGTTCCGGCGCCCGCGCCGTATAAAATTCTTTGCGATCTATGGCACAAAATCCGCGTCCTCGCGCAAAATTTCAGATTAAATTTCATCCCCGATAAGCCTTTTTTTATCGCTTTTGGATATAATGCGCCAAAATCAAAATAAGGAATTTTAATGATACCATTTAGCGATGAAGAGCTTCTAGCTCCGGTACAAGGCAGCTTGGAGCTAATCCGCCCGATGCTGCAAAACGACGGCGGCGATATACAGCTTTTAGGCATAAAAAACGGCGTCGTCCACGTCCGCCTTACCGGGCATTGCCACGGCTGCGCCGCAAGTGCACAGACCCTAAAATACGGCGTCGAGCGCCAGCTCCGTATGGATATCCACCCCGAGCTTAGCGTCGTAAACATCCCCGAAGGCGAAGAGTTTGAACTATAAAAAACTGGGGCTAAAGGCATTTTCGCGCGGAGAATTCGAGCTTGCGAAGCTATATTTTTCGCTCGCATACGAAAAAAGCGGCGAGGAGGAAATTCTATTTTTGCTCGAGCTTTGCCAGACCGCGCTGGCAGACCGCGAAGAGGCGCTTATGCTCTTTGATTTTTACAACCTCAGCCCCAAAACTCAAACCGCGGAGCTTTTTAAAATTTTAAACTCCATCAACGAAAAGATCGCGAACGAAGCGGTCTCCGAACCCGGCGCCGAGGATGAGATCGCCGTTATAACTTATGCCGATTTTATGCGCGCGGTAGGCCAAAGAGGCTTTAAAGACGCTTTCGAATCGATCATTTTTTCCTCTAAAATCGCCATTTCGGACAAAAGCGAGATGATAGAATTTTTAGAAAATTTGATAGAAAACGGCTACTACGAAATGGGGCTTAATTACGTCGAAAGCTCGGCTGCTGCGTACGCAGGCGATGAGCGCTTCGAAGCGCTGATGCAAAAAATCAAAAATCATGAAAATACGACTAGAAAATAATTTTATCACCGACAACTCCGCCGAGTGCGAGGCGGGCTGCTTTTTTATGCGCACGGACGCGAACGCCAAATTTGAACCCGAAGCGGCGCAAAAAGGCGCGCAGATCATCTCCATCGCGCAAGCGAAGGAGCTTTTAAATATCGATCCGCGCATCAAAATCATTGGCATCACCGGCACGAACGGCAAGACCACGACCGCCGCGGCGATCTATTCAACGCTGCTAGATTTGGGCTTTAGCTGCGGCTTAAGCGGCACGCGCGGCGCTTTCATAAACGAGAGCAGGATCGACGAGAAGGGGCTTACGACGAGCTCAGTTTTTAAGACGATGGGCTATCTTTATGAAGCCGGCAAGCAAGGCTGCGAGTATTTCGTTATGGAGGTAAGCTCACACGCAATCGCGCAGAACCGCATCCAGGGGCTAAATTTTGCGCTTAAAATTTTTACTAATCTCAGCCAAGATCATCTCGATTATCACGGCAGCATGCAAGAATACGCCGCGGTCAAGAGCTCATTTTTCGCAGACGACGCGCCAAAGCTTATAAACGCCGATGACGGACACATTAAATTTAACCCCGCAAACGCCCTTACCTACGGCATCAAAAACGCCGCGAGCTTCGGCGTAAGCGGATATGGGCTAAAGGGCGGCATCGACGCGCTCGTGCGCACCCCAAACGGCGATAATGCGCAGCTGCAAAGCGATCTAATCGGCGAGTTTAATCTCTACAACCTTACCGCAGCGTTTGCGGCGGTTAAAATTCTGACCAAGCTGCCGAACGAAAAGATCGTAAAAGCCCTGGCAAACTTCGGCGGCGTCGAAGGTCGCGTGCAGATCGTAAATAAAAACCCGCTTGTGGTCGTCGATTTCGCCCATACCCCAGACGGCATCGAAAAGGTGCTAAACGCGCTACGTGCAAGCGGCGAGATCATCGCGGTTTTCGGCGCGGGAGGCGATCGCGACCACGGAAAGCGCCCGAAAATGGGCGCCATCGCCGAACACTTTGCCAAAATTTGCATCGTCACGAGCGATAATCCGCGCAGCGAGAATCCAGATGAGATCATCGAGCAAATTTGCGCCGGGATGCGCCGAAAGGATAAAATTTTAAAGATCGCAGATCGCAAAGAGGCGATCGCGCGCGCGCTAGATCTTGCCAAAAACGGCGAGATGATCGCTATTTTAGGCAAGGGCGACGAAACTTACCAGGAGATCAAGGGCGTGAAGCATCCTTTCAGCGACAAGCAGGTCGTAAGCGAGCTCGTCGCGGCGCGAGGCGGATCAAATTTAGACCAAATTTAAAGGACGGCCGATGAAAATCGAAATTTTATCAAGCAAAATCCACCGCGCGCGCGTGACGGACGCCAACCTCAACTACGTGGGCTCCATTACGATCGGACCCGAGCTCATCGAGGCTGCGGGGCTTTGCGAATATCAAAAAGTCGAAATCCTAAACGTCAATAACGGCGAGCGCTTCGCCACATACGTGATCCGCGGCGAGAAAAAGGGCGAGATCTGCCTAAACGGCGCGGCCGCGCGCAAAGTCTGCGTCGGCGACGTCGTCATCATCGTAGCCTATGCTCAGATGAGCGCCAAAAAAGCGAAAGATTTCGAGCCAAAAATCGTGCAGGTAAACGAAAAAAACCAAATAACGGAGTAAAGATGTTTGAGGGAATAGATTTTTCGAAAATGGGGCAGATGCTCGATCAGATGCAGGCCAAGGCTAAGCAGATCGAGGAGGAGAATGCGCGCAAGGAATTTACCGTAAAATCGGGCGCGGGCATGGTCGCCATCAGGCTAAACGGCGCGGGCGAGGTGCTCGATCTAAGCATCGACGACAGCCTTTTTAACGACAAAGAGAGCTTGCAGATCCTGCTAATTTCGGCGATAGGCGACGCGATAAAACTCGTCGAAAACGAAAAGAAAGGCGCCGCAGCGTCCATGCTAGGAGGGCTCGGCGGATTGGGTGATCTGCTTGGCAATAAGGGCTAAGCGTAGTTCAAAAATGGTGAAAATAAGCTTTTATATAGAATGGCTGTTTTGCTTAGCGAGCGGTTTGGATTTTACGAAGCAGGCGGCTTCTGTAGCGAACTAAATGAAGCCCGATTGTATAAGGCGACAAGTTAATTTAGATTTTTGCGACGGTACGTTTTGCATAAAGTGCAGCCTGCTTGATTTGACGCGAGGTTATTAAATTTCAACCTTAGCAAATCGATCAAATTTAACGGGTGGCGTGAGGGCAAATTCTAAAATTTCGGCGAGCTGCTACGCTGCGGCGCAAAGTAAAATTTAGCTCGCACGGCTTAAATGCAAAGCGGACGAGCCATTGTGCAGTATCCGCGAGTAAATGAGCACAAAGATGCGGCTCAAAAAAAAAGAGGAGCGCTCTGCACTGCACGCACTGCGTAAAATTGGGGAAATTAAAATTTAAAATTTTAAGCGGCATGATTACTTCTACGCGACGGACAAACGGCTCGCAACAGCAAAGTCTAAGCTGCGCGACGAAAAGGCATTCGAAGGGCGCGAATTTTGCATTCGTCAAGGGCGCGCCTAAGCAGAGCAAATCAAAACCGCAAGGTAGGATCGATGGATATTTTAGAAAAATTTAAAGATTACTTTAAGCAAAACGAGCTGAAGGCACCGAGCTTTCATCCGTATTTTGAGGAGGCGCTCAATTACATGCTGCAAGCGGGCGGCAAGCATTTTCGCGCGCAGCTGCTGCTAGGCGTCGTTTCGGCGGTGGATGAGCGGCGCTTTGAGGGCGCGTTAGCGATGGCGATGGCGCTTGAGATGATCCACACCTACTCGCTTATCCACGACGATCTGCCCGCGATGGACGATGCGGATCTGCGCCGCGGACGGCCGAGCCTGCATAAAAAATACGACGAGGTCACAGCGATTTTGGTGGGCGATGCGCTAAATACAGACGCATTTTTGATCGCCGCGAGCGCAAGCCTAAGCGACGAGATCAAGATAAAATGCATTAAAACTCTAGCGCGAAATGCAGGCAGCAGCGGCATGGTGCTGGGTCAGGCGATCGATTGCCGTTTTGAAAACATCCCTCTAAAGCAAAGCGAGCTTGAGTTTTTGCATCTGCACAAAACGGGCGCGCTCATCGCCGCGGCGTTTGAGCTAGGCGCCATAATCGGCGGGCTAAATGACGAGCTCGCGCATGAGCTTTATAAGATCGGTCTGAAGCTAGGGCTTATATTTCAGATCGAGGATGATATCATCGACGCCACGAGCGACGAGGCAAGCGCAGGCAAGCCCGTAGGAGCGGACGGCGCGAAAAATTCCTTCGTAAATTTACTAGGTCTTGCGGGCGCGAGGAGCTACAAGCAGCGCCTAATAGACGAGGTAAGCGGCGCGATGAGCGTCTATGACGAAAGCCTACGCGATTTGGTTTTAAATTTGATAGAAAAATACCTGAAAGGATGAAAAATGTCAAGCGAGCAGCTAAGTAAAATTTCAAACACGATCAAATTTCTAAGCGCGGATATGATCCAGAGCGCCAACTCGGGCCATCCCGGTACGCCGATGGGGCTAAGCGACGTAATGAGCGTCTTTATGAACAAGGTCCGCCACAACCCCAAAAATCCCGCGTGGCTGAACCGCGACCGCGTCGTATTTTCGGGCGGGCACGCAAGCGCGCTCGTGTATAGCTACCTCTATCTTAGCGGATACGATTTGAGCATGGACGATCTGAAAAGCTTCAGGCGCCTGCACTCCAAAACACCCGGTCACCCGGAGATCACTACTCCCGGCGTCGAGATCGCTACCGGGCCGCTCGGACAGGGCGTCGCAAACGCAGTCGGATTTGCGATGGCCGCAAAATACGCCGCGCATCTGCTAAATGAGGAAGGAAGCGAGATCATCGATCACCGCGTCTATTGCTTCTGCGGCGACGGCGATCTGCAGGAGGGTATCAGCTACGAAGCGTGCGCGCTTGCAGGCAGACATAACCTCGACAATCTCACGATAATTTATGATTCTAACGGCATCACGATTGACGGTAGCACCGATATCGCATGGTTTGAGGACGTAAAGGTGCGATTTGAAGCGCAAGGCTTTGAGGTCGCGCGCATCGACGGGCATAATTTCGATCAGATAGAATTCGTCCTTGACGAGGTCAAAAACAAAACAAAACCCTACCTCATCATCGCAAACACCACGATCGGCAAGGGCGCGCTAGAGCTTGAGGGTACGGCCAAGACGCACGGCGCGCCGCTTGGAGAGGAGCTGCTTGCGCGCGCTAAGCAAAGCATGGGCTTTGATCCAACCCAAAGCTTCGTCGTAGGCGAGGACGTGCTTTTTGAAACGCGCGCTGCGGTCGAGAGGGGCGATTTGGAGGAGCGGCTTTGGAAGGAGAAGCTTGCGAAGCTAAGCGATGAAAAAAGAGCGCTTTTAAACGAGCTTTTAGATCCCGATTTTAGCAAGATAGAATTCCCCGATTTTAGCGGGCTTAAGGTGGCCACGCGCGATAGCAACGGTAAAATTTTAAACGCTATCGCAAACGCCGTGCCCGGCTTTTTAGGCGGAAGCGCCGATTTGGCGGCGTCGAATAAGACCGAGATAAAAGGCGGCGGCGACTTTCCGTGCGGCAAAAATTTACACTTCGGCATCCGCGAGCACGCGATGGCGGCGATCGGCAACGCTTTTGCGAGATACGGGCTTTTCATCCCGTTTAGCGCGACGTTTTTTATCTTCAGCGACTATCTCAAGACGGGCGCTAGACTTGCGGCGCTGATGGGCTTGCGGCACTATTTCGTCTTCACGCACGACAGCATCGGCGTGGGCGAGGACGGACCGACGCACGAGCCTATAGAGCAGCTTAGCACCTTCCGCGCGATGCCAGACTTCTACACCTTCCGCCCCGCAGACGGCAACGAAAACGTAAAATGCTGGCGCACGGCGCTTGCTCTGAATGCGCCCGCGGCGTTCGTCTGCTCGCGTCAGGGCCTTGAGCCGCTACCTAAGGCGGTCTTGGGCGACGTACAAAACGGCGCGTATCTGCTAAGGCAGAGCAAAGAGGCGCAGATCACGCTCATCGCAAGCGGCAGCGAAGTCTCGCTCTGCTTAAAAGCGGCGGCGATCCTGCAAGAGCAGGGCATCGGCGCAAACGTCGTAAGCGCGCCGTGCTTCGAGCTTTTGTGCGAGCAGGACGCAGACTATCTAGCGCAAATCCTGCAGCCGCAGACCAAAATTTTAGCCGTCGAAGCCGCAAGCGCGCTTGAGTGGTATAAATTTGCAGACGCGGTACGCGGCATGCGAAGCTTCGGCGAAAGCGGCAACGCGAGCGAGCTATTTAAGCTTTTCGGCTTCACCGACGTCGCGATCGCAAAAGAAGCAAGGGAGCTTTTAGAGCAGTAGCGAAAAGGGTAAAATTTGAGCGAAAAAATCAAAATTTCGTATTTAGACGGATTTAAAATTTATGGGTTAAAAGCCCGCACGAAAAATGCGGACGAGCTAGGCGGGAGCGGCAAAATTCCCGCGCTGTGGGCGAAATTTATGAAAGAGTGCTATGACGGGCAGAGCGATATTTACGGTGTCTATTACGATTACGAAGACGGCGTCGACGGGCTTTACGATATCTTTATCGGCACCAAAGCGCCCCGCAGCGACGAAGCCTTGGAGATCAAAAGCGGCAAATACGCCGTTTTTAGTTTCCCAAATGAGCCGCAAAATGTAGCAAAGTTTTGGAGCAAAATTTGGAGCTTTTTTGAGGCCGGCGAACTAAAAAGAGCATTTGAAACAGATTTTGAGTTTTACGGCGGAGACGAGATCAAAATTTTTATCTCGGTTTTGTAGGGCGGCGCATGAAATTTATAAACGGCGAGTGATTTTTCACCGCCGCGACGATGAGTTTTTGCGTAAAATTTCATCCATAAAGCGGTAAAATTCCGTGCCCAAAACTACGCGCACGAAAGCAAATTTTATGCCGAAAGCGCGCCGTACCTTAAGCCGTGGATTTAAAACGAAATCTAAATTTGTGCCGTTAAATTTCAACCCCCGCCCGCAAAATCAGGCGAAATTTCACGCGGAATTTCATTTTTAAATCTGTTATTAAGCCATTTTTGGCTTAAATTACATTTTCATTCGGGTAGATGTCCGAGCGGTCGAAGGAGCGCGCCTCGAAAGCGCGTAAGGCGTCAGCCTTCTAGGGTTCGAATCCCTATCTACCCGCCATTCATTCAAATTTCACCCAATACTCGGGAGCTAGATGAGCAATAAACTCCTTTCGATGAGCCTGCAGGAGCTGTGGCGGCTCTTTCCGATACGTCTTGTGCCGCACGATCCGCACTGGAGTGAATACTTTAGGCAGGAGCGCAAAATTCTGCGCGGCCTGCTACGAGACCCCGGCGAGATCAAGATCCACCATATCGGCAGCACCGCGGTAAGAGGGATCTGGGCGAAGCCGATCGTAGATATTTTGATCGAGTGCTCGGATATTACCGCAGCCAAACAGCGCCTGATAGAGGCGGGCTATCTGCTAATGAGCGAAAAGGGGAACCGCTGTAGCCTAAATAAGGGCTACACCGAAGCGGGGTTTGCCGAGCGCGTTTTTCACGTGCATCTGCGAAATTTCGGCGATACAGATGAGATATTTTTTAGAGATTTTTTGCGGGCGAATGCGGATATCGCCGAGCGGTACGAGGCGCTTAAATTAGAGCTTTGCAAGCGCTTCGAGTTCGATCGCGACGCCTACACTGCGGCAAAAAGCGAATTCGTGCTTAAATTTACGCGCATCGCTAAAGAAAACTCGAAATAGCCGCGTAAATTTGATCCTCTGCGTAGAAGCTCGCTCACCAAGAACGACAAAAAATGGCTAAATTTTATAAACAAAACATGCAGACAATACCGCACATTGCAGATTAATTTTCATAAAATTTTAACCGTAATTTCAAATCTAAAAGGCGGCCGCCTAGTTATCGTAGATAAAATTTACAAATCTAGCTAGCAGCAAAGTCGCCCATAAAATACGTCGTATCGCCACATCATACCAAACAAAGGTATCTCCGGCTTCAATACGAGTTTAAATTTAGAACTTATGCGCTGTAAATTTTAAATATCCCGCCAAAACATCGGCTTATAAACTCGCTAAATTTAAAGCTGCAAAATTTTAAAATTCCACGCCGCTAGCTAGCTGCATAAATTTCGCGCCGAGCGCTTAAATTTAATGATCGCTCTTTAGCCCCGCGCCGCAAAGCGGGATGATGCTATCTCCTTGCAGATCGCGGCTTTCTTTGTAGCGCAGATACGCCGCGTAGGTAGCCGCGGTCGTGTGCTCGACGTAAAATCCGCCGCGCGCAAGCGCCGCTCTGGCGGGCAGTATGTCGCTCTCGCTCGCTAAGATCACCTCGCGCTCGCCAGCGTAGCTAGAGCCGAGAATTTCGCTCGCGCGCATTGGTCTTGCGATCGCGATACCCTCCGCTAGCGTGGGCTGCAGCTCGATCTCGCGCGCCGCACCTTCGGCGCCGAAAAGCGGAGCGCAACGCTCGCCCTGAACGATGAAAATTTTTGGCAGCGCTTCGATAAGACCGCCCTCATACAGCTCGCCCAGCGCCGCTTGAGCGCCCAGCAGTAGCGTACCGTTGCCCACGGGGATGAAGATATTGCGCGGCACCCTGCCCAGCTGCTCGTAGATCTCATAAACGTAGCTCTTCGTGCCCTCGTAAAAGATCGGATTATAAACGTGGTTGGCGTAATAGATCTGCTCCTGCGCTGCCTTTTTGCGGCATGCATCCGCCGTTTCGTCGCGGCTGCCGTCAAACACCGTGACGTGCGCGCCGTGGCTTTTGATCATATCGATCTTTTTGGGCGACGTGCCCTTCGGGACGTAAATTTCGCACTCGATGCCCGCGCGAGCGCAATACGCCGCCACGGCATTGCCTGCGTTGCCGCTGGAGTCTTGCAGCACCTTTTTCACGCCGATATTTTTGGCATGTAACACCAAAACCGCCGCTCCGCGGTCTTTGAACGAAAGCGTAGGCATCGCGTAATCGAGCTTGAGATAGAGGTCTTCGCCGAATTTCACGCTCGCCGTGAGCCCCTCGCCCATCGAAATTTCTCTAAATTTAGCCGTGTCGATACCCATAAACCTGCGGTATCTAAAGATGCTAAACTCGCTTTGATCTACGAGCGCGGGGTTAAATTTAGGCGCATCGGAGTTTAGCTTATACAGCCCGCCACAGTCGCATTTATAGCTCAAAGTATCGATGGACGCGTGCTTGCCGCAGCCCGTGCAGATGAAATCGCTCATTTTCGCTCCTATTTTTTCTCTTTGATTTTCGCGACGGCCTCGATTTCTACGAGGCAGCCGAAGTGTAGAGCCGTAGTCGGCACCACGACGCGAGCGGGCTTGTGCGCGCCGAAAAACAGCGCGTACTGCTCGTCGATCATGTCCCAGTTCTCGACGTCAGGCGTATAGACGCGGCACATCCGCACGTCGCTTTTATCCGCGCCCGCGGCGGCCAGCACTGCCGCAACGTTGCTTAGAGCCTGCGCTGTCTGCGCAGCAAGACCCTCCGCGATGGCTCCCGTGCGCGGATCCACGCTTAGCTGCCCCGAGACGTAGAGCGTGCCGTCGTCGTCTAAGATGCCCGGCGCATAATGCGCCTTTTTCGGCGCGAAACCGCTTGGATAAATTTCTTTCATTTAAGCTCCTTTGCATATAAAATTTTATATAATTTTACTCTAAATTTATTAAAAATATATAAGTATTTCTATAAATTTGCAAAAATTTTAAAATTTAATCTAAATTTATAGATTTTTTTATA
>UQCL01000047.1 GCA_900539505.1 uncultured Campylobacter sp. | reverse complement strand
TTCAAAAAATTTTAAAATTCTAAGATTATAATTTCACACTAAAATTTTAAATTCTGCTTGAAAACTAAAGCCGAATCGCTCATTCAAAGCAAAATTCATGTAGGTTTTAAATTTCATATAATTGAAATTTAACTCATTCGCCATGTAAAAGCATAACTCTTTTTATAAAGCTCGGTTTCGTTTAAAATTTTGCCGCGTCGTTAAAATTTCTTGTCGATTTCAAATTTCATAGCCGTAAAAATTCTAAAAGCCAAGGCTTTGTAGCTAAAAAACAGCATTTGCTAAGAGCTAGTTTGTGATAAATTTTATATTGCTCTTTAGTATCTGATGATAAATTTAGCTTATAGTTTTACTATTTTGATTATTTTTAAAACCTCGGTGCTTATAAATGAAGCGGAATTTTAAAAATTTCAAAGAATTTCGCAAATTCCGTAAAATTTCACAATTTCACGGAATTTTAGTTTTTATAGAATTAAGCTCTAGTCTTAAAAATTCTCTTCGGTATTGCGGTCGCTGACGCGGTCCCACGGTAGCTTCATTCCGCCCAGGATATGAAAGTGCAGATGCATCACTTCCTGACCCCCATTTTCGCCACAGTTGCAAACGAGACGGTATCCACTCTTATCAAGCCCCATTTTGCGAGTTACTTCTTGGATAAAAGCGCTCATTTTGCTCATCACTTCAGGCGGTGTTACTTGAAAGTTTTCGTAGCATTTTTTAGGGATCGCCAGGATATGGATCGGCGCTTTTGGGTTGATATCGTGGAAAGCCAAAAATTCATCGTTCTCTAACACTTTATTGCACGGGATTTCGCCGTTTACGATCTTTTCGAAGACGTTCATTTTAGATCCTTTTATAAGGTTGAAATTTAGCCGCGATTATAGCCAAAAAATCCAAACACGCAAATTTACCTAGCTTTTATCAAATTTTAACTACAATCGTACCATTAAATTTAACCACAAGGATAGAATTTGCAAGAGATTAAAGCAAAAATCGACGCCGCATCGAGCCTAAGCGAGCTGGAAGCCGTGCGCTTGGAGCTTTTCGGCAAAAAAGGCATCATAACGGCGCTTTTTTCCGAGCTCAAATCCGCAGCGCCCGAGCAGAAAAAAGAGCTTGCCGTAAGCGCGAATGAAAAGCGCGATTATTTCAGCGAGCTCATCGCCGCAAAAAAGGCGATCTTGGAAGAGGCGGAGCAAAAAGAGGCTATGAAAAATGAAGCAATCGACGTCACGCTTTTTAACGAAAACGTAAGCTGCGGCGCGCTGCACCCCGTGATGGAGACGATGGATAAGATCATTGACTACTTCATCGCGCAAAATTTCAGCGTCGAAAGCGGCCCGCTCATCGAGGACGACTTCCATAATTTTGAAGCGCTAAATTTACCCAAATACCACCCTGCGCGCGATATGCAAGATACGTTTTATCTAAATGACGGGCGGCTGCTACGCACGCACACCAGCGGCGTTCAGATCCGCACGATGGAGAAATTTAAAGCTCCGCCGGTGCGTATGATCGCCCCGGGCTCGGTCTTTCGCCGCGATATGGATCTAACCCACACGCCGATGTTTCATCAAGTAGAAGGCCTCGTAGTCGAGCAGGGAGACCGCGTGAGCTTTGCAAATTTAAAATACGTTTTAGAGGAATTTTTGCGCTATATGTTTGGGGACGTGAAAGTGCGCTTCCGCCCGAGCTTCTTTCCGTTTACGGAGCCTAGCACCGAGGTCGATATCAGCTGTATTTTCTGCCACGGCCACGGATGCCGCGTCTGTAAGCAGACGGGCTGGCTCGAGGTGCTAGGCAGCGGCGTGGTCGATCCTAACGTCTTTAAAGCGGTGGGCTGGAAAAACGTCAGCGGATACGCATTTGGGCTTGGCGTGGAGAGATTTGCGATGCTGCTGCACGGTATCCCCGATCTGCGCTCACTATTTGAAGGCGATATTAGATTATTGGAGCAGTTTAAATGATAATAACGAGAAATTGGTTGCAGGAGTGGATCGATATAAGCGAAATTTCAAGCGAAAGGCTACTTTCTACGCTAAATTCCATCGGTCTTGAGGTTGACGCTCACGATAAAATTTCGCTTCCCAAAGGCGTTGTCGTAGGACTCGTAAAAAGCAAGCGTCGTCACGAAAATTCCGATCATCTAAACGTTTGCGAGGTTGATGTTGGTAAGCAGAGCTTGCAGATCGTCTGTGGCGCGAAAAATGTCGAGGCTGGGCAATATGTCGCGGTTAGCCTAATCGGTACCGTGCTTCCGAGCGGTCTTGAGATAAAGCCCGCCAAACTTCGCGGTGTGGAGAGCTACGGCATGATCTGTTCGGCAACGGAGCTTGGGCTTGCCAAGACGAATGACGGCATTATGGTGCTTGATAGCAGCATCGGCGAGCTCGTGCTCGGCAAGGAGCTGCGCGAGTATGAAATTTTTAATGATGATCTTATCGAGATCGAGCTTACCGCTAATCGCGGCGACTGCCTTAGCATCTTAGGCATAGCGCGCGATCTAAGCGCGGCGCTTGATCTGCCGCTAAAGGAAAAGCACGAATTTGAAGATGCCGACGGAGTGCCTGGTATCGGTAGAATTTTAAGCGTGCGTGCAAGTGATGAGGTAAGCGCTAAATTTGCTTTTCGAGCTTACGAGATCAAAGGCGAGCTGAAGTTAAATTTAAAGCAGACCTTGCGTCTTGCAAGCGTTGGTATTTTGCAAAGCTGCGCGGTGCAAAATTTCATCAACTACGCTACTCATTCTACCGGAGTATTGCTGCGCGCTTATGATTTTGAAAAGATCGCTTCCGCAGATGGCAAGGTAGCGCTTGACATAAAGCCTATGCCAAACGGTGAGTTCGGCGTTTATGCGGGCAAGAGACTGCTTAGCGTAGCAGGGATTTGCCAAGACGCAGAGCTAAAGGCGTGTTGCAGTAGCAAAGTGGTACTATTAGAGGCAAACTACACCGCGCCACTAATTATCGCCAAAGCAGTAAACGAAAACAAAGGCCTAAAAGGCGACGAGCATGTGTATCGCTCAAGCAGAGGCAGCGAGCCAAAGCTAAGAGCAGGGCTTGATCTGCTCTTTAGATTGCTAGTAAAAAACAGCGCCGTTAGCCTATATGCGGGCACACAAAAGATTTCAAATGCTTTGGAGCCGCTTATAGTGGGCTTTAGCGAAAAAGAGATAAACTCAATGATCGGCGCGCAAATTCCGCGCGATAAGATTGTAAAAATTTTAAAAAGACTGGGCTTTGATGTGGGCGTCGAAGCCGATCTGATCACCGCGAAGGTGCCGCCTTTCCGCCACGATATCGTAAATTCTCACGACGTGTGCGAGGAGATAGTGCGTATCGTGGGCATCGACAATATCGCCGCCGCGCCGCTAAGCTTCTACGAAAAAAACCGTCTAAACGATACCTACGTAAGCTTATGTAATGGGCGCAAGCTTCGTAGCAAGGCGGCCGCAGTGGGATTTTTCGAGTGTGTGCATTATGTATTTGACGACGGTAAGGCGCTGCAAAGCTTAGGCTTTGCGCCGTGCAAGGTTAAAATTTTAAATCCGATCAACGGCGAGCTGGACGCGCTAAGGCCGACGCTCATTAATCATCTGCTGGAATCTGCTGAGCGAAATTTAAAGAATTCCCGCAGAAGCGTTAAGCTTTTTGAGCTAGGAGAGGTGTTTGATGCGGACGGCTCGCAGAGCCTAAGGCTAGGCTTTATCGCTAGCGGACTAAAGGCGGAGCCCTCTATCGCGGCCGGCGCAAAACCCGCCGCGGTGGATTTTTTGTATTTTGCAAATTTAATCCAAAGCGTCATCGGTAAATTTAACGTTAGACTCCCGAGCGAAAATTTGAAATTTTTAAGCGAATTCGAGCAAGCTCAGATTGAGCAAGGCGGCGAGATAGTGGGCTTTATCGGGCGCGTGGATTACGCCGTAGAAGCAGGGCGCGATCTGGATAAAAGCTATCTATGCGAGATCGATTTTTCCAAGCTTAAATTTGAAAATATCGTAGCGGACGCTTATTCGAAGTTCCCTAGCGTATCGCGCGATCTAAGCATTTTGGTGCCGAGCGGAATGCGTTTCGAGCAGATCAAAGGGTGCATAGACGCCCTTAAAATCGAGGCGCTAAAGGAGCTTATCCCGAGCGATCTTTACGGCGACGAAAGCCTGGGCGATTCAAAGAGCCTGACGATCAGGCTTGTATTTCAAGACCTTCAAAAAACGCTCTGCGATGAGGAAGTGGCGGGCTTTACCGATAAAATTTTAGCCGCTCTTAGCAGCGAGCTGGGACTTGGGCTGCGATGAGAATTTTTGCGCAAGCGAGCCCTTTGCGAGCGGATATCTCAAACATAGCCGCGGATAAATCGATCTCGCATCGTGCGGCGATCTTTTCGCTGCTAGCGGATGGGACGAGTAAAATTTCAAACTATCTAGCCGCCGAGGATACGCTAAATACTCTAAAGATCGTGGAGCTTTTGGGCGCTCGCGTACAGCGCGTAGAGGGCGAAATTTTAATCACTCCGCCGGAGGTTATCAAAGAGCCTAACGTCCCACTTGATTGCGGTAACTCTGGCACCGCGATGCGGCTATTTATGGGCTTTTTGGCGGGACGCGAGGGCTTTTTCGTGCTATGCGGCGATCGGTATCTAAGCGAGCGCCCGATGAGGCGCGTTGCGGATCCGCTTTGCAAAGTAGGCGCTAAAATTTATGGGCGGCAAGACGGCGAAAAGGCGCCGATTGCGGTGCTGGGGCAAAAGCTCGGGTATTTTGAATACGCGAGTAAAATCGCATCCGCGCAGGTAAAGACCGCCCTGATTTTAGCGGCCTTGCGCGGCAGCGGGTGCAGGTTTAGCGAACCCGAGCTTAGCCGCGATCATAGCGAGCGGATGCTAAAAGCGATGGGCGCGCAAATTTCGCAAAACGGCCTTGCGATCGAAGTCGCGCCGCTTAGCTCTCCGCTTAGACCGCTTGAAATTTTTATCCCAAACGACCCTAGCTCGGCGTTTTTCTTCGCCGTCGCCGCAGCGATAACCCCCGGCTCGCGCATCGTGCTAAAAAATATGCTGCTAAATAAAACCCGCATAGAGGCATATGAAATTTTAAAACGCATGGGCGCCGAGGTAAAATTTAATAAAACGAGCGAAATTTACGAGCAGATCGGCGATATAGAGGTTGCTTACGCGCCGCTTCGCGCCGTGGAAGTGAGCGAAAATATCTCGTGGCTGATAGATGAAGCGCCTGCGCTTGCGATCGCCTTTGCTTGCGCGCAGGGAAGTAGCGTGCTTAAAAATGCCGCCGAGCTGCGCGTAAAGGAGTGCGACCGCATAAAGGTAACCTGCGAAGGACTTCGCGCTTGCGGTATTAAGGCGCGCGAGCTGCAGGACGGCTGGCAGATCGAAGGCGGCGAGGCGAACGCGGCGATTATCACGCCGTGCGGCGATCACCGCATCGCGATGAGCTTTGCGATTTTGGGCTTAAGATCTGGGATGATCATCGAAGATAGCGATTGTATCGCGACGTCGTTTCCGAACTTCGCCGCGATTTTAAGACAGATCGGAGCCGGCGTTGAAGATTGAGATGGCCAAAAGCTACGGCTTTTGCTTCGGCGTCAAGCGCGCGATCAAGATCGCAGAAAGCGCCGGCGAGGCCGCTACGATCGGCGAACTGATACATAACGCCGAAGAGATTAACCGTTTAAAGCAAAATTTCGGCGTCAAAACCCTGGAGGGCGTTGGCGAGATCACTGACGAGCAAAAGCTCATCATCCGCACCCACGGCATTCAAAAGGACGATCTGCAAAGATTAAAGGCGCAAAACAAGCAGCTCATCGACGCTACCTGCCCTTTCGTGACCAAGCCGCAGCAGATCGTAGAAAAGATGAGCGCGGAAGGCTATGACATCGTGATCTTCGGCGATAAAAATCACCCCGAAGTAAAGGGTGTAAAATCCTACGCAAAATCGCGCGTATTTGTGATCATGGATACGAAGGAGCTGCAAGACGTCAAGCTCGGCTCGCGCGTCGCGCTCGTTTCGCAGACTACGAAAAAGATAGAAAGCTTTACCAAAATCGCGGATTTTTTGATGCAGCGCGCAAGGGAGCTGAGAATTTTTAATACGATTTGCAATGCGACGCTGGAGAATCAAGAGGCCGTAAAAAGCCTGTCGCAAAAGGCCGACGTGATGATAATCGTAGGCGGGAAAAATTCCTCCAACACTAAGCAGCTTTTTTTAATTTCGCAAAATTTTTGCAAAGACAGCTATCTTATAGAAAACGAAAGCGAGCTTGAGCGCTCTTGGTTTGAAAACAAAAGCCTCTGCGGCATCTCCGCAGGAGCCAGCACGCCCGATTGGATCATCAAAAAAGTAGTGGCACGAATCGAAAATTTAACGCGGAATTTATAAACTCTCTTATCAAATTTACTCTTAGAAATTTATCAAATCGAAAGCAAATTTTAGCTAGAATCGCGCATTTTAGTTCTTTTCAAAAAAGCACAAATAAATTTAAAGGAAGCATATGGCTGAGGTGAACGAGAAGGTTCAAAACCACGCAGAGGAAGATTTTGCGACATTGTTAGAGGAGTATGACGCCGGGAAGTCTCGCGACGAGGTTGTCACAGGTAAGGTTATCGCCCTTAAGGACGGCGAGGTTTTCATAGACGTAGGCAGGAAGTCGGAGGGCATTTTAGACGCCGCCGAGGTTAGCGACGAGCAAGGAAATCCGCAGGTTAATGTAGGAGATGACATCAAAGTCGCTATTATCGGAAGCAGAGGCGGTCGCCCGGTCGTATCGTATAAAAAGGCTCTAAAAAAGGAAAAAGTAAAGGCGTTCATCGACTCCTATGATGAAAACGCAGAAAATGTTTATGACGTTAAAATTCTATCGTTTAATAAGGGCGGTTTCGTTTGTGCTAATATAGACGACGTGGAATTTTTTATGCCGCGCTCGCAAAGTGCGCTTAAAAATCCAAATGGCGCCGTCGGTAAAAATTTCAAGGTAAAGATCATTAAGGTCGATAGAGATGAGCAAAGCATCGTAGTATCGCGCAAGAAGCTACTTGATGAGGATCGTAAAGCAAGCAAAGAGGCGATCGAGAAAGTAATCGCTACCGAGGGCATTATCGAAGGCGTCGTAAAAAAAATCACCACCTACGGTATGTTCGTAGACGTGGGCGGCGTGGACGGGCTCGTACACTACAGCGAAATTTCATACAAAGGTCCGGTAAATCCAAGCTCGCTCTACAAAGAGGGTGATAAGGTTCCGGTTAAAGTTATCAAGTACGACAACGATAAAAAACACCTCTCTCTTTCGATCAAAGAGGCGATGCCCGATCCTTGGAACGAGATCAAGGATAGCCTGGAAGTAGGCGACACTATCCGCGTAAAAGTAAGCAATATCGAGCCTTACGGCGCGTTTGTCGATCTTGGCAACGACATCGAGGGTTTTTTGCATATCAGCGAAATTTCGTGGGATAAAAATATCAAAAATCCGAAAGATTTCATCAGCGAGGGCGAGGAGCTCGACGTCGAGGTCGTAGAGATCAACCCTAGCGAGCGCAGGCTGCGCGTGAGCCTTAAAAATTTACTCACCAAGCCGTTTGACGAGTTTGTTGCTAAGCATAAAGTGGGCGATGTGCTAAAAGGCAGTGTCACTACGATTACAAACTTCGGCGCGTTTGTGAGGATCGACGGCGTAGAGGGACTTTTGCATAATGAAGACGCTTCATGGGATCGCGGCGAGAAGTGCAAAAATTTATTCAAAGTAGGCGACGAGATCGAGGTTAAGATCATCAAGATCGACAAAGATACTCAAAAAATTTCTCTAAACCACAAAGAGCTCGGCGATAGCCCTATTAGCGATTATGCCAAGAGCCACAATCAAGGCGATGTCGTAAAAGGCAAGATCCGCGATATTAAAGAGTTCGGAATTTTTGTCGAGCTCGGAGGCGGTATCGACGCGCTTATCCGCAAGGAAGATCTTGGCAACGTAAGCGTAGATAGCCTAAAAGTGGGCGACGAGATCGAGGCTGCGATCGCCTTTATCGACGAGAAGAAAAATAGAATTCGCCTAAGCGTGCGCAGGCTAGCTCATCAGAAGGAGCGCGAGGCGCTAAACGAGATCAATAGTAACGACGACGAGAAGCAAAGCCTAGGGGATCTAATCAAAGATCAACTAAATAAATAAAACTCTTTCCGCAAGGTATCCCCGCCTTGCGGACCTACTTAAAAGGTTAAATTTAATGAAAACTATCATAGTCTGCGACGCAATCCACAAAATCGGTTTTGATCTGCTTAAGCAGGAATCGGACGTTAAAGTAATCGACGCCACGAGCGTGCCCAAGAGCGAGCTATACGGAATTTTAGGCGATGCTGACATCGCGATTACCAGAAGCTCTACGGCGGTGGATGAGAAATTTCTAAATGCCAGCACCAAGCTAAAAGCGATCGTGCGCGCGGGCGTGGGTGTGGATAACTGCGACATCGACGGCTGCTCCAAGCGCGGCATTATTTTGATGAACGTACCTACCGCAAACACCATCGCCGCGGTCGAAATGACCATGTGCCATCTACTAAATGCGGCGCGCAAATATGTAAATTCCTGCAACGATCTGAAAATTAATAGAATTTGGAAGCGCGAGAAGTGGTACGGCACCGAGCTTTATAAAAAGAGCCTCGGCATCATCGGCTTTGGAAACATCGGCTCGCGCGTGGGGGTGCGCGCGCTCGCGTTTGGGATGAACGTCATTGCCTACGATCCGTATATCGAGCCTGAGAAGGCCACGAAGCTTGGAGTAAAATATACGAAGAATTTCGATGAAATTTTATCTTGCGACTTCATCACGATCCATACGCCGAAAAATCAAGAGACGATAAATATGGTAGGCGAGCCGCAAATAGCGAAGATGAAGGACGGCGTACGCCTAATAAACTGCGCTAGAGGCGGGCTGTATAATGAAAAAGCGCTCGCAAACAATCTACGCAGCGGCAAAATTGCGTATCTTGGCATCGACGTTTTCGACAAAGAGCCTGCGACCGATCACGAGCTTTTAGATATCGAAAATTTAAGCGCGACTCCGCATCTTGGAGCAAATACGCTCGAATCTCAAAGCAATATCGCCAGGGAAGCCGCAGAGCAGGCGATTAGCGCCGCGCGCGGCTTAAACTATCCAAACGCTTTAAATTTGCCGCTTAAGCTCGAGGATCTGCCACGCGGTATCGAGCCGTATATAAATTTGGTCTCCAAAATGGCTTATCTTGCGGCGCAGATCAACAAAGGCCCGATCAAATCGATTCGCATCGAGGGCAGCGGTGAGGTGGTGCAGTATCTAAAATCGATGCTCGTTTTTGCCATCGTAGGCGCGCTGCACGATTCTTTGGGCGACTCGCTAAATTATGTCAACGCTAAATTTCTTGCGGATGAAAAGGGTATCGAGACGAGCTTCGGCGAGCTTGCGCGAAGTGTTTATAAAAGCGAGATCGCGGTAAAAATCATGACCGACGAGGCGATCTCAAATGTCGCGGGCACCGTATTCGACGGGAGCGAGGAGCGCATCGTAAATATCGGCGGATTTAAGACCGATTTTAAGCCTAAGGGCAAGATGATAATCTTCAAAAACACCGACGTGCCGGGCGTTATCAAATCCGTAAGCACGATCCTAGCCGACGAAAACATCAATATCGCGGACTTCCGCCTAGGCAGAGGCGAGGAGGGGGACGCTTTGGCGGTCATTTTGGTCGATTCCGAAGTGCAAAAAAGCACGCTTGATAAGCTGGCGGCGCTTCAAACCTGCCTAATGGTGCGCTACGCGGCGCTTTAATCCTTTTCTTGCTTAGGAGGCGGAATTTTAAATTTCGCCTCATCCAATTCTTTATAATTTAAATTTACAATCCAGCCTACGACGGCGTTTGATGAGGCGATGCGGGAACGCGTGGCGAGTATTTTGGCGGAACTTGAGTACGTGCAGAGCCGGCGCTTGCGATACGTTGCGATATGCGCTAGACAGATACGCTTGGCTCATGGCTTTTGCAAACGCCGCGTGCGCTTTAAATTTAACTCTCGCCCTGAGCTTGCTTTTAAATTTAAATTTCATCCTTGTAGATCTGCTTTTAAATTTCATCATCACGGGCGTCGCCGATTAAATTTTGCCGCTATGCAGGTTTGGTACTAAAAGCTAGAAGCTGCGATGCGAAACGCGATCAAATTTTATTTTAGGCATGAAGAGCTAAACAAGAGTCGCTTCCAGGAAGCATCGGAGTGTTAAATTTTATTTATAAGACAACGGCAAGGCGTTTTGCTTCAAATTTATGCGCGACAGGCACTTTCATCTCTAATCGTATCTCTCGTTTAAATTTCAGACAGTTGCCGAGAGATCGCATTGTTGATTAAATTTTACGTTTTTGCCGAAACTACGCTTCGCCGAAAAATTCCGTCTAGCCTAAAATGAGCAGGTACAAAATTTCAGCCCCAATGTACCCTGCTAATTTGTGAGTTTAAGCGTTTCGATTAGGCTTAAAATTTTGCGGATCTGCGTTTGGTATTCGCGCGCGAGCTCTATGCTAGCGGGCCTATCAAAAAGAGTAGTTTCGAAAAGATCGGGCGCGCCTTTTAAAAATAGATATAAGTGCTCATCCATAAATACCGTGCTCAAGCTGAACTCGCCGCTCGTTTCGCGATTTATTTCGCGCAGACGCTCCATAAACGCGGGCGTTAGCAGATAGCGCGCTTCCACTTTGTCATCCGCAAACACGCGAAAATCGCGCATAAAATCCACATCGTCCATCATCTCTTTTTCGCCGAAGATCTTGGCGTTTAGCTCCCTACTTACCACTATCGTTTTGCCCGAGGTTTTTTCGCGAGCTCGCAGATCAGTACGTTGCCGTCAAAGTCCATATAGTTATCGTAGAATATTTTGATCAACATAATCGCCGCTATGAGCGGATTATCCGTTTTCATGTAAAACCTACCATTACTATGTACCTCGCTTAGGCTAAATTTAATCCCGCAGTGCGCGCCCGCAATCCGATCCTCGCTTTTGATCCTAGATTTCCTATAAATTCTAAATTTTTGAAATTCCTCTTCTTGCATGCCGGTATATGGATCGTATTTTAAACCGGCATCTATATCGTTTATTACGGCGCGGACGAATATCTCTTTATAAAATTTGTAGTAGCGAATTTCCGCTTCGCTTTCTTGACTGGCGCAATGCATAAGAAATATCCAAAAGATCTGAAAAAGGATCAAGACGCTCGAAAATTCGGCAATTTTTATTAGAGGAGTGTCTGCTTTAACGCCGTTTAGAAACACTAATACGAACAGGACCGCAAAAAAGGCGGCTATACTGAGGTAGCGGTATCTATTAAAAGCTTTAGCGCACGCTTTTTGCTCGATTAAAGTTTGCGAAATAGCATCTTGCAGAGCAGGCGACATATCTATCCTTGAGAAAAATTTCGCCCGTATTGTAGCAAAATTTAACGTGATTTATAAAGAGCGAATTCCGCCGCTTAATGAATAGTCGGGATCGGAGCTTAATTTACGCGGGTCCGTGCGGCGTAAAATTTTAAAATCTTACTATTCTGAAAACAATTCGCACCGGATTTAAAATTTAACGTATCGCGCAAGTTTATATTTCACGCGAGCCGCCTTTGAAATTTGCGTTCAAATTTTGCGATCACAGTATCCTGAGGGTGTCTGAGATGAAATACATAAAAACTCCGAGCCCAAACATCACGAAAAGCCCCGCAAATTCGACGTAAAGCTTCAAACTTACGAGCCGCTTCGAACTTAGCTCGTTTGCCTTCGCGCCGAAAAGCGCGGCTAAAAATATCACGACGCTCATTCCAAAACCGATGAAAAGCGCACTCGCGACGCTAAGCGCGAAGCTTCCGAGGCTGAAGGCAAGCACGAAAATAAGGATCGTGCCGGGGCAGGGCACGAGCGCCGCAGCAAGCGCAATAAGCCACTCGCGCCCTTTCTCGCCGCCGCTAGTCGCGCTGCTTTGCAGCGAGCGAGACGAGGTTTGGTTTTTTAAATTTGCAGAATTTAAAGTCTGTTTTTGCTTGTTTTGGCTAGACGAGTTTTCCTCTAGGCTTGCGTTTAAATTTAAATTTGAATTTAGCTCTGCCGTTGTGGCGCCCGAATTTTCAGTATCTAAATGCTGTGCGGATTCGTCACTTTGAATATTAAATTTAGAAAATTTATAACTCTTTGACGCTGCGTGAGCGGAATCCCCGGCGTTTGCAAACGCCGTATTTTTTAATCCGGCGTCCGTCTCTGCGGTGTTTGCGGCGGAAGCGCAAGCGGCGCAGGAGCAGTCCGCATCGTGGCGGGCGCCCGATCTTACGCGGCGAGCTTTGTCGTAGATGATGAGCGCGGTTATGACGATGATCAGAAGCGCCGAAATTTTCGTGGTGATCGAGGCGGAGTTTGCAGAAACTATGCCTGCAACGTTTTGCAGCACGAACATGCTCGCGCTTACCAAAACGAGCGCTCCTAAGACGTGCAGAAGCCCGATTTTAAGGGCAAATCCGAAGGCTTTGACGTAGCTTCCGCCATGGGCTAAGAAGTAGCTCGCAGTTAGCAGCTTCGCGTGCCCAGGGCCCGCCGCGTGGAAAAAGCCGTATATGAAAGAAAGCGCCAAGACCCATAGGATCGTGCTCGCGCTTGCTTGCTCGCTGCTTGCTCGAAACGCCGTTTTGAGACTTTTCATAAAATCCACCGTCTTTTGCGCGACAAATCCCAGCGTAGCCTCTTTTTGTGGCTCGCTTGAAATATTGTCGCTGTCGGATGCGGCGCCGTTTTTGCTCGCGCTATTTTGCGCTAAATTTAAAGAACTCTCCTCGGGCGGCGTCGCTAAATTTTGCGTAGAATGCGCGGAATTTAAAGAATTATCTCGCCTCGCCGCAAAATTTTCGCCCGCGTCTTTATCTACAGACGCCGCAGAATTTGCGGGATCACCTTTTGCTTGCACGTCCTTTTTAGCGGCTTTATTAATCTGCGCGAGAGCATCCGAAGCGGCGATATTTTTTTGCGCCTCTGCTGCAGCTTCCGAAACGATATCGCCGACGGATCTTTGGTTCGATCTGCGTGCTGAGCTGGAATTCGGTTTAGCTTGACCGCCTTGCGCAAGTTTATCCTCTGAGCTCGCAAGACTCTGCTCGCTAGATACAAGATCATCCTGCGCTAAATCAGAGTTCGGCGTGCCTGAAATTGGCAGTTTTTTATCTGCGATCTTTGGCTTTTCGCCGCTAAATTCTATAAATGTGGTGGCTAAATTTGAATTAGGCTTCGCTACAAAGCCCTCGCCCAGATTAATGGGCTTGTCGTCAAGCATTTTGAAATTGAAAAATCCCTGATCGTCGTTAATGGAAATTTTAAGAACGCGGCCGTTTCGCAGCTCAAAGCCGACCTTTTGATCAAACTCAAACATGAGTCTGCCCTTTTTGACGAGGCTTATTGCGTTTTTAAAATTTCCCTTGATTTGCGTGCCTACGAGGTTGCTAAGCGCGGGCTTTGCGTTTTTTGGCGCTTGATCGTAGAATTCCGCCTCGCAAAGGTAGTTTTTAGGGGTTAGATAATCGGTCATCGCCTTAGTTATCTCGGCAAGCTCGCTATTTTCAAGCTTGGTATTGGAATTTATATCGTAGGTCTGCATTATGACGTCGGTAAAATTTTGAGAGAAAAGCCACGAAAAATGCAGGCTCACGATCTTGCCGTCTTGTGCGACGGGGGTAATGCTAACGTGTGCAGTAGGCGTGTATAGGGCGCACAGAGCGCACGCAAATATCCGCGAGCTAAAGATCGCGGATAAAAGTAAAATTTTAATAAATTTCATCAACTACAAATTTTCTCCGAAAACGTCGATCGTCTTTTTCATCGTCTCGTACCAATCTAGCGGCAGCTGATCGATCTCCATCACCTTTGCGCCCGTTTGAGCGGCGATGGTTTGCGCTGCCTTTTTGGAAAACTGCGGTGCGACGAAAATCACCTTGATCTTTTCCTCTTTGGCTTCCTCGATCAGCTCGGCTAAATCCGCAGGCTTAGGCTCTTTGCCCTCTACTTCGACTGCGATCTGCTCCAGGTCGTATCGGTGCGCGAAATAGCCCCAAGACGGATGATAAACCATAAATTTCTTTCCCTTGACGCCCGCTAATTTTTGCTTTGCGTAAGCGTCCAGCTCGTCAAGCTTTTTAGCAAATTTATCGAAATTTGCTTCATAAATTTTAGCATCCTTAGGATACTGTTTGGTTAACGCGTCTTTAATATTTTTAGCTTGAATTTTTACAAGCTGCGGATCGAGCCAGATATGTGGGTCTAAGCCGTCGTGATGATGATGGTGCTCGTGCGCCTCGTGGTCTTTGTCGCCATGCTCATGGTGCGCGTCATGATCGCGATCATCGTGATGCGCGCTATGATCATGTTCGTCGTGATGGTGATGCTCTGCCATAGCCATTTTGGTAATGCCATCTTCGGTGCGGATTATCTTCATCTTTGGATACGATGCAGCAAGCTTTGGTAGCCAGACTTCATCAAATTCTATACCGACTGCAAAATACAGATCACTATTTTCTAGCATTTTCATCTCCGAAGGCTTAGGCTCGTATGTGTGCGGGTCAGCGCCTTTGCCGACCATCGTATTTACCTGCAGGGTATCGCCTGCGATCTGTTCAACAAAATACTTCGTAGGAAGTATGGTCGTGGTGACCGTAGGTTTGGCGAATGCTACGCAACTAGCTGCTAAAAGCGTGAAAACAAGCTTTTTCATAAAATTCCTTTCCAAAAAAATTGCGGAAGTATATCAAAAGCAACTTAGTTGCAACTTAATATAAATTTATCTAAATTTCGCTATCATCGCTTAAATTTCAAAAAAGGCGCACAATGGATCCCAAAGATTTTTTAGTGAGTCACGATATCGTTCCTACAGCGCTTAGAGTGCAGATCGTGCAGATCTTAAGCGAGAAAAAATGCCCGGTAAGCTACGATGAACTAGTAGAACAAACGGGTGCTAATAAAACCACGATATATCGCAATATAGCGCTTTTGGAAGAGAAAAATTTGATAATTACCAGCGAAAATAATCATAAAAGCTTTTATGAGCTTACCGACGGCGCCAAAGCGTATTTTGTCTGCGAAAGCTGCCATAAAATGGAGGAGATTTCGATGCCAGCTTTGCCACAAAAAAATGTCAAAAGCGTGCTTGTGCGAGGATTGTGCGAGAAGTGCGGCGGCTGAGGCGGGAAATTTAATAAAAAGCGCTCAAGGAAATTTGGCTAAAACGCTAGGGCAAAATTTAACCGATTTTTAACGGATTTTTATAAAACAAACGATATAATCCGAGCGTTTCATATTTTAAAAGGGAAAAATTCAGTGAATAAAAACGATACGATAAAAGCAATAGAGAAGTTTGTAAGTTCTCAAGAAATGACGATGTTTCGCCTGAAAAAGGGTATCTACGGCGATGCGATGAAAAATCTTGATCAGGTTTTTACGCCGTATAAGGAGTTTGCCGAGTTTTTCAAAAATCCCGCAAATAGGCTGCAGGAGCTGTTAGGCAACATCGCGTACGAATCGATTTTAAACTACACTGAAGCAGGGCTATCGCACTGCGAGAAGATCCACTCGATCTATTTTGTGGAATCTAAAGGATTTTTCAAAAGTGGGCTAAAGTATATCGAGCCTGATGCGACCGCTAGAGAAAGAGCCAAGAGCTATTACGACAAATTGCTGGAAAATAATGAGAAGCTTAACGAATATATCGATATCGGCTTGCAAAGGCTACATGGCTTAGAAGCGAAGGTTTTTGAGTAGGCTAGGTTAGCTTTGGGATTTGATTTGCGCGACGAAATTCTATCGCAAATCCTTAGCGCTTAAAATTCTATGATTAAATTTCACACCTTTTACAGATTTCACTTATACTATTTAATTCCGTGTTAACGCCGCTTTTAATTGTGTATATAGCAAATAAGTTAACTTTAGGAATTCTGTGCCGGCAGGCCGATACGATCAAAGAAATAATCTAAATTTTTAAAGCTCAACGAAGCGGGTTAAAATAAGCAAGCTTGGCTAAATTCCGTGGAGAGACTAAAGCAGGCTCTAACATAAACTAGTGCTTAGTTGGAGTCTGCGAATTTAAAATTTCGCGGCTAGCGCGAACGGGAATTTAAAATTCTAACGCTATTTCAGATTCCTTTGAAATGCGGATTTTTAAAAGTAGGTATTGCGCCCGCAATAAGCAAAGCACAAGATTTGAAATTTTCTAAAAATGCTCGCTGCAAAGTAAAATTTAAAAGCCAGGCTGCAGGGCGATGCAGCGTAAATTTTAATTTACTCTGTAGCGCAAAATATTCAACAAGAGATATTTTTGGAAGCGGAAGGGGCGATAACGAGCCGAGATGAGTTATATTTATTATGCTAATATTGCATTATAGAATATCTACAGTTATGTAGCCGATACGTAAAAATTATTTAGCGGTGTCAATATGGTAAAGCGTGCGGTATAAATTTTTAACTCGTTTTGGCACGCTGTTTTAATATCTCTATCATGCGCGGCAAATTTAAGCGGTTAAACTTATTGAGATTAGAAAATTCTAAACACGGATTAAAGCTTAGCGGCGAAATTAGCCTTGCTAGCACTCTGCTGCATCTTAATTTCGCCGCAAGCAGCTTTATTTATCTGCCTTTTCGGCTTTATATTGCGCTAGCAGGGTGCCTAGCTCATCTTTTATGCGAAGCTTTTCTTTCTTCATCGCATCGATCTCCAGATCGCTCATATGCACTCTGCCGGCTTGTGCGTCGGCGATCTTGTGATCCAGCTCGTCGTGTTTCTCGAAAAGCGAATCAAATCGCGCGTTTTTGCCTTTTAACTCAGTGATTAAATCTCTGTATTCATGAAACATGCCTACTCCTTTGAAAAATTTATTTAAGTATATCAATAAAGCGCTTAAAACCTAATTTCAGCTATCAAATTTAGACTGAATTTCACGCATGAGATTCCAAATTTTAAGAGGTAAAATTCTGTCTCTTATACACATCTCCGAGCCCACGAGACTACGCTGCATCTCG
>UQCL01000046.1 GCA_900539505.1 uncultured Campylobacter sp. | reverse complement strand
GACAGAAGGGGCGCTACTTGCGAGGCGCTCCCCTTCCCCCTTAAAATCCCCCAACCCCTGGCACGCTCAAAGGGCGAGCTACGCTCGCGCTAATTTTAAACTGCGGTTGGCAGCAAAATTTTGGCTAAAATTCTGCGTTCAGCTCGCCATTACGCCTCGTGTATCTCCTCTGCTAGGCGCTTTTTGTAGGCGGGCTTGAAATAAAACGCCCAAATTAGCGGAAATATTATCTCCAGCCCTTTCCAAAATGCAAACCCGCCATACTCTATATGAATGGTAAAAAAACCTATGCAAACTGCATAGTAAGCAGCCACATAGCTTATCCCAAAGATAATACCCCAAATTAGTACTTCAGAGTCGGTCGTAACAATCCAGATCGCAATCAAATATATGAACGCGCTTACTAGCGCAGTCGGAAAAAACCAATTCAGAACGCCTAATTTTTGGTGATTTATATCCGCGCTAAGATAGCCTACTACGCAAGCGATGATACATAGGGCACATAAGATAGCGCGTAGCACGGCTAAATATCGCAGCCCGCGGGGTTGTATAAAGCCTTCGTAGTCGCTGTTTTCGCAGCTACTACTTTGGCTATTTTTGTCGCCGCGCCCCGCGACATAGACAAAATGCGCGCCCAACGCTATGAAACACGCATATTGAATGAAGTCCATAAATATGAAACTGCCGAGCGTCTCTCCGTACTTACCTATTAGCCTAGGCCACGAAATTTTCACTATGCAAAACGTCGCCGCGAGCAAAATCGGGTGCAGCGCGAGCTTGCCGCTTCTTAAATCCGAAAGTAAATTTTTAAAATATCCCATGCTTTCCCCTTAAAATTCCGCGGAATTTTACTCGCTTTCCATTATTTTAAGGCGCGGTTTGTAGCTGAAATTTTAAAGCCACTTTGCTCGTTCATTGCTAGGGTCCGTTTCGTTGCCGATCGCTTCGTAGCGCGAGTAGTAAAACTCCACAAACTCCCGCACCTGCGCCTCGCACGGCAGATACACGCCGTCGCTAAGCTCTGCAAAGCGCGATAAAAATTCCGCCGCGTCCTTTTTGTCGCAATAAAGCCGCGCCAGATCCTCGTAGTTTTGCAGGCACGCAGACTTAAAGCTCTCGTAGCCCGCGCGATCAAATTTAACCGCCAGCCGCCCGCGCTCAAATTTCAAAACGCCCGATGCAAAAAGCAAGCTCAGATGTATCAGAGCCTCGCAGTAGTAGGGCTTGAGCTCCTCCACCCGCTGCCACGCGATGAGCCCCACGGCGCGGCGGATCAGCTCATCCAGCACCGGCAGGCAAAACTCCTCCTCCTCGTGGAAAAAGAAGCTCACAAGCCCGCCCGTGGTCGCCTTGTACTCCTCGATGAGCTTAAAAAGCCCCGAGCGGTTCATTCGCGCCTCGGTGTCCGCGTCGATGAAAAATATATGCCCGAACTCGTGCCCGATCGTCGATATTTCGTAGACGCGGCGCCAAATTTGCGGCTTTTTAAATAAAATTTCGCGCCCAAAATTTAGATAGTGGAGGTCGAAAATTTCGCTGCTTAGCCGCATAAAAGGTTTTGACTTAGCGCTTTCATAGACGAAATTTACGAAGGCGAAAATTTTCTTGCCGCAGTTGGTGCTTACGAACTCGTCGTTGGGTACGACCTGCGCCGAAAAAAGTCCGTTCAGATCGGCGCCGTAGTAGATCAGCGGCGCGCAAACGTAAAGTTGAGTTTTGGCGATGTTTGAGAGCACGAGCGAGTGCATGACGGCATTGTTTGCACCGATTTTTTCATACGCGCGCTCAAAGCTCTCGCTTACGCGCGCTTTAAATTCCTCCGCGCTAAACTCATACGCGCCTGCAAGTCTGACGTCCCATTCCAGCGCGACTGCGTGCGTGTAGGCGTCCTCATAGTATTCGAGCGGATGCCCGATCTGAAGCGGCGTTTTTATATCCATCCACGCGATCTCCGCATCCCGCCACGCGCCGATCACCGCGCCGGCGTCTCTCTCGCAAAAGGCCTGTTTGAGCTTAGACAGATACGAGACGTAAGCTAGCTCGCTCTCATCTTCTGCAAGCGTCACCAAACGCTCCAAAAGATCGCCAAATTCGCTCTGCAGCTTTGCCGTCTCATCCGCAAATGCCACGGCGTAGGGAACCATTTGGGATTTACCCTCGCGCTGCACTATTGCACCGTAGCAGCGTTCGCAGATCTCGCCGTGAGGCGTGCGCATAAACAGCTCCTCTTGCAGCAAAAATTCCTTCGCCTGCGCAAGCGAGCTAAATTCCTTTTCCCAGCGCTTGTTCGCGCCTTCGATGATTAAGGCTTGCCAGCTTTTTTGCATATCGCTTAGCACGAGCCCGATGCGGTGCACGCCCTTTAAAAGCTCCAGATAAAAGGGCTGCAAAATCCCCTGCGCGCCCGCTTCGGCGATGAGCGCTGCGTGCATGCCCTCGTGTATTTCGCGCGTGAAATCATACATTTTGCTCTTTAGTTCGCGCTGTCGCGCCTCATCGTAGCCTAAGCGGCGAAATTCTTGCAGCAGCGGATCCTCTTTGAGATCGACTATGCGGCGTAGCACGGCAATGCGCGTAGTATCGCCAGACTCAAAGCCGCAGATCTCCAGCCCGCGCGCGATCAGCTCGGCGTGCGGCTCGTCGTAGAGGGCGTTTAGTCGCGCCTTAGCAGCAGCCGCCATCTCGCTAAGTTTTACAAAATCGTTCATCGCGTATCCTTTTTGTCGTTTTATCGTCTTTTTACGAGCGGAATGTGCCTGCTTTGCGAGCAAAATTCTATCCTCGCGTTCGCTTAAAATTTTAAAATTTCGACATAGATTTTTGCCGATTGTATCGAAAAAGTGTTAAATTTGCGCGGTTAAAATGCGAGATTTTTAAATTTAAGGAGTAAAAATGAGCGATTTAGACTTAGACGATTTCGGCGAGCCGCGCATCAAGGTCGTAGCGCTGCCTAAGGATACGAATAGCTCGGGCAATATTTTCGGCGGCTGGATACTAGCGCAGATCGATTTAGCGGGCGCGACGGCGGCGCGCGAGATAGCGCCCGAGCGGGTCGTGACGATCTCGATGCAGGAGGTAACTTTCAAGCAGCCCGTATTTATCGGCGATGTCATCAGCTGCTACGCAAAAGTATTAAGTGTAGGAAATACCTCTATCCGCGTGCAGATCGAGGTCGCAGCGCTACGACTGGGCGAGGATGGATTTCGCGAGTGTCTGCACGTAACCAGCGCGATCGCAACCTACGTAAGCGTGACCAAATTAGGTCAAAAAAAGCCGATCAGCGCAGAGATCAAGCGGCTGCACGGATTTTAAAATTTTTCAGACTTTAGTTTTAGCTCAAGGAATTTTAGCGTCAAGCTTATAACGCGAAAATTCTTATGTGAGATAAGCTTAGTACACAGAACTTGCTGCGTAAAATTTTATAATTTTAAGCGCGGAATTTTGCTGTATAGTATTTTGGTGGAAAACCTAGCAGACGGAATTTTAGAATTTTAGAATTTTAGAATTTTAGAATTTTAGAATTTTAGAATTTTAGAATTTTGCGGCGCGAAGATTAATAAGCAAATTAAAACGCGCCGCAGCAAGTGGTGCTAGCAGCTAGTTTGCAGCGTCTTGAAGCTCTTCTTCGATCTCGGAGTTGCTTTTTACGACCATGCCTGAGCCGTGGATGACGCTAGGCATGCAGGATGTGCAGATATGCACCGTCTCACCGTTTTTATGCGCTTTGATAAAGACCGCGTTTTCATCGTCGCTGCTTTTTAGCGAACAAATATTGCAAATGTAAATATCACCTGATTTCATAGAAATCCTTTCTTAAAAAATTTTGCATTATTTTATGAAAATTTCAAAATTTTTCATTGATTTTAGTTAATCTTTAGCGATTTTTATTGCGGGCGCTTTCGTCTATCAGCACTACGTGCGTCAAAAAGATGATGAAAAATAGCTGGAAAAATAATCCTACCAGCGGGATCAAACACAGCAGATAAAAAATAAAAGCGCTTAGGGCAAATTTATATCCGCCGCCCATTTTATAAGAGCGCTCGAAGCTTTTCGCGCTTAACGCATTTGAAGCGACGTCGATTAGAACCAGCTTGTAATAGATATAAAAAAACGGCACATTGATTATGAATAAATTTATTACCGGTACGAACAAAAGCACCGAACAGATAAATAAAATCGCTAAAAATTTTAAAATTTCAACGCTCATCAGCTTTAGCACCCGCGCCGTGCTCGCTTCGTCCGCGCGGCTTAGATGGTAGTGGCGCGCGTTGATCTCTTTAGTGACTGCGGGTGTCAGAAAGGCCGCGATGATAAGCGCGCAAAACACGCTAAGCATCAGCACCGCGAAGCTGGCAAACACCGAAAAAATCGCGCCGATAATCCACTTCGTAGCAGCAAAACTTAGAATTTTTGCAATTATTGGGAAGCGCTGTTCGTCCAAGAAGCTAAAATCGCCGCTTTGCGCGCCCTGCGAAAGCGCGTCAAAAAGCTCTTTGCCGCCGAAAAATGCGAGCGTGCCCAAGATTATGAGCGAGCACACAAGCGGCAATAGTGAGAGCAAAATAAACTTGCGCGTAAAAAAATCCTGCTTTGCCAAATTAAAAATTCTACCCATGTATGCTCCTATTTGCGTTATTTTAGCGACTTTTGCGACGGAATTTGAGCTGAGTAATTTGACTGCCGCACCGCGCCTCATCAATCCGCTCGCTTGGCTCATTCGCTTGCTTTAGCCGGTCCATTCTGCCTTATAATACGAAATTTATGCTTTGATCGCTCGCTCGCGTTTAATTTGCTCATTTATAGTGCGTAAAAAGAGGCCAGATCTAGCTTGGTTTTTGCCTGTTGCGAATATTTATTTGCTTGCTGCGCGGAATTTTGCCACTTATAAATAAGCTGACATTGCGTAAAATTTCAGGCACAAAACTGCAGAATTCCAAATCAAAGCCCTTTTTTTAAAATTCGCATGCCGAAATTTTATAGATGAAATTTCAAAATTTCAAAGGTAAATCCCGCGCGCAAATCCAGACTTCACTTCGTCGCGTCGTAGATCTTTTGCAATTGCTCGTAAATTTCGCTTGCGCTTACTGTGCCTTTTGATAGCACCTCGATTAGCACCTCGTTATCCTCAAGGTCTCCCCAGATTTTGCGGTAGCTGCCCTCTTTGTAACCGTGGTCTTGGCGGAATTTATTTAGCACGTTTTTACCGATATATTTGGCAAAAAGTATGTCTAAGCTCACTCCGCATTTGATCGCGACGCGGAAAAAATCGGTCAAAAGCTCGCCGATTTGCAGCTCAAATCCGCTTGTTTCGTGGATTATGAGCTCGATGTCGTTTACGATTTCGTAGATGCTGTATTCGCGCACATCGTAGGCGTAGGAGCTAAACTCCGCAAATCCGCTTACTGCCGTGACGTCGCTTACGATGTGGTCGATGTCTTTGCCGCCGTAATATTGCTCTAAAATATAGCTCATTACGAAGTGCCAAATATCAACGATCTCGATGACGATATTATTCACGTCCGGCGCTGCAGAGATATTTTTCCAATGCTTCCACGCAAAGCTATCGATGAGCTCTGCGCATTCCATGTAAATGCAGCGCTTCCAGTTGATAAGTTTGCCGTTTTTTGTATAGCCGTCCTCCCAGCCCACGCCATTTGTTTCGTCGTTTAGGGCTTGCTGCATCAAAAACATCTCTTTTACTTTTTTATAATTTTCCATAAAAATTCTCCTAATTTTGGCTCGCGATTATAGCTAATAAAAGAAAATCATTGTATAATTTAGCAAAAAGGAGGCTTAAAATGTGTGCCGCTCAAGATAAATTCGACGAGTTTTTAGGCAGGATGAAACTCCTATCTCTCGGAGTTTTGCGCAATAATCTGCCATATTGCTGCAGTGCATTTTATGCCTACGATCCGCAAAATAAGGAGCTCATCATCGCAAGCGCGAGCGACTCCGAGCATATCAAAGCAGTCTTTGCCAACCGCGGAGTTGCGGCTACGGTTGCGCTGGATACGAAATTTGTAGGTAGGATCAAAGGCGTGCAGATTTGCGGCCATATCCGTAGCGCGGATGAGCGCGAAACCTCGCTATATCTTAAGCGCTTCCCGTTTGCGCGCGCGATGGAGACTGATTTTTTTACGATCAGAATCGATTGGATGAAAATGACCGATAATACCCTAACTTTCGGCAAAAAGCTAATTTGGGAACGCTAGTTCGCTAAGAATACCATATATTTACTTTTACGAAATTTTAAACTTTGCGAGGATTAAATTTTATCTGGTAAAATTTTTAAAACTTGCATAAATTCTATCTTGTCTATTTTTTAAAGAATTTCACCATTAGATCTGCTTTAAAATTTCCGCTCGGTTGGTTTTTGGAATTTAGCGTAAAATTTCATCTTGCAAGCGGGGATTATCGCAAATTTTATTCCCTTAAAAGCGGAGCCTGCCGCGTAGAATTTCGCTTGAAAATTTTAAAATTCTAAAATTTAGCTTTTCAAATTTAATCTGACGCGCAAGCTTAGCTCTGCCGCTTTCTGATTTCGCTTACTAGTCGTCCGCCGATCGCGTAGTCGTCAGTGGATATTTCGTCTATCGTCACGACCGTGGTTTTCTCGCCCCTGCCTAGCACGGCTACGAGGGCGTCGGTGAGGTTCTTGACGAGCCTTGCTTTTTGTTCGCGACTTAAGCCGCCACGTTCTTTGGTGATTTTGACGTTTATGTAGGGCATTAATTCTCCTGAAAATAAACGTAATTGTAGCTAAAATTTCGTCTGTGCGCCTGAAAGTGTGAAATTTTATGTTAAAATCGCCGCGATCTGAATTTAAGGAGAAAATATGCCATTGTTAGATAGTTTTAAGGTCGATCATACCCGCATGAATGCCCCTGGCGTGCGGCTCGCAAAGAGCATGCGCACCAAAAGCGGTGATAAAATCAGCGTCTATGATCTGCGGTTTTGCCGCCCGAATTTAGAGATCATGAGCGAGCGCGGCACCCACACGCTGGAGCATCTTTTCGCTGGCTTCATGCGCGAACACCTAAATAGCGCGGACGTCGAGATCATCGACATTTCGCCGATGGGGTGTCGCACGGGATTTTATATGAGCGTGATCGGAGCGCCTAGCGAAAGCGCCGTCGCGGCGGCATGGAGCGCGAGCATGAAGGACATTTTGGGCGTGGCCTCTCAAGCGGATATCCCCGAGCTGAATAAATTTCAGTGCGGCACCTTCGCGATGCACTCGCTAGCTGAAGCTAAACAGATCGCGCAAAACGTGCTAAATAAGGGTATAGGCGTGATAAAAAACGACGAGATCGCGCTGGATCCAAGCAAGATAAAATAATTTTGAAATTTAAGAGATAGCGCAAAATTCTAGCACTATCTCTTTGAACGCCCGCTTGTTCCGCGATTAGTGTATAACGCGCCATAAAATATTATCGTAAAATATGCAAAAATTCGAGGCGCAAAAATGTGTATCTGCTAAAACAAGCCGGAGGTAGCATCTATTTATAAGCCGATTTAGCTTTATAAACCGACTTGGCGCTTGCCGTAAAGTCTACGCCATGCGAGGTTTTTGATAAAAGCTACGATTTGGCTTTAATCTGGGTGGCAAAAGCGCACAAGCAAAGCTTATATCAAATTTAATAAATTTATCTCGTAGGCCGGCTTTAAATTTAGAGGAATTTTTAAAATTCCGTCTTAAATTAAAGCCGAAATTCTATCCGCAAATACTCTGCTTATGCACATTATTACTTTTAGATGCGATCTTCAATCCTCCAAAAAAATCGTATAGCAAAACGAGAATTTAAAATTTTTATTTAAGGTTTCGTTGCGAGTTTGGCGCTTGAAATTTCACTTTCGCTGCACGAAAAGAATGCTAAAATTCCGCCGAAACCGCGCCGGATGCGGTGAACTTAAAGGAGCGAAAATGCAAAGAATTTTTCATATAAAAGATGCTATTTGTAGCGACGAGCGAGCCGTAAAAACGACATTTTTTACTACGGAGGCCACTTGCGGCGCGGTTTGGATCGTCAAACGCGGCCAGGTCGTAGCGCCGCATATCCACCCAGACAGCGATGACGTGTGGATCTGCTTAAGCGGACGCGGCGTGTTTTATCCGAGCAAGGGCGAGGAGGTGCTGATCTGCGCGGGCGATCTAATCATTTCCAAAAGCGGAGAGTGCCACGGTATGAAAAATACGGGCGATGAGGATTTTGTGTTTGTAAGCGTTACGGCGCCGATTCCGTGCGGATACAAAGCGCTTTAAATTAAAATTTGCCAGAGATTTTGTGGTATTCGCAAAATAAATTAGCGCCGCAAAGAGTTGAATCAGAATTTGTCCGTAGCGTTAAATTTCATAAATTTAGCCGCGCTTTTGTACAATTTCAAGTGCCGCGCAATCTGCGGCGAGATTAAATTTGAGGCAAAAGATGTATGAGGATTTTACGCAAGAGCCAAAGGATGAGCGCGCGCAAAAGAAGCGCAAAGCTAGGGCGCGCAAGGTAGAAGCAGATCACAAGCCGGTGCGAGACGCGCCTCGAGGCATGCCACTTTGGCGCAAGATCGTGTTTGGCGCGACATTTGTATTTGCGGCTTTTAGCGTGCTTATTCTGGCGGCTGTTATAAATTCCGCAGACGACTACTCGCCGCAAGAGCAGATCAAATATAGCGATTTCTATAAAAAAGATGGCGAAATTTACGCCCTCGTGGTGGGTGCGGGCTATTTTGTGATACCGGGCGTGGACGCGGCGAGCTTTCGGGTTTTGGATTTCGGCCCCGGCTACCGCTCCAACGTCGCGGCGGATAAAAACGCCGTATATTGCGGCAATATCGCGATGAGCGAGCTAGAGCCCGCGCGCACGAAAGCCGTGGCGTTCGGATACGTAAGCGACGGGCGGATTAGTTATTTTTGCGACGGCGAGGCGGTGTGGAACGACGCGCTGGGGGCGCTTAAACTCACTTATGAAACCTTGGCGCATATCTTTTGGGATGCGCCCAAGCCGCAAAGCTACCTCTATAAATTTAAACGCATGGACGCCACGGATCTGCGCCAAATCGCGGGTGTGTATTACGCTGCGCAGGGTTCGCGCGCGTTTTATAAAGGAGAGATTTTGCCGGGCGCCGATGCCGCGAGCCTGCGCCAGATAGAGGGAAGCGATGGGCGCGCTAGCGACGTTTACGCCGCGGACGGCGCGAACGTGTATTTTAAAAACCTACGCCTTGACGCGCGCGATAACGGCGGGCATTACGAACTTTTGAGGCAGTGGTTGGACTATTTTTTGTGGGATGCGAAAGGCGGCGACGTTTTTGCGAATGATTTAAAATTTGACCTCGCCGCCGCGCCCTATACTCCGCTAAATAGGCAGCTCGCGCACTCAAACCATCTGCTTTTTGCCTCCCCTGGCGGCATCTATTATTTCGACGAGAATGACGGAAAGCAAAAGCGCGCGGCAGACAACCCCTTTGAGGGCGAAGTTCGCGCGCTTAGCGGCAGCGTATTTCAAAGCGGCGAGCGGATATATTTTTTAGAAGGCGCCGAAGTTTGGGGCGGCGGCCGCAGCAGTCGTAGGCTGGTCGCTCGCAAAAGCGGGCTTTTCGCGCTCGAGCTGCCGCATGAGTGGCGCAGGGTCGGCGGCGTGCACGGCGGGCTATACGGCTGGATCTATTCAAACGGTGGGCGATTTTTCTACTTCGACGATCTGGGCTCTTCGCAGCTGATAGATCGGTGCATTTATGAGATCAGAGATTTAAACTTGGTTGAAATTTTGCTTCAAAAAAGCGGCATCGGTACGAGTAAAATTCGCGAGATGATAAAGAGCGGCGGGCTTGAGGCGGTGGACGGCGAGCTGCTTTTTGAGGTAAAGACGCGGGTGGAATTTTAGGGCGATTTGAGCACAATTCGAGCGCAGAAAGCGCTGCTAAATTTTAAATTTGATTTTGCTTCGGCATAAATTTATAAAATTTAAATGTAGTCGTGGGCTCTAGCGTAGGTTTAGAAATTTCATCGCAAATTCCTTTAGAGGGAGCGCGCAAATTTCGTTTCGCGCCGTCGCGACGGCGCGCGAAGATTTATATCGGTCGCGATATTTGCGTCGCGGCGTGCTTAAGCAAGGCATCGCCGTAAAATTTTATTTTAGCACCGCAGCTTTCGTAAAATTTGGCTAGCAGTGTAGGCGTACACAGCGATAGAACGTAAATTTAAAAGGCTTAATCGTAAAGCTACGCGCATAAAACTTGCGCGCTGAGCTTGCGAGTGAAATTTAAAGGCGCGGATTCAAAAGCACAAATCTCTTCTTTGATATAAAGTTTAGCAGAGCGAGTGCATATCGAGCGGCGCGATCAAAGTGCCGTTTTGCAAACCCGCGAGCTTTAAGTGAAGCAAAATAAAGCGCTATTTTATAAAGCCGCTTGCCACTACGCGGTCGCGCTCGTCGTAAAAAACCGCGAGCTGTGCCGGAGCGATGCCCGCTGCGGGCGCAGACAGCACGGCATGCACGCCGTCCCCTTCGCGAGGCGAAATTTTAACGGGGAGCTTGGCGCTGCGGTAGCGGATCTTAACGCCGAGACCCGGCATATTTAAAATTTCATCCCTGCTTAAAAAGGCGTTGAAATTTTCGGTATCGAACTCGTAGGTCGCCAGCTCGTCCTTGCCGCCCACGACGATCTCGTTTTTGCTCGGGTCGATGCTTAGTACGAAGTGCGGCTCATGCGCGCCGTGCACCGTAAAACCGCGGCGCTTGCCGATCGTGTAGTGCATATAGCCCTCGTGAGTGCCGATGGCGTTGCCCGCGCGGTCGCGTACGATGCCAGGCATTTTGGTGCCCGTATGACGGTTCAAAACGTCGATGTAGGTGGTATCCACAAAACATATCTCGCTGCTTTCGCTCGCAGAAGCGATCTGCGAAAGCTCCGCATAGGCGCGCGCGGCCTCTTTGACGTCCTTTTTATACATCCCCCCAAGAGGAAAGAGCATAAACTTAAGCGCGGCGGGATCGATGTTTGCTAAAAAATAGCTCTGATCTTTGCTGAGATCTACAGCGGCTTTTAAAAGCCCATCCTCGATGCGGACGTAATGCCCTGTAGCTAGGCGCTCAAAGCCCTGCTCGCGCGCGAATTCCAAGAGCTTGCCGAGCTTTATGCGGCGATTACACAACGCGCATGGATTTGGCGTAAGACCGCCTATATAAGCCTGCACGAAGGGCTCGTAAACGTCGCGATTAAAATCATCCTGCAGATCCAAAATGTGGATTTTTATACCCAAAAACTCGCCCACCTTGCGGACTTTGGCAATGTTCGCCTCGTGATAGCCGGGCTTTGCGTGCAGCTTCATATAGCAGCCCTGCACCTCGTGGCCCGCGTCTTGCAGCAGCTTCGCGCACATCGAGCTGTCCACGCCGCCGCTCATCGCGACTAAAATTTTCATTCGTTCTCCTTACGTCGCACATCCGTTAAAATTTCATACACGCTGTCGCAGAGCATGAAATTTTGCAGATCGCTTTCGTTTATCGCGCCCGATTTTAGCAGCGAAGTGCGGAAAAACTCCATTAGCGGTGCGTAGAATTCCTCGTCGTAAAGATAGATCCGTGCGCGCTTAAAGCCCGTCTGCACCAGCACTAAAATTTCAAAAAACTCATCCAGCGTCCCAAATCCGCCCGGAAAGATGACGAAAATTTCGCTGTTTTCGATGAGAGCGCCTTTGCGTGGTGCAAATGCTGAAAATTTAGCCCCCTGCGTCAAAAAGCCGTTGCTTTTTTGCTCGAAGGGCAGCATGATGTTAAAGCCCACGCTGTGCGTCCTTGCCCTCGCAAATGCGCCTCGGTTGGCGCCTTGCATAATGCCGCCACCGCCTCCGGTGATGATCGAGTATCCTAAATCAGCGAGCCCCTCGCAGAGCTTTTGCGCGTCTTTTACGTAGCGATTATCTTCGCTAAAACGTGCCGAACCGAAGATTGTGGCGCTTTTGCCCACGTTTTTGAGATTGTCGCGGGCGATTTTGATGTCTTTTAAAATTTCTTTTAACTGCATGATTAATCTATCTTTTATGTATATTATTTAAAATTTTAGTTTTAAGAATACCATTAAATTTTTAAAATTCCGTTTAAAATAGTAGAATTTACGTGATTTAAAATCTCATCGTAAATCATACTAGGTTGCTAAGTTTTCGTAAAAATCCGCCTATGCCGCGATAAGCACTCATATCGATAGGCTCGCAGCCCTGCTTGCTCAAAAATCGCGAGACGCTCTGTCTAAGCGCGATGGTAGCGGGCGAAAACGGATAGTGCGAGTTAAAAAGCGCGCGATTTTGTGAGCAGACGGCTACTTGTTTACAAAACGGCACAAAGCCTAGCAGTTTAAAGCCCAGCTCGCTTATATTGCGGTGCGCGACTGACTTTAGATTGTCGTAGATCATCACGGCATCATCCTCGCTTGCGGTGAAATTTAGCAAAAACAAAACCTCTTTTTTGCTCGCCCCAAGCGTCTTTAAAAGCGCGTAGGTATTGCTGATCGAGCAGGGCTCGTTCGCGCACAGCACGATATTTTCGTCGCCGATGCTCAAAAAATCTCCAAGATACTCAAGCCCCGCATCGATCAAAATAAAATCGAAGATTCCCGCCTCTTTTAGCTCGCTTGCGAAGCGAGCGGGGCTTTCGTGAGCCTTTGCGTTTGCGGAATTCCCGGCTTCTTCGGGATTTGATGAGCGGGCGGAATTTTTCATTTCATCTTTACTCGCGGAATTTTGAGAATTCTCGTCAGGGATTGAATTTTGCTTGGTGAAATCATCGCTTTTAAAATTCTCTAGGCTTTCTGATTCTGTAAAATTCCATCCATCTTCGCAATTTTGCGGCTTTTTGGCTACACAATCCGTATAATTTTTTGCAGCGTTTGCTATTGAATTTGAAGCGGTGGAATTTTCTGAGTTATTTTTGCCATTAGAGCTCGTGGGTTTTTGCGCGTAATTGTGCGAGCCGCTACTTTCGTCGTCTTGCGAGCCTTGCGCGCTACCTATAGAATTTTGCATGACGTAATCGTCCGCGCTAGAGCTTACGTTTTTGATAGAATTTTGCGCCGCAGAATTCGTGCTATTTGCAGAATTTTGCGAGGACACGGGATTTTGTGAAGCAAGCGCGGGCGAAACGAGCGTTAAATTTTGCGAAATTTTTACTGCGACGGCGCTTGGCAGCGAAATCCTCTTTCTTTGCAAAGCGTTTAAGATGATCTCTTGATTGTTTAAATTTGGCGCTTCTATGATCGCCGTGCGGTAGCCCTGCTCACTTAGAATTTCGGCGAAATTTGCTGCAATCACGCTCTTGCCGACTCCGCCCTTGGCACTTAAAAAATTTACGATTTTAGTTTGCATATCAGTCCTCTTTTAAATTTCATCTCTCCAAGCGGCAAAATCACGCTTATGCGCTCGCAAACACCCGGATGCGGCAGCATCAGCCGCTCGCAGGCACGCACCTTCGCGCTTGCATATAAAATATCCACGTCCAGCGTGCGCGGCGCGTTTTTGAAGCTTCGTTTGCGCCCAAATTTCAGCTCCGCGCGCTGCATAATCTTAAGCAGCGCAAACGGTGCTAGGGAACTTTGCACTAGCATCACGGCGTTTAAAAAATTTTTCTGCCGCAAAAAGCCGAACGGCCTGTTTTTTAAGATCAAGGAATTTTGCGCCACGAAAAAGCGCGTATCGCTTTGTAAAACGCGGTAAAATCGCTCGAAGCGCCGCTTGACGTCCCCTAAATTTCCGCCGAGCCCGAGCAGGTATAAATTTTTAAAATTTCCGCGAGCGCGGCGCCTCATCGGAAAAACCGCGCTTTTTACGACGCACAGCGCGTCCGCGCACTCGTAAAATCCGTTTTTCTTAAGTCGCACGTTCATTGGATATGCTCGCTTAAAATTTCAGCCCCGTTTTCGCGCACAACCACGACGTCCTCGATGCGCACGCCAAACTCGCCCGGCAGATAGATCCCCGGCTCCACGCTAAAGACCATGCCCTCTTTTAGCACGGTATCTCCGCGCTTTGAGATGAAAGGAAGCTCGTGGATATCGACTCCGACGCCGTGTCCGGTGCTATGAAAAAACGCCTCGCCGAACCCCTGAGCGGCGATAAAATCCCTAGCCGCTGCATCGATCTCGCGCGCCTTTTTGCCGGGCATAACCGCTGCGATCGCCAGAGCCTGAGCCTCTTTTACGATCTCGTAAATTTCTTGGCGTTTGGCGTTTTTAAAATTTTGCTCTTTGCCGAAGTTAAAATTTTCGTCAAAGCACGCCGTGCGCGTCCTATCCGAGCAGTAGCGGTTAAATTTAACCCCCGCATCAAGTAGGAGCAAATCACCCTGCCGCAAACGCTTTTTGCTCGGCAGAGCGTGCGCTTTAGCGGCGTTTTCGTTGATAGCGACGATAGGCGAAAAGCTAAGCGCGAGCTCGCCCTTTTTCTTAAAGATGAGCTCGGCGTTAAAAAACAGCTCCTCTTCGCTCATGCCTTCGCCGTTAGCGCGCAAGAACGCGGCAAATTCGTCAAATCTTTCCGCACCAAGCTGCGCCGCGCGTTTTAAAATTCTTATCTCGTCTTCTGATTTTACTATGCGCGAAATTTGCGAAAAATTCGCCCGCGCCTTAAATCTTATCCCAAGCCCTTTGCTCAGAGCTTCCCACTCGCCCGCGCTAAAATCATACGGGTTGTAGCTAAGCTCAGCAACGCCCGCCTTTCGCAAAAAAAGCCGCGCGTCTTTTATCAAATTTCGCTCGACCTCGATCACTTCGGTATCTTTGCAAAGCTCGCGCGCCTCGATGCTATAACGCGCATCGGTGAGGAAAAATTTGCGCCCCGCGAGACTCAAAAATATCGCGTTGTCGCAGCTGTATCCGCACTCGTGGTAAACAGCGTTTTCGTCCTTTAGGATAAAATTTTTCAAATTTAATCCCAAACTTATTTGGCTTTCTGCTCGGCTCTGGCGGCTTTGATCTGCTCAAAAATTTGAATCATTCCGATCATTGCCAGATGGTATCCCACAGGGCCGAAACCGATAATCTGACCCGCTGTTACGGGTGCTATTAGACTTTTTTGTCTAAGCTCCTCCCTGCGAGCGATGTTTGAGATATGCACCTCGATCACGGGCAGACTGACTGCGGCAAGCGCATCGCGGATGGCGAGCGAAGTGTGCGTGTAGGCGGCGGGGTTGATGATGATGCCGTCGCAGGTGCCGAAGCACTCTTGGATCTTATCGACGATCTCGCCTTCGAAATTGCTCTGAAAAAACTCGATCTCGTTGCCGCTCTGATCGGCGACCGCCTTCATCTGCTTATGGATATCCTCCATCTTCATAACCCCGTAAATAGCGGGCTCGCGCATACCGAGCATATTGATATTCGGTCCTTGAATCACCATAATTTTCATTTTTGCGTCCTTGTTTTGAAATTTAAGCAAAAATTATAACCAAAGCGAGCTTATTTTTTACTATGGCGCCAAATTTGCCCGTTCAAGCCCAAGCGATAAAATTTTATCTCTAAATTTAGCGCGAAATAGAATTTTATGCTAAAATCACGCGCTGTTTTAGATAAGGAAAACGATGAGAATTTTAAGGGCGAAGTGGGTTCTTGTCTGCGATGAGAATTTTAAAATTTTAAAAGAGGGCGCGATCGTCTTTGATAAAAAGATAATCGAGGTCTGCACCTTTGCAAACGCGGCGCGCAAATACCCGCAAGCCGAAATTTTGGACTTTAGCGGCGACATAGCGATGCCTGCGTTTATAAATCCGCACGTGCATTTAGAATTTAGCGCAAACAAAGGCACGCTGCATTACGGAGATTTTTTAGACTGGCTAGGCAGCGTCATCGCCTCAAGGCAGCAGCTGGACGCCGCGGCGCGCGGACGATTGATCTTGGAGCAGATCGCCGCGATGATGCGAAGCGGCGTAGGTACGATCGGCGAAATTTCAAGTTTCGGCGGCGAGGCTGAAGCTTGCGCGCAAAGCGGCATTAGAACCGTATTTTTTAATGAAATTTTAGGCGCGAGCAAAGACGCTGCGGCGGAGAATATTGTGAAATTTAAAAAGCGATTTGAGCGCGCAAAGGCGCTTGCAAGCTCGCTTTTTATCCCCGCCGTATCGGTGCACTCGCCGTATTCGGCCCACCCGCAGATTACGAAGTTTGCGACGAAGCTTGCCCGCGAAAATGGGCTTGCTATAAGCACGCATTTTATGGAGAGCGCGTATGAGCGGCAGTGGCTGTGCATGGGTCGCGGTAAATTTAAAACTTGGCTTGCTAAATTTAACCCAACGCCTGCGCCTTTCTACTCGCCGCAGAGCTTCGTAGCGCATTTTAGCGGGCTTCGCACGCTCTTTACGCATTGCGTGTGGGTGGATGATTTTAGCATCTTTGATCCGAAGCTTCACTCGATCACGCACTGCGCGCGCTCCAACCGCCTGCTTAGCAAAAAGCGGCTAAGCTTTAAAAAGCTGCTCGCAAGCGGGCTTAATTACAATATCGCTACCGACGGGCTTAGCTCAAATTTTAGTCTAAGCTTTTTAGACGAGCTGCGTGCAAATTTAATGATGCACGACGAGCTGGGCCTGGCGGAGCTGGCGCGGGCGTTACTTTTAGGCGCGACGAGAAATGCAGCCGCCGCGCTGGGGCTAAGCTTGGGCGAGCTGAGAGCCGGCAAGCTCGCCGACATCGCCGTTTTTGAAGGCATTGAGTGCGAGCAGAGCCAGCTGGCGCTACAGCTCATTTTACAGAGCAAAAACGTAAAATCACTTTTTATCGAAGGAATGAAATGCAATTTCTAAAAAACATCTTTGCGCCGATCGGCGCCGTGCTCGGGTTTATCAACAAATACTTTAAATCCCTGATTTTTCTGCTTATTTTGTTTTTGATTTTTGCTGGCAGCGAAGGCGCGCAGCAAAAGGGTGCGAATCTCGCTCAGCTTTCGCTAAGCGGCGCGATAATGGACGATAGCGAAATTTTAGAAAAGATCGAAACTCTGAAAAACGACGAGGCGATTAAGGGGGTGCTTCTGCTGATCGACAGCCCCGGCGGCGCGCTGAGCCCGAGCGTGGAAATTTCGCTGGCTATCAAATCCCTAAACTCGCGCAAGCCGGTCGTCGCCTACGCCAAGGGCACGATGGCGAGCGGCAGCTACCTAGGCGGCGTGTGGGCAAGTAAAATTTACGCAAATCCGGGCAGCTTCATCGGCTCTATCGGCGTAATCATGCAAGGCTTAGACGTGAGCGAAGCGGCCGCTAAGCTAGGGTTTGCCGAACAGATCGTCAAAGCGGGCGAGCTCAAAGAGGCAGGCACGATGATGCGAAAATGGAGCGACGCGGAGCGCGCAAGCCTACAAGCCCTGGTGGATGAGAGCTATGAGCTATTCACGCGCGAGGTGGCGCAGGCGCGCTCGCTGGATCTTAGGAAGCGCGATACGTGGGCAAATGCGCGAGTATTTTTAGCCAGCGGCGCCAAAGCTGCGGGCCTTATCGACGAGGTGGGCTCTTTAGAGGATGCTAAGAGCGCGCTCGTAAAGGCTAGCGGCGTAGCAGATCCGATCTGGCAGGAGCCTTCGGCGTATGAAAAGATGATAGATAAGCTGGCAAATAAAAGCGAGAGTTTGGTGCGCGGGGCATTCGGCGCGAAGCTGATGGCGTATTAGAATTTTAGAAATTTCGTAGAAATTTTAAAATATGAGGGAATTTTAAAAGTAGAATTTTGTATGTAGAAGCTACACCGGGTTTGATTACTTTTAAATTTCCTCGCTTTTTCATTTGGCGTTTCTTTAAAATTTTACCTTTTTTGTGAATTTTTCTTTGTTTAAGAACTCCTCATTTTTCTACTGATTATTCAGCCCCCTTTAAGCATCGCTCTTGTATAATCACAATTC
>UQCL01000045.1 GCA_900539505.1 uncultured Campylobacter sp. | reverse complement strand
GTTGAAATCCTCCGCCAGCGCGCGCTTTAGCTCCTCTTTCGCCGCCATCATATCGCGCACGATCGCGGCTTCAAACTCCTCTCGGTTCAGCGCCTCGTCGCCCTTGGCAAACGCGAAATCCAGCCCGAACCACGTAGCCACGGCAAACGCAGGCACGCACACCACCGCGCCCGGGCCGCACACGAGCCCCGCACTACCGCTAGTCGCGCTGGCACCCGCTTTGGTAATGGTCTTCGCGCCCGTCTTGGCCGCAGTTTTAGCGAGGCTCTTGCTTATCAGCTTTGCGCCCAGCACGCCGCCCAGCGCCCCTAGCCCCGTCCCGCTCGCACGATACGCCTTGCTTTTTAGGCTGAAGCTCTGCGTGACGTTGAGATCGATTTTCGCGCCGTATTTTTTGAGCGTAAAATTTAGCGAGCTCTCATAATTTTTGACGTTTGCCGCAGCGATTTTAGCGATGTTCTCGCCAAAATCTTTCGGGAAGCTTTCGCTCACGAAGAGCGCAAATTTCTCATTCAGATACGCCCCCGCGTCATCGTCCCACACGCCGTGCCACAGCACCAGATAATCGCTCAAAAACGAGTAATTGAAATCCGCCATTTTCTGCGCGCTAAGCCTCGCGCCCTCGTCGTAAACGGCGTCGATGTAGCTATTTAGCGCGGATGCGGCATTTGCTTCCGCGGCGAAGCGCGTGGCGTTTAGCTCGCCTCTTAGAACGTCCGCCTCGCGCACGCTTAAGATCAGCCGCTCGCCGCTTTGCAGCACGATCTGCACGCCCGTCTCGACCGTGCTTTTAGGATACACACTCTCCGAGCCGCCGCCTGCCGCGCGCGTCTGCGCGGCGCAGATCAAACACAGCGTGACGTAGGCAAGCGCGAAGATCGTGCCGCTAAAGCGCCCTATTTTGGGCGCAGCTGCGGCTCGCGGCATAAAAAGCACGAAGGCACAAAGATGCAAAATCGCGCAGTAAAAGACAAAATCGCCCGCGCAGATCAGAAACAAAAGAGCGATTTTTAGCGCGCTAGGGCTCTGTGACAGCGCCAGCTCGAACAGCGCGTTTTTGTAAAATTTCAAAGCGTAAATTTCATTTAGCAGAGCGGATTTGAAGTGCGCTTGCGGCACGGTAGATTTTAAAATTTCAAAAATTTCAGGGATTGATGCGGAGCTTGTCGCGGATTTTTCAGCGGAACTATCGGCGGACGCGTTCAGCATGGCGGGACTTGGAGCTAAATTTAAATTTTGTACTGTGGCGGAGCTTGCCGCGGAATTTTTAGCGAAGGTCTGCGGCGCAGCGACGGGATCTGCCTTAGAATTTTCAGCCGAAGCGTACACCGCTCTGACGGAGCCCGCTTTAAAATTTTCGGGCGAAGCGGTGAGATTTTTAGCGGCATCCGCTGCGGGCTTGACGGCATTGCTCGTCTCGGAATTTCGCACAACTATGGCGGCGTTGTTCGCAGCGGAATTTTTAGCGAATTTAGCGGCATTATCTGTTGCAAAATTTCCGACGGGCGCGGAAGCGTCGTTTGTCGCGAAATTTCCCATGGATGCGGCGGTGCGGGCGGGCGAAGTAAAATTTATCGCGGAATTTTGAGAGTGTGCGGCAGCATCTGCGCCGTCTGCGAGCCGCAAATAGGCTAAATTTATGGCGAAATTTACCGCTACGGCAAGCGCGGCGAGCAACAAAATACTAAGTTTGAGCGATAAAATTCTGGGATTTTTAATCTCTTTTAGGCTGAGCTTCAGCACCGCTAGGCGCATCAGAGCAAGAGCTGCAGGCAGCGCCGCGAGTGTCACGAATAGCTCCGCGCCGCGCAGATCGGCTAAGCCCAGCGCCAAAGTGGCGCTTAAGATGATCGCGCCCGCGCAGGCCAAAACCCCGCTTATCAGCCTGCCTCTAAAAATTTTAATCAAAGTCCCGCTGCTGCGAAATAGCGCCGCATTGGCGCGCTGCTTCGCCTCGTAAAAAAAGCTAAATAGCACCCGAAATAGCGCGTAAGCCCAAAACGCCGCCAGCACGCAAAAGCCCGCGTCACTGAAATCCTGCGCGTAAAGCGCGAAGCAAAAAACGCTAACGATCAGCGCTAGCCTAAGCGCTATCTCACAGATCCAACGGCGCATCGTCGTCATCGAGCCTGTTTGCCTCATTGATCTTTGGAATGCCCATCTCTTCGATATTTAAAGGCGGCGCGGGTTTAAATTTCGCCTCGTCTGCACCGTTTTGCCGCTCTTGCGCTTCAAGAGGCGGCTCGTCGCCCTCATAGCTATCATCACCCTCAAAATACGAGGCATCCTCTCGCTGCGTACTCTCCGCTCCTCGCGACGCGCCCGTTACCTTCTCTGCGCCTTGCGATGCGCCTTCCGCATCTTGCCGCGCGTCTTTTGAGCCCCGCGATATGTCTTTTACGCCTCGCGGAGTGCTCGCTAAATTTTTATGCACGCCCTCTGCTTCGGGCGAGATACCGCCCGCTCTTGCATCATCTAAGCTTTGCCCCTCAAATTCTTGCTTCTGTGCCGCGCGCTGTACCTCTGCCAAGTCATGCTCTGCGCTAAGCTTAGACTCGCTGTCTATCTCCTCGCCGTCCTGCCCGCTGCTTTGGCCAAAGCTAGGCATCTCATAAAAATCGATATTTACGCTGGAATTTCGAGCGCTAGCAGAGCTTTCGTTTAAACTTACGCCGCTATTTTGCGCTTCGTTAAAACTCTCCGCGCCGTTAAAGCTTTGCGCTAAATTCTGTTGCAAATTCTGCGCTGCATCGGGATTCGGCATATCGAGACGCGGCGTATCAGGCTCCTCGAAGCCCTGATCTTGCAGCTGCGAGACGTAGTCGAGATTGTCATTTTCGTTAAAGATCGCGCTCTCGCTGGGTTCGCCACCGAAGCTCGTATCGACGAAGCGGGTAAATCTGCCCTGAAAACCCACCTCGATCGTCCTGCCCGCCTCGCCCGAGCGGTTTTTGCCGACGATTATTTCGGCTTTTTCCTGATAGTCGTTGCGCCTAAATACGGGCTCGCCCGCGTCCTTGCCCTCGGCCTCCAGCCGCGAAATGCGCTCGCGCTCCATCTGCTCCTTATAAACCTCGTCGCGATAGACAAAAAGTATGATGTCGGCGTCCTGCTCGATCGCGCCGCTTTCGCGCAGATCGCTTAGCATCGGGCGTTTGTTCGAGCGCGCCTCAAGCGAGCGGTTTAGTTGCGACAGCGCGATGATCGGGATGTTTAGCTCGCGCGCTAAGAGCTTAAGTCCGCGTGAAATTTCGGCGATTTGCAGGTGGCGCTCGGAGTAATTGCTCGTGCTCGTCATAAGTCCGATGTAATCGATCACGCAAAGCTCGATGTTGGTATCCGCGGATTTGAGCTTGCGCAGCTGGGTACGGACTTGGTGGATGTTTACGTAGCCGCTGTCATAGACGAAAAGCGGCATATTCAGCACCGCGTCGCAAGCGTCGTTGAAGCGCGTCCAGTCGTCGTCGCTGAGCTTGGCGCTCATTATGTCGCTTAGCGGGATCGAGCTAAGAGCGCTTAGTATGCGATACATCAGCTGCACGGAGGGCATCTCGAGCGAGAAAAATACGACGCCCTTGCCGCTTTGCAGAGTTTTCATCATCAAATTTAGCGCAAAGGCAGTCTTGCCCATACCGGGGCGGGCGGCGATAATAATGAGCTCGCCCGGTTTCAGCCCCTTCGTGCAGTCGTTTAGGAAGCGAAAGCCCGTATCAAGCCCCACGAGCTCCGAGCCTGCGAGCGCCTTTTGGCACTTCAGCTCCTCTACTACGTCGGCGATGATCTCGTGCGATTTTTTGATGCCGCCGTGGCGCTCCTCGTCGATGAGCTCGTAAATTTTAGAGCTAATTTTATCGGCGGTGTCTTTGCTACGTACGGCTTCGTTTACCATCGAAGGGATCTCGTGCGCGACCTTGATTAGCGAGCGCTTGATCGATTTTTCGCGCAGCTCGAGCGCGTATTTTGGGGCATCGACCACGCCGCTGGTGGCTACAACCTCGGTAAATGCGCCATCGTCGTAGCGCTCGGCCAGCCATTTCTTAACGAAGCTCGGCGCAATCGGCTCGTTGTGCGAGGAGCACTTGACGATCGCCTCGTAGATGTCGGCGTGCGGCTTGTAGAAAAAATCGCCGACCGAGATTATCTCGCTCAGCTCGCCGTATGCGTCCTCGTTTTGCAAAAGCGAGCTTAAAATCGCGCGCTCCATATCCAGATCGTATAAATTTGCAGGCACATTCTGCTTCGTTGCCATCGCTTCCCCTCGTTTCGCATTTAAATTCTATAAAATTTCAAGCTCGCTTCCGCAAATCTCTGCGGCGCGATAATTTTAAATTTTATAGAATTTAAATCTCGCCTCTTAGCAAAATTCTATCGGGCAAAATTTTATAATTTCGGCCGCTTTAAATTTTGCTATCTAAAATTTCATCCTCGGAATTTTCGCCTTTAAAATTCCGCCGGCTTGAAATTTCGCCCTTTGAAATTTTGACTCTTAGAATTTCGCTCGCCTTAAATTTTAGGTGCAGACGAAATCCGGCCGTATGAAATTTCGCGGCGTATCAAAAGTTCATCCGTCAAGATTCCGCTTTGCGGCACAGAATTATACCGAGGCAAATCCTGCGACTAAAATTGGCGAGCGCATAGAGACAACGCCTAAATTTCATAGACAGCATAAAATTCTACCGCTTAAAATTTCGCGCGGTAAATTCTGCTCTATAAAATTTCGCTCCAAATCGCGAGTTTGAAATTTTAAAATGAAATTCCAAGACGAAATTTCAAAGCCAAAATTTTAAACTCAAAAATCTAATACGAAATTCCAGCACTAAAATTTCAAGCCCAAAATTTCAAACCAAAATTCCAAGATATATTCCCAAAGGCTCAAATTTAAAAGCGCCGCCTTAAGGATGAAATTTTAAAATTTCACGCCTTAGACGCGCTGTACCTATGAGCCTAAACGAACCCCGATGAACCCGAGAGCGCCTTAAAACGCCGAGCAAACTATAACTAGCCAAGCGCACCAAAATTCAGAACCGAGCCGCCCAAGCCGCGCGTCATAGTAGCTTTAACCAGCTAGGCGCCCCATAGCCCTCACGCTCCTTCGCGAGCCCGCACCTCGTCCTCGACCTCTTGCAAAAACCGCTCCACGAGCTTGCTCTCATCGAGTTTGGCGACCACTTCGCCGTGGCGCATCACGATGCCGCGTCCGTTGCCGAACGCGATCGCCACGTCTGCGCCCTTCGCCTCGCCGATCGCATTTACGACGCAGCCCATGACGCTGATATTTAGCGGTGTTTTGATATGTGCGGTTTTTTCTTCAACGATTTTGATCGCGCTTAGCAGATCGCTTTGCAAACGCCCGCAGGTAGGGCACGATATGATATTGACGCCGCTTTTTTGCACGCCCGCGTCCTGCAGGATCGCGCGCGCGACGCGGATCTCCTCCTCAAGCTCGCCCGTGATACTCACGCGCATCGTATCGCCGATCCCCTCCATCAGAAGCGTACCCAGCGCGATCGCGCTCTTGATGCTTGCATGAAATTTCGTCCCCGCCTCGGTCACGCCCAGATGAAAAGGATACTCGCATAGCGGGCGCAGCGCGCGATACGCAGCCACCGTACTAGGCGCGTCCGAAGTCTTAAGCGAGATCGCGATATCGCTAAAGTCCTCATCCTGCAGCAGCGCGGCGTTATACAGCGCGCTTTGCACCATCGCCTCCACGCTGCGACCGTACTTTTGCTCAAACTGCTCCTCCAAAGAGCCCAAATTTACGCCGATGCGGATAGGCAGGCTGCGAGCTTTGCACGCGCGCACGACCTCTTTAATACGGTCCTTGCCGCCGATATTGCCCGGATTGATGCGGATAGCATCGACAAACTCCGCGACCTGTAGTGCCAAGCGAAAATTAAAATGGATATCCGCTACGATGGGAAGCGGCGAGCTTTTTTTGATACGCGCGAGTGCGTCCGCGTCCTGCTTATCGAGTACGGCGCAGCGCACGATGTCGCAGCCAGCGAAATACAGGCGGTTAATCTGCTCTAGCGTGCCCTCCACGTCCTTGGTCTTAGAAAAGCTCATCGACTGCACGGAGATGGGCGCGCCGCCGCCGATTTTGACGGAGCCGACAGAGATTTGGCGGGTCGGATAGCGATTTTTCAAATTTAAGCCTTTAGAATTTTTTGCGCTATTTTATTCAAAACGGGGTTAAAATTTAATAATTCGCGTTTGCCAGCCGCCGTAGAATTTCGCCTACATAATTTCACCTATTAAATTTTGCTTTTACGCTTGCAAAAAATTTCATTTCGCCGCGAAATTTGAGCGAATAGAGTTCTATAAAATTCCGCCATCTAATAAAATTCTAAAAATTCCGGTAGCAGGCGAAACTCTACAAAATTTGATGGCAAGTAAAATTTAATAAACCACACAGCCAAGCAAAATGCCGCAAACTTGGCAGGCAAGCGAAGTCCTACAATGTAAAATTACGAAATTAAGCTTTTAAAATTTCGGCGAAATTTCAACCGCAGTATCGTCGCAGTGCCCGCTCGCGCAAAACGAGTGCAGTCTGGTTTATCCTAGCAGCGCGGCATGCAGCTGTGAATTTCAAAGCCTGTAAATGAAATATGAAAATTCTATCTTTAATTGCAGCATAGGGGCTTTGTTTCGCACGGCGGCAAAGCCGAAAAAACATCAGCCGTTCGTGTTTGCACACCGCGCCAGTATCGCGATCTTACAGAGGCAGCAAAATTTAAACCGCCTACGCATATAAATTGCGCTGGCGCACCGCTTAGATTAGCGCACCAGCTCCATATTCACCTTGACCCTGCTCATCTTGTCCTGCAGCATATCCATCACCGACTCATTGCGCGACGAAGCGTCATCCATCGGGGCTTCGTGCTGCTGCCACTTGCTTTTCGGCGCGGCAGGACCCCACTGCGACGAAAATATCAGCCCGCGCTTTTTCTCGGTCTCAGGCGCAGGCTCGTAAGGCTGTGGAGCGGGCTTCGCCCAACGCTCATCATAACGCATCGCAGCACCTTGTCCTAGCGCATTACCCCGCTCTGGCGACGGTATTTTACCAAGCGCGCTACCGCCAGAGCGCCCTATCGCACGGCTAGAGCGAGCAGATGTGGGAAGATAGGGCGCGCGAGCATTTTGACGAGCCGTATACTTCGTGGCGCTCGAATGAGATGCAGCTGCATGCCCCATAGTGCCAGAACGAGTTGCACTATAGCCGTAGCGAGCTTGCGGCTGTGCAATTCGAGTCGTCGTTAATTTGCGAGCTTGTGCATCTACGATTTTGCCGGTCTGCTCATCCGCGCCTCCGTGAGTTTGTGCGCTTACATTTCTCCGCATATCTGTGCCTCTGTAAGTTTGCGCAGTATCGCGAGCGCTTGGCGCCTCGTCCTCATAGATACGGGTCTTTGACAAACGCATCAGCGTCGCAACTAGACTCTTGCTAGCTTCATTCTGGCTGCTTGATTGATTAGCCGGGCGCCTAGATGCTTTATTTCTCGCAGAATGCGATGCGAAATTTTGCCCGGGATTTTTAGTAAAATTTTTCGCACTTTTTTGCGTGGAATTTTTAGCGAAATTCCTAGACGCACGCGTATTTTTTGTGAGCTTGGAATTTGAAAGGCTTTTAGCATTTGTAGGTTTTTTAGCATGCGGCTCGGTAGAGGATTCCACCGAAGTATTTTTGCTCGAATGATCTTTGGCTCGCAGATTTTGAGATGAAATTTTATATTTATGGTTTTGCTGCGCGGCGGTAGATTTGTGGCTTTGCTGCGCAGCAAAAACGCTAGAAAAGCTCGCCAAAATGAACGCAATTAAAAAAATATGAGCTAAATTTTTCATCGTTTTCCTTTCAATGGATTTTAGGCGAAATTTAGCAAAGCTTAGATTAAGCCGCGTTAAATTTAATAAGTGAGGCTATGAAATTTCAGCTCTAATTCCAAGCCGTATCGCCAAACAAAAGGCTAAGCTTTAAAAATTCCGCAGCTAGGATTCTGTTTGGCAATAGAATTTTATCACACTAAAAATATGACGCCACGAAAAAATTTTATCTTGTAAGCGTTTAGGTGGGATAGCTGAAAATTTTAAAGTTTTAGAATTCTGCGCTTAAATTTTGAGTGGCAAGTCAGAATTTAAGGTAGAAAGCAAGCTCAGATAAAGTTTTTAAATTTAAAGGATAATGCGGCAAAACCGCAAATTTGCGGTGAGATACGAAATTTATAAGATCATGCAGTGACTAAAAATCACACCACTTAATCGCTAATTCATAATAAATCGCCGCGCCTTAGACATATCCAAAACGCGGCACATATCATTTTAGCGGCGTATAGCTAAAACATCGCCGCACATAAGGCATTGCAGAGCGCTGCAAAATCTCACAGCGCCGTTTCAATGGCATAGGAGCGCTGAATGACGCTCCTATGAGGGCTACATCATTCCGCCCATGCCACCCATTCCGCCCATATCAGGCATTGGAGGCATTGCAGGTTTCTCCTCTTTAATCTCGCTGACGGTCGCTTCGGTCGTTAGAAGCAGGCTTGCGACGGAGACCGCGTTTTGAAGCGCGATACGCTCAACCTTGACTGGATCAATGATACCTGCCTCAAACATATTGACGTACTCGCCGTTTGCGGCGTTGAAGCCAAATTTTTTGTCTGAGCCCTGCTCGACCTTATTTGCTACGACGCCCGCGTCAAATCCCGCATTCTCTGCGATCTGGCGAAGTGGAGCAAAAAGCGCGCGCTTAACGATGTCCGCACCGATAAGCTCGTCGCCGCTTAGAGCTAGCTTTACGCTAAGTCCCGCTCTGATTAGCGCAGCGCCGCCGCCGATTACGATGCCCTCGTCTACGGCTGCTTTGGTTGCGTTTAGAGCATCGTCCACGCGGTCTTTTTTCTCTTTCATCTCGGTTTCGGTCGCAGCGCCCACCTTTATAACCGCAACGCCGCCGCTAAGCTTAGCCATGCGCTCTTGAAGCTTCTCTTTGTCGTAATCGCTCGTAGTCTCTGCGATCTGAGCTTTGATCTGCGAAACGCGCGCGTCGATATCTTTTTTCTTGCCTGCGCCGCCTACGATGGTGGTGTTATCTTTGTCGATCACGATGCGCTCAGCCTGTCCAAGATCAGCCATGGAGGCGCTTTCTAGCGTTCTGCCAAGCTCTTCACTGATGACGGTGCCACCCGTTAAAATCGCGATATCTTCAAGCATCGCCTTTCTGCGATCGCCAAATCCAGGGGCTTTGACCGCAGAGATGTTTAACACGCCGCGAAGTTTATTTACGACCAAGGTCGCAAGCGCCTCGCCCTCGATATCCTCGGCGATGATTAGAAGCGGTTTGCCGCTTTTTTGAACCTGCTCCAAAACCGGAAGTAGATCTTTTAAATTTGTAATTTTTTTGTCAAATAGAAGCACTAGTGGAGAAGCTAGCTCGACTAGCATCTTCTCGGCATTTGTAATGAAATACGGGCTTAGATAGCCGCGGTCAAACTGCATTCCTTCGACTACGTTTAACTCATCGTTGATCGATTTCGCCTCTTCGACAGTGATAACACCGTCTTTACCGACTCTTTCCATAGCGTCTGCGATCAGATCGCCCACCGCGCTGTCGTTATTGGCAGAGATTGTAGCGACCTGAGCGATCTCTTTTTTGCCACTTACTTTTTTAGAGGATTTTTTTAGCTCCTCGATGATCGCAGCGCTAAATTTATCCATACCGCGCTTAACTTCGATCGGATTTGCGCCCGCAGTTACGTTGCGTAGGCCCTCTTTAAAGATCGCGTGGGCTAGCACGGTTGCTGTAGTAGTGCCGTCGCCTGCCTGATCGTTGGTTTTACTCGCTACTTCGCGCACCAAAGAAGCGCCCATATTTTCTAGCGTATCTTTCAGCTCAATCTCTTTAGCGACGGTTACGCCGTCTTTTGTGATCGCCGGAGCGCCGAAGCTTTTTTGGATTAAGACATTGCGACCACGAGGTCCCATTGTAACTTTTACAGCGTCGTTTAGCTTCCTAACGCCCGCGTAAAGCTTGTTTCTTGCGTCGTCTGAAAAAATAATCTCTTTTGCCATTTTCAATCCTTTTTATTTAATTATGCCTAAAACATCTTCTAAATTTAAGATAAGGTATTTCTTATCATCTAAGCTAATCTCGCTGCCTGCGTATTTTGCAAACGCTACGGTATCTCCATTTTTGACACCTTCACATTCGCTGCCGACGGCTACGATTTTGCCGGTCGAAGGCTTCTCTTTTGAAGCATTGTCTGGGATGATGATGCCAGAAGCGGTCTTTTTAGTTTCCTCCTCGCGCTCTATTAGAACGCGCTTGCCAAGTGGTTGAAATTTCATTTCAGTCCTTTCTTTGATTTGTGATTTCTAAAATTGGCACTCAATGTGTTTGAGTGCTAAGATTATATGCAAAATTTAAAATCTTGTCAATAGTTTATGAAAAATTTTTATAAAACTTTAGTGATTTTAACTCAAGTATTGAGATTTCAAACGTTAAATTTTAAGGGCTATAATACCCTCAAATTTTAAATTTTAAGGGGACGAAATGAAAATTTTCGGCATAATCGCAGGAATTTTAATCCTGCTTATCGTAGGCGCGGGCTGCCTATTTTTCAGCGATTTTGGCAACAATCTTACCAGGCCTTACATAGAAAATTTGATCAAAGAAAAAAGCGGCCTTGACGTGAAGCTTGAGAAATTCGATCTAAATTTCGGCGATCTGGACATCAGCGCCAACGTAAATGACGCTGCGAACGTAAACATAAAGGGCAAATACTCGCTTTTTGCGCGCTCTTTCGATCTTAACTACGACGCAAACGCGCACGATCTGGCCAAACTCGGCATAAAAACGAGCGAAGAGCTAAGCCTCAAAGGGCAAATTTTAGGCGATCTTGACAAATTCGGCATCAACGGCAGCGGGCGGATTTTTGATAGCAACGTAAAATTTTTAGCAAATTTAAAAGACCTTAGTCCGCTTGATCTGCAAATCGACGCTAAGGGCCTAAACGTCGAAAAAGCCCTTGCCGTGGCTTCTCTGCCGATCTACGCAAAAGGAAATATCGACGTGCTCTCGGACATCAAGGCTAACAGCGGCGGCGCAGAGGGCAACGCGAGCATCAAAAGTTCAAATTTGATCCTAAACGAATCTGCGTTTAAAGATATGAATATCTCCATCCCAAAGGGCGTGCAGATCACGCTAAACTCGGACATTACGGCGCAAAATGACGTCCTGCGAGCAGCAAGTAAGATCGATTCGACCCTGGGCAAGATCAGCGCCGAAAAATCGGAATTTGATCTGAAAAGCAAAACTTTAAATTCCGATTTTAATCTGAGCTTGCCCGATCTAGCGAAGCTCGAAAGCCTTATCGGGCGTAAAATTTCTGGCGACGTTAAAGCAAACGGAAATTTAAAGACCGATTTTTCTACGCTTGAGCTTTCAAACTCGCAAATTTCGGCATTTAAAGACGCGCTTAAAGCGGATGCGGAGGCCAAATTTGACCTGAAAAATAAAAACGGCGAGCTGTCTGCAAAGCTAAACGCAAACGATCTGGCCGCGCTGCAAAACGTCCTGGGAGTGAAGCTGCAAGGCAAGGCAAACGGCGAACTTAGCGCGGCTCTAGCGCAAAATGAGCTTAAAAATTTAAGCTTAAATCTAAACGCGATGGGCGGCAACCTGAATGCGAACGGAAATTTAAGCGATCTAAAGCTTAAGGCGAGCAACCTAAATCTGGCTGTGCTTTCGGCTCTGTTTTACGGCAATGCGATCGGAAACGGCACGATAAACGGCGATGCGAAGTTAAGCTTAAAGGACGGTATCAACGGCACGGCGCAAATTTCGCTCGCTAACGGCGTGATTTTTAAGAAATTTTTAGACGGCGCGACGGGCAAGAGCTTCCCGAGCGATCTAAAAGCGGACGCGCAGGCGCAGACAAATATCAAAAACTCAGTCGCGACCTTTAGCACAAACGCAAACTCCGATCTGGCGCAGCTTCAGAGCCTAAACGGCACCTACGAGCTCAAAAACAAAGCGCTTAAAGCAAACTACGCACTGCTGATCCCGAGCCTGCAGCGACTAGAGTTTTTCTTAAATCGTAGACTAAACGGCAAGATCGCCGCTACCGGCGAGCTTTCACACGACGGCAAGAGCCTGTTTGCGACCGTAAATTCCAAGATCGCAGGCGGCGAGCTGAACGGACGGATCGCGGGCGATGAGGTAAATTTTAAAATTCAAAATTTCATCGTCAAAGAGCTTACGACGCTTCTAAATATCGATCACGTCTACGACGGCACGGGCAATGCAAATCTTACGTATAATACTAGCTCGCACAGCGGAAAATTTGACGCGATCATCAACAACGGCCGCCTTCCTAGCGGCGGATTGATCGATAAAATCGGTAAAATTTTAGGCCGCGATCTAGGCGGCGAGGTCTATAACGACGCCAAAGTAGACGGCACGATCAAGCAAAATTTGATAAATTTCAACGCCGATATGAGCGCGCAAAAAAGCAAACTAAACGTCACGGGCGGCACGCTGGATAGCAAAACGGGCGCAATTTCGGTGCCCGTTAAGGCCAACGTCGAGAAAACCGACTTTGAGATAAATATCACCGGCACGATTAAAGAGCCGAAATACAATATCCAATCGGACTATCTAAAGGGCAAACTCGACAAGCAGATCGGCAAGGGCATCGACAAGCTTTTCGGCGTGAAAAAGGACGATAACAGCAGCAAAAACGACGCGAAAAAGGAGAAATCAGACGCGATTAAAGGGCTGATAAATGGGCTATTTTAGCCCATTTGCTCCCATTTGGCGTTTGGAATTTTAGGGATACTGCTAAACGAGCGCGAGATTTAAAATTTTGAAATCTTGAAATCTCGCGCAGTTTAAATTTTGAAATTTTATGCAGTTTAAAATTTAGAATTTTGCGCTTGCCGGCGCAGCCGAAGCCTAAAAATTTTAAAGCAGGACGTGCACTACTTATCAAAATTTTAAACCCTACTAAGATCTGTATTTTAATAGCGCTTCAAATTTAACACTGCAAATTTATCCTGCTCGCGCCGCTACCCGCAATGAAAATGCACGCCGCAAGCCTAGCGCCTTTTAAAATGCTTCGTATCGATACTGCGCGCCGTGTTTTCAGGCTATCCGATGCTAATTAAAATTTCGCGGCGCAATGTTTATTGCAGTTGGCGCCATGCTTGATAAAATTTACCCGCCATAATCGCAAGAAAAATGAGCGTCAAAGCTCCAAATATCGTAGCTGTAAATTTATCATCCATCGTAGCGTATTTGTCATATCTGAATTTCATCAGATACTCGCGCTGCGGCGGATCGACGCTCGCATTATAATCCAAAAATAAAACTTGATATGCCGTGCCGCGACCCTGAAACGGAAACGGACGGCTTTGATACCAAGCTTTAACTCGCTTGCCTTCCAGCCATTCGTATGCGATTAGCGAGATAGAAGGCTTGATATTTACGCCTTGCCACTCGTCCGCTCCTGAGCGCTTAAAATTAGCTTCAGCAATTGCTGCATTGAGCAAAATTTTATTTTTATAAAAAGAGGTTAAGTTATCCGTATCGCCATTTAAAAAGACTTTGATAAATTTGCGCTCATCCGTAAAAATCTGCATATATTCGCGCCCATCATCGCTTCCGACATCCATGATTATTCCATTTGCGATTTTCAGATCATCTAAGCTTTTAGGATTCAAGCTAAAAAGAAATCCGTACCACATCGCCGCCAAATAAAATGCGATCATAAATAGATCGAACTTGCGATCTAAGTTATACCAAATTTCGCCGAGCTTCATCGATCATTACATTGTAAGTTTCGCTGCAAGATACGGAATTTTACAGTTTTTATTATCGCGAGCTATGCTGCATCGCAAGTGCCTCCATCGCCCCGACGGGCAGAAATAGCACTACGCCCACGATTACCACCGGTATAGCCACGATGATGCCTAGCGTATCCAATAGGGCGTTGCCCTCGCAGCGTTCAGGTCTAACCTCGATGTTTGCCGGGATCGGAGAGCGCAGCCTATCGCTTGGCTTCATTATTTCGCTAAGATTTTTGATCTGCACGACGCGCGCATCGAAGTAGAAAATCGCTTCTATCTCACCTTTTTTCTCATCGATTTCGATGCGATCTGCTAAAGCTTTGATTTTGGCGACATCTGCTCCTGCGGCAGAGTTCAAAAATGCGCTGAAGCTGCCGCGCGCCTCGCCGTTTTTAGCATCGGTTACTTCGATCTGCACAAACTCGCGCTTAAACCCCTTGGCGTACCCGCCATCGTAAAATTCCGAGATATTCTTAAGCGACGAGCCGTCCGTCAGCACATAGCTGAGTTTCTCGCCTACGATGTATTCCTTGCCATCGTTTATGAAAAATGCCGTGATCTTTTCGGGCGTTTCGTTCGCCCCAGGCACTACGTTTTGTTTGCACTGGCATCCCACAAGCAGGACAGCTAGTAAAACCGCGATAAATTTTTTCATGATGATCCTTTAAAATTTTAAATTAGCGTATGAATTCCGCAGCTAAAACTCTATCTAAAAATTTCAGCAGCGAAATTTTGCGCCGATACGATTTAGCCGTAGCCGGACTTAAATTTAGCCTCAAACGCAGGCTACTTCAGTGCCGCTTTGACCGCCTCGCTCAGCCGCTTGCCGTCCACGCTTGAGCCGAGCGCTTCCTTGGCGGCTTTCATCACGCGCCCCATATCCTTTGCGCCGCTAGCGCCAAGCTCGGCGATTAGCGAGCCAACCTCGGCGGCAAGCTCGGCATCGCTTAGCTGCGCGGGCAGATAGGACGCGATGATCTCGATCTCGCCCTGCTCTTTTTGCACCAGATCGTCGCGACCGCCCGCGCGGTACTGCTCCACAGAGTCGTTTCGGCGCTTGATCTCGCTTTGAAGTATGCTAAAGACGCGCTCGTCGCTAAGGCTGATGCGCTCGTCCACCTCGACCTGCTTAAGCGCGGCGTTAAGCATCCGCAGGCTGTCTCTGCGGAAGTGATCGCCGCTCTTCATCGCTGTTTTAATGTCTTCTAAAATTTGCTCTCGCACATTCATTTTTCGCTCCTTGAGGTTAAAATTTCGGCGGTAATTGTAGCAAATTTAAAATTTGGCTCGGGTAAATTTAAGAGGATGAAATTTTAAAATTTTAAAGATTGATCGCGATTTGCGGCCAAATTTAAAGCTTGCGCGGGTATCGTCCGCGGCAAAAGGCTCGCGCAGCTCCCCTTTGCAGCAAAAAGCTCACGCAAAACAGGCTCGCGCAAAGCCGAGTAAAATTTAAAAGCCCCGCAAGAATATAAAATTTCTGCGAGGCAAACAAGCGATAAAAGCTCGCGAAAGCTCTATTTAGCGCGTGAGAATATCATTCGCACGATTTGAAGCAAGAAGCACACGCTTCCTACCAAAAAGATCGTATCGCCGATGATGCGCGCCCAACGGAGCCCATAGAGGCTGTCTTTTTGCAAAAACTCTGCGCTTCTTGCGTACCACATACCCACGTCGATCGCCGCGAATGCCTGCAAAATTCCGACAGGTAATAGCGAAATCAGCACCATTAGAAGCAGACCCGCATTAAGCGCCCAAAAGCCGATCTTCATCAGCGTATCGTCGAAGCTTTTTTGCCTGTAGATATACAGCGCCACGAGCCACACGAAGCCGAGCGCCAAAAAGCCGTATACACCAAATAGCGCCGTATGAGCGTGCACTGCAGTGGTGTTTAAGCCCTGGATGTAAAATAGCGCAAGCGGCGGGTTGATCAAAAAGCCGAAAACGCCCGCGCCCAGCATATTCCAAAACGCCACGGCGATAAAGCAGTAAAGCGGCCATTTTAGACGCTTGGCCCAATCCTGCGCGAATTGAAGCTTGTAGTAATGAAACGCCTCCGAACCCAAAAGCACCAAAGGCACGACTTCAAGCGCCGAAAAGCTCGCACCCACAGCCATTATCGGCGTAGTGGTGCCCGCAAAATAGAGGTGGTGGAAGGTGCCCGGAATTCCGCCGATTAGGAAAATCGACGCGCTAGCAATCGAGGTGTAGGTGGCAAATTTCTTGCTTACTAAGCCCAAGGATGCGAACACGAACGCCAAAGACGCCGTCGCGAAAACCTCGAAAAATCCCTCGACCCAAAGGTGCACGACCCACCAGCGCCAATACTCCATCACTGGGATCGGCGAGCGCTGTCCGTAGAATAGTCCCGCGCCGTAAAAAAGCCCCACGGCGATAACCGAAGCGGTAAAGATTGCCAATAAATTCTTATCACCCTCGGCTCTAAAGCCCGCGATAAAGCCGCGCAGCACGAGTACCATCCAGATCACAAGACCCACAAACAGTATCAGCTGCCAAATTCTACCGAGGTCTAAATACTCGTATCCTTGATGTCCGATCCAGAAACTGCTGCTTGGATCCATCTTGCCCGCAATCGCCATGTATTCGCCCGCGAAGCTGCCGACGACCAAGAAAAGAAGCGCGTAGAAAAGCACGTCCACGCCGAGCTTTTGAAATTTCGGATCCTTGCCGCCGTTGATTATCGGAGCTAGAAACAATCCCGCCGCCAAAAAGCCGGTAGCGATCCAGAAAATGGATGCCTGCACGTGCCAGGTGCGCGCTAGCGAGTAAGGGATATACTGCGAAATATCAAGCCCGAAAAAGGACTGACCCTCGATTGTATAGTGCGCAACAAAGCCGCCGATGAAGGCCTGAAATGCAAACAACGCAACCGCTACGAAAAGATATTTGCCAAGCGCCTTTTGCGACGGCGTAAGCGCCAAAGCGGCGATCGGATCGGCGTTTAGCTTCGCAGGAGCCTCGAAATCCTCGTCCTTTTTGCCGTAGAAATTTCCAAACCACACCAGAAGACCGATGCCGGTAAGCAAAATAACGAGGCTTGCGATCGTCCAAACGACGTTTTCCGTGGTAGGGACATTGTCTATTAGCGGCTCGTGCGGCCAGTTATTGGTATAGGTCGCCTCTCCGCTCGGACGATCCGTAGAAACCGCCCATGCAGTCCAAAAGATGAAATCCACGAGCTCGGCGCGGTGTTGCTCGTTTGCGAGCGTGTTTTCCTTCATCGCGTAATCCTCGCGAAGCTTTTTAAAGCGCGGATCGTTTCCGAAAACGCCCATGTACTCGTCTTTTACGACAGCCATAGCCTTCAAGCGATCATCGCTTAACTTAACGGTACCGTCTTTTACGGTGTTGGTGCGGTACTCGGCCTTGGTAAGCGCCTTGATCTGCGCCTTTTGCTCATCGCTCAAAGCGTCAAATTTAGCGCCGAAGCGCTCCTGCGCCTTGATATCCATAAACGCAACCAGCTCTTTATGCAGCCAATCCGCGCTCCAATCGGGCGCCTGATACGCGCCGTGACCCCAAATCGAGCCCACCTGCATACCGCCGATGCTCTGCCAGGCCTCCTGCCCGCGGTAAATGCGCTCGGTACTGATTAGCTCAGCTCCACTAGCATCGGTAAATTTTACCACCGGCGGAGACTGCCTATACACCTCGCCGCCGTAAAAACCCAAGAAACTAAAGCCCACGATGAGTACTGCTACAAGCGTCATCCAGAGCTTTTTATACTCTGCCATTTTCACTCCTTTAACTGAAATTAGGAGAGAATTTTACCTATTTAAATTTCGATAAGCATTGAGGCTCGTCAATAAAAAGATAAAATTTATCTGCTTAAGCTGGAATTTATTAAAATATACTGAAATAAAGGGTTTTAGAAAATTTTATATAAAATTTATATCTATAAATCTATCCCTGATCTCAATATTATCAAGATTTAGATTTAGTTTGTCTTTTAAATACTTTTTCAAATTTACTCGTTCATACTCACTTAACATAGTTAGCGGAATGGCAAAATAATTAATATGAGTACTATCTAATAAAATTAGAACATTTAAATTTATGCTATCTATTCTTCTTAAAATTTTAAGTACACCAAAGCAAAGAAGATTTATCGGATGCAGAGCGTACGATAAAATTAGCAAAAGAAATTTTTTAAACCTAGTTATATTGGCATTGTATTTGCAAGCGTCTTCAATCACGAGTCCAGAAAATTTATAAATAGCGATTTTATCGAAATTAGAAGCCTTTACACTTTTATGTATCGAATATACATCGTTATAATTTTTGCATAAAGAATTATATTCCTGTCTCTTATACACATCTCCGAGCCCACGAGACTACGCTGCA
>UQCL01000044.1 GCA_900539505.1 uncultured Campylobacter sp. | reverse complement strand
GGCTCGGAGATGTGTATAAGAGACAGGATTGTATTATAATGGTGATAGTGTAAATATTATTTTGGATTATAAATATGATCAAAAAATAAATGGTAAGCTATTTGAAAGAGTGTGGGTAATATTAGGTTTTGAGGCTATAGAAGTAAAGGTTTTAGAAGATAGCGATATTGTATCGTTGTTGGAGGAAATATTGATTAAATTTCATTTTAAACCATACTGGGAGAGCCAAGATAATTTTACAGTAACATTAATAGATATAAGAAAGGATAAGTAGATAAGTAGTTTTTTGTCCTATCAGAATTCAGCTCGATAAATTTTAAAATTTAGCGTAGCTGAGGCTTAAATTTGATGAGAGATCACGACAAAGAGCATTAAAGGCGCCAAAATGAAATGCGATATAAAAGCCAAATTTATCTTAAAAGCTATGAATTGGGGAGTAGGGCGATAAAAGAGTTCATTAAAAAATGTTTTGAGCTAAAAGGGGTGAGGATTTTATTCTGGATCGCCTTGCTCTTTTTTACTGTAGACTGCTTGGGCGTTATATTTGCCGGCATAGATTGCGGTTTTTTGGCGGAATATAGAGGTTGTGATATCGCAAATCCGCTTTCTATTGTTATGAAAGCTTTTGAACTAACGTGGCACGAAGAAGCAAGCGATAGCGAAAGCGATATTTTTGGCGCTATGGTGTTGTATCTATTTTGCGCGACGGTAATTTTGCCTTTAATCATCTGCTGCTTTGTATTTTCCAAAATAAAGGCTTTTATTCTGCTAGATAAAATATCCGGCGCATCTGCATTTTTTATAAGTTTATTTTATACTTATCCGCTAGCTGTGATAATCCTAGCAAAAGCCGATTTGACTTGGTTGGGACATCTGTTTGACCGCTCAAATTTTAATTTTAATATAATGATGATAAGCGCTTTATCATCGCTAATAATCGCGTCCGTGGCGGTTTTTATTCTAAAAAGAAGAGATAAAATTTAATACGGATAAGCTTATGAGATCGTTTTTGTTTGGATAAATTTTGCGTAAATTAATACGTAAAATTTTATGAATAGAGCTCGAGAAATGGAAATTTAAAAGGGGTAAATTTTGAAACGATCTTTAAATTTGCCTCCGCTTCAGATTTGAAATTTCAAGTTGCGCGGTTTGGAATTTCGATCATCGACTTCAAATTTTAAAATTCTAATCCCGCCTACTTTCTTAAATTTTATAATCTAAAATCCTCGTGTTTCGAACCACGCAGCTTGAAGTCGCTGCTTCTTAAATTTAAAATTCTAAGCTCTGGGATACGGAGCCTTGTTCGATAAAATTTTAAAACTTCAAGTCTAGAATTTAATTTGATAAAAATTTTATCTGGCAGAATTCGGCTCGGTAAATTCTATAGAATGCTACTATGAAAGAGGGAAAAATGAAATTTTAAATAGAGCATTTTAATTCTCAACGGGATGGAATTCTACCTCAAAAGTGAAATTTTAGAGCAGGAAAATATTAATTTGTTTCAATTCCCAACGAGATGAGATTCTACGCAACGCAAAGATCAATCTGCAAAATGATAAATTGTTTTAATTCCCAACGGGATGGAATTCTACTTTTTCCTTGTCTTAAAAGCTCTCTAATGCATTCTCGTTTCAATTCCCAAGGGGATAGATTACCCGCTCAATTTATATTAATAAAGTATTTTAGATTCACCTCGCCAAATTTACTTCACCGAAGCGCGGAATTTACCCTACAAGATAAATTCCGCCGAATTTTACTTCGCCCTCTTTATCTCGATCTCGCCGTCATGCGCGCCGATTTCGATCCGATCGCCGGTTTTGATCTCGTCGCTTAGGATCATATCGGCGATCTTATCCTCGACCAGGTCGTAAAGCGCCCTTCGTAGTGGCCTTGCGCCGTATTCGATATCAAAGCCCGCTGAGGCGATGAGCTTTTTGGCATTTTCGCTTAGGCTCGCGTTAATGCCGCGATTTGCGAGTGTTTTTTGCAGATTCTTAAACATAATGCCCACGATTTTTATAAGATCGTCCTCGCTTAGGGCATTGAAGATCACGATATCGTCCAAGCGGTTGATAAATTCGGGCTTGAAATAATTCTTCAGCTCGCTCTTTACCGCTTCCTCGCGCTCGGCAAGTGCGACCTCGCGCGGTTTGTCCGCATTTTTGGCGTCAAGCTCCATAATCTTAGCCGAGCCGATATTGCTCGTTAGGATGATGATCGTGTTTTTAAAATCAACCGTAACGCCCTTGTTATCGGTCGCGCGCCCGTCGTCTAAAATTCCAAGCAGGATATTAAAAACGTCCTTGTGCGCCTTTTCAATCTCATCAAAAAGCAGCACCGAATACGGCCTTCTGCGCACCGCTTCGGTAAGCTGCCCGCCTTCATCGTAGCCCACGTATCCAGGAGGCGCGCCGAGCAGGCGCGAGACGCTGTGTTTTTCCATATACTCGCTCATATCAAAGCGGATCATCGCTCGCTCATCGTCGAATAAAAACCTAGCTAAGCTCTTCGCACTCTCGGTCTTGCCGACGCCGGTAGGGCCTAAGAACAAAAAGCTTCCGATCGGGCGATTTTCGTTTACGAGACCGGCTTTGTTGCGCTTGACGGCGCGAGCGATGGCGTGCAGTGCTTCATCCTGCCCCACGACGCTCTCTTTTAGATGCTCCTCGATGTGAAGGAATTTCTCCTTTTCGGAGGAGAGCATTTTGCTTACCGAGATGCCGGTCCATTTGCTTAAAATTTCAGCCACGCTTTCCTCGTCCACGCGGTTTCGCAAAAGCACGCCGTTTTCTTTCATCGCGTCCCATTTCGCCTCAAGCTCCTTAACCTTTGCTTGCGCGGCGGGGATCTTGCCGTATTCGATCTCGGCGGCCTTGCTAAGATCGCCGTTGCGTCTTGCTAGGCTAGCTTCGTTTTTGAGGCTGTCGATCGCTTTTTTCTCCTCGCTGATACCGCCGAATACGGACTTTTCGTTTTCAAATTTAGCCTGGAGCGCGTTTTTCTGCTCGGTTAAATTTTCGATCTCTTTATCGATCTGCGCGAGCCTCTCGTCGTTTTTGCCGTCATCCTCCATTTTAAGGGCTTCCTTTTCGACCTGAAGTGTGAGGATGTCGCGCTTGGCCTTGGCAAGCTCGTTGGGCTCGCTTTCGATCTGCATTTTAAGCTCCGCCGCCGCTTCGTCAATGAGATCGATCGCCTTATCCGGCAAAAATCTATCGCTGATGTAGCGGTCGCTTAGCCTTGCAGCCGCCACAAGCGCGCTATCGGTGATGGTTACGTTGTGATGCACCTCTAGCCGCTCCTTTATACCGCGCAGTATCGCCGTAGCCTCGCTCACGCTAGGCTCCGCGACCGTTACGGGCTGGAAGCGGCGCTGAAGCGCGGCGTCTTTTTCAAAATACTTTCGGTACTCTTTTAGCGTCGTAGCGCCGATAGCGTGCAGCTCGCCACGCGCAAGGGCGGGCTTTAGGATGTTTGCGGCATCCATCGAGCCTTCGCTTGCGCCCGCGCCTACGATGGTGTGAATTTCATCAATGAAAAGCACGACGTTTGCGGCTTTTACGACCTCGTTTATGACGGCTTTGAGCCTATCTTCAAACTCGCCGCGGTACTTCGCGCCCGCGATCAACGCACTCATATCAAGCGCGATGACGCGTTTGTTTTGCAGGCTAAGCGGGACCTCTTTTTTGGCGATCAGCTGCGCAAGACCTTCGACGACCGCGGTTTTTCCCACGCCCGGCTCGCCGAGCAGGATAGGGTTGTTTTTCGTCTTGCGGATTAAAATTTGCATCATTCGCGAAATAACCTCGTCGCGACCGATTACCGGATCGAGTTCGCCCGCGATTGCCTTGGCGGTGAGATCGACGCCGAATTTACTAAGCGCTTCAAGCGTTTCGTCGGCGGTTTGCGAATCGATGCTTTTGCCGCCGCGAAGCGCCTCAAGCTCCTTTTTGATCTCGCTAAGATCTGCAAATTTAGACAGAATTTTCTTTAGTGGATCTGCGTTTAAATTTGCGATCAGCCAGGTATCTACGGCGATAAATTTATCGCCAGAGCTCGTCATCAGCCCCTTTGCGACCTCAAGCGAGTTCATCAGCTCGCGCGAGATACGCACGTTTTCTTTCGTGACGTTTGAGCTCGTAGGCAAATTTGAAATTTCGCTTTTAATCTCAAGCTCGACCGCAGTTTTTTCGATGCTAAATTTATTAAAAATTTGATTTAGCACAGAGCCGCTGTCGGCTACCAAAGCCCAGAGCATGTGCAATACGCCCACTTCGCTATTTTTGGAATGGATCGCTAAAGAAACGCTGCTTTCGAGCAAAGAGCGCATTTTATCGGTTAAAATTTCAATAGTTTCGTTCATAAATTTTCTCCTAAAGTTGAAGTTGATTGCATTATATAACTTTAGTGTGTTTATGTCAAGGTTTTTTAGTGAGATTTTAAAATTTTCGGCTTAAATTTATCCGTAAACGCGCAAATTTCGTATGAAATTTACCTTATTTTTAGCCAATTTTCTATAAAATTCGCTACATTTTATTTTCAAGGATATGCTTTGCGACAAAAACACCTCTTCTTCGGCTTGGGATTCATATTTTCTCTATTTTTAGGCGTCAGTTTTTTTACCGGAAATTTACAAGCCAGAGAGGTCAACGCGACCAAAAAGCCAGACAGCGAAAAAACGCGTCTGGAGGCGCTAGCTAAGCTTACCAAGACGCTTGCGATCGTCGAAAACAATTACGTCGATGAGATGACCTTCTCGGAGCTCGTGGATAAGACGATCTCGGGGCTTATGAATAACCTCGACGCGCACTCAAGCTACATGGACGAAAAGGCGTTTAACGACACGAAAGTTCAGACCGAGGGCGAATTCGGCGGGCTTGGAATTCAGGTGGGTATGAAAGACGGCGCTCTGACCGTCATCTCGCCTATCGAGGGGACTCCTGCCGATAAGAAAGGCATTCAGGCTAACGACGTGATATTGCGTATCGACGGCAATGCGACCTTCGGTATCACGATCGACGATGCGGTCTCAAAAATGCGCGGCAAGCCGAAAACTAAAATCACTCTAACGATCGTGCGTAAAGGCGTTAGCAAGCCTTTCGACGTCGAGATCGTCCGCGACATAATCAAAGTGGAATCGGTCTATGCTAAGATGATCGAGGATGATAAAATTTTATATCTGCGCGTTACGAATTTCGATCAACACGTGGTAGCGGACGCGAGCAAATTTATAAAAGAGCACAGAGACGCCAAGGGTATTATTTTAGATCTGCGAAACAATCCGGGCGGGCTTTTGGATCAGGCGATCGGACTTGTGAATTTATTCGTCGGCAAAGGGCTTATCGTCTCGCAAAAAGGGCGCGCGAAAAACGAAACCGAAGCTCACAACGCCGATCCTAAAAAGAAGATCACTGATTTGCCGCTGGTAGTGTTAGTAAACGGCGGTAGCGCAAGCGCAAGCGAGATCGTAAGCGGCTCGCTTCAGGATCTAAAGCGTGCCGTGTTGGTTGGTGAAAAAACTTTTGGCAAGGGAAGCGTGCAGGTGATCCTGCCGATTGAGGATAAAGAAGCTCTGCGACTAACCATCGCGCGATACTATCTATCAAGCGGTCGCACCATCCAAGCGGTGGGCGTGACGCCTGATCTCATAGTGGCGCCGGGCAAGGTGCCGAGCCGCGACGAGGATGAATTCTCGTTAAAAGAAGCCGATCTTAAAAAGCACCTGCAAGGCGAGTTAGCCAAGGTCGAGACCAAGAAAAAAGATGCTCAGAAAAAGGATGAGAAAAATTTCATCACAGCAGAGCAGATTAATAACGATATCCAGTTAAAAACCGCAATAGACGCGATAAAAATTCTAAACATCAAGTAAGGAGAGTGTGATGCAAGCTACCAAAAAAGAGCTCATCTACGAAGGCAAGGGCAAAAAGATGTGGTCGGTTAACGAAAGTGACGACCTTTTGATTTCGGAATTTAAAGATTCGCTGACGGCGTTTAACGGCGTCAAAAAAGCTGAAGAGAGCGGCAAAGGCGCGCTGAATTGTAAAATTTCGACGCTGATTTTCGATCTGCTTAAAAAGCACGGCATCGCCACCGCGCTTGTTGAGACGATCAGTCCGACCGAGCAGCTCGTAAAAAAATGCAAGATTTTCCCTCTTGAGATCATCGCTCGCAATATCGCCACCGGCTCGCTTACAAAGCGCCTAGGCATCAAAGAGGGCACGAAGCTTCCGTTTACGCTGGTGGAGTTTTGCTATAAAGACGATGAGCTGGGCGATCCTATCCTAAACGACGAGCATTGCTTGCTGCTTGGCGCCGTAAAGAGCCAAAGCGAGCTTGACGAGCTCAAAAAGATCGCGCGCAAGATCAATGAAATTTTGATTAAATTTTTCGACGAGCGAAATTTAAAGCTCGTGGATTTCAAAATCGAGCTTGGCAGAGATAAGGACGGAAATGTCCTGCTTGCAGATGAGATCAGCCCCGATAGCTGCCGCTTTTGGGACAAACAGACCGATAAAAAGCTCGATAAGGACGTATTTAGACAGGATCTCGGTAGCGTAAAAGTGGCCTACGAAGAGGTCTTGCGTAGAATTTTAGGATAAGCGATGAAGGTGATCGTAAACGTAAGGCTTAAGCAGGGCGTGCTCGATCCGCAGGGCAAGGCGGTTTTGCACGCCCTCGCTTCGCTTGGATTTAGCGGCGTGCGAGATGTGCGCGTAGCCAAACAGATCGTCCTTGAGCTAGATGGCGAGGATAGGGATAAAATTTATGCCGATGTCGCTAGGATGTGCGATGAAATTTTGGCAAACACCGTCATCGAAGACTACGAGATCGTGATATGAAGGTAGCGATCGTAAATTTCCCAGGCACCAACTGCGAGCGCGACACCAAATACGCCTTTGATAAGCTTGGTTGCGAAACGCAGATAATCTGGCATAAAGAAACCGACATAAACGCCGATCTGATCGTGCTTCCTGGCGGCTTTAGCCACGGAGATTATCTGCGAACCGCGGCGATTGCTAAATTTAGCCCCGTAATGCAAGCGGTACTTGATCACGCGCGAAAGGGCGGCTATATCCTAGGCATCTGTAATGGCTTTCAGATGCTTTTGGAGCTAGGCTTGCTCGCAGGCGCGATGAATAAAAATATAAATTTAAGCTTCATCTCAAAATTTCACCATCTGCGCGTCGTTTCAAACGATAATAAATTTCTGCACTGTTGCGATAAGGGCGAAATTCTAAATATCCCGATCGCGCATGGCGAGGGTAACTATTATGCGCCTGCGGATACGCTAAAGTCGCTATACGACGAGGACTGCGTGCTTTTGAAATACTGCGATGCAAACGGCGCGGATCTAAATCCGAACGGCTCAGTGGACGCAATCGCGGGGATTTGCGATAAAAACAAAAAGATTTTCGGACTGATGCCGCATCCTGAGCGCGCGATAGAGCCTATTTTGGGCGGCACGGACGGAGAGAAAATGCTAAAAGGCTTAATTTGCTAAAAAGAATTCTTACTATTTTAGGTGTCTGCACGCTCGCGTTTGCTGCGCCAGAGATTGAGATCGATTCGCTTGACGATCTAAGTAAATATGCACCGAAAAAAGCTGAGGATAAGCCGGACGAGCCGCAGACGCGCGATAATTCCAAGGTTATGCTGAAATACAATAAAAAAGAGGTTATGTCGATGGATAATCTAAGCATCGACGATCTTAAAGCTTTGGCGCCTACTAACGAAGTCGATCTTGATGTATCCGATGATAAGGTCTATCAGGACATCAAGCCTAAGGAGCTTACGCTAAAAGCCAGCGGGATGCCTAGGAAGGTGTATTGCAATCAAATTTTTAAGATCGATTTCGCCGTGTATTTAGGGCAGAAAATCACCGTTAAGCCAAAGCTAGAGATCAGCCGCACCAATGGTATGAAGTGGCTTAATGCCGATAATCTTACGTGGATTGAGGGCGACGAGATGTTTGAGACGACGCTGTGGTTTGCAGCAAGCGATAAGAGCGACAAGATCAATGAGTTCGTTTTGACCTTGCAGCGCAACGGAGAATTCTTTGAAAAAAGCTCTATCAAACCTGATAATCCGGAATTTATAAAGCTTGATACGAAGCCTAATTTTTCGCATATCGTAGCCGACGAGCTGAAACTTAAAAACTACAAAACTACCAAATTTGACGACGCTTCAAATTTACTCACGCTCGATCTTGGTATCCGAAACGGCGCAATCAGCGCTTTTAGTATCGATAATCCCGCCATTATCAAGCAGGGTGTGGACTCTGTGCGCGGCACATACGCAAGTCAGAGCGGATATTATTTTGCCGTCGTGGATAAAAATATCACAAATTTAGACTTCAGCTATTTCAATCTCAATACTAAAAAATTTGAAAATTTCGGTCTTGAGCTTAATCCGCGCGCTGAGGATCTTAGCACGCAGATCGGTCTAAATCCGAAAGAGAGCAAGTTCGAAGCCTACAAGCAGATCGCGATCTACACGCTAGCTGCCGTGCTTTTGGTGATGTTTCTGCTTAGTAAAAATATCACGCCGCTTATCTTTGCGGTGCTGATTTTGGCGGTAAATTTCTACGCGCAAAGGCCTTACGGCACGGGCAGTATCGCGCAAAATTCCCCCGTTAGAATTTTGCCTATGCAAAGCTCCACCGTGTTTTACGTGACTAAAAATCCCGAAAAGGTTGAAATTTTAGGCACGAATAAGGAATTTTATAAAATTATGCTGGGTGGCAACAAGATCGGCTGGGTTAAAAAAGATGAGCTTAGCAAGGATTAGAGCGTTATTTTACGCGATTTGGTTTATTTTTACCGTCGTTTGCGTCGTGATCGCCATGGCGGTGAAAAACTCCTCTCATCGCCGCTTTCGCCGCATTTGGGGGCGCTTCCAGCGCTATGGCGTAGGATACGATATCGAGATCGTAGGTACTCCCGATCCGCGCGCGCAGCTAGTAATCGCCAACCACCAAAGCATAATGGATATCGTCGTGCTCGAAGAAACCCATCCCGCCGATATCTGCTGGATCGCTAAAAAGGAGATCGCAGACATCCCTATCATCGGCAAAATCATCACTCTTCCGAAGATGATCCAGGTCGATCGCTCAAATCCGCGCGATCTGGTGCGGATCGTACACGAAGTGCAGCAGCGCGTGAGCGAAGGGCGCGTCATCACGATGTTTCCCGAGGGCACTAGACATCGCGGCACGCAGCTTTTGCAATTCCAAAGCGGTGCTAAAGCGATCGTTAGCAAGCTCGGCCTGCGCGTCCAGCCGGTGGTACTCATCGGCACGCAGCACATCGCAAACTCTCACGATTTCACCGTCCACAGCGGACATGTCAAAATCATCTACCTAGACCTGCTCGATACGAGCGATAAAGATTGGTTGCAGCACGCCAGAGAGACGATGCAAGCCGTAATCGACGAAAACGAAACCGCCGAAGCATAGGCGGAATTCATAAATTTATCGATAAAATTCAAACGCGACTTTTGTTAGTTCGCGCGATTTCTGTGCGCTAGCGCGTTTATTTGCGCTTTGATTTGCGGCGTGGAATTTTAAAATTTCGTCCGCTCGTGTTATGCAGCGTGGAATTTTAAAATTTTATTCGTGCGCGCGGACGACGAAATTTTAAAATTTCATCTAAACTACAGGCGGCGAGTTATCGGCGAGAGACCCGCAAGAAAACAGCGCCTACATAAAAGCGAAATTTTAAAATTTACGCGGCGCGGAAAGATGAAATTTGGCGTATATTTAGCCATTTGCCGTGAAAATGGCTAAACGATTTGTCGCAAGGGCAAAAGACGGCGGCAACCCGCAAGAGGTCTAAATTTTAAATTCTTAAGGAGGAGAGAATGGCGTTTGTTACAGAGCGTATTTCAAAAGAGGATATTGATAAATACGATTTGCTAAAACCGTGCAATGAGATATTTAAAAAATATCATCAGGGCGAGCTTGATTGGGCTAACTTAAATTCAAGAAGTTGGTGTATAGATCGAGAAAGAGGTATTTGGCTTTTTGTAGTGCGTAGTATTATTATTGGGGATCCAAGAGATATGAATTATAGCGGCGAAGTTATATGGCTTTTACACTATAAAGGCAAAGATATAGAGATCGATTTAAGAGATATAGACAACGAAAATACTAGCACGAAAATTACGGATAATCCGTTTAAAATAATCTATGAGCTAGAATCCATAAGAAGCGATATAGGGAATATACCAAAGCAAGAGATTGTGGATATTTTAAAAGAAATTCTAAATGAATATGGCGATGGAGGATCTATTATCCCAAAAGAAAATATTCAAGTAACTTTCGTATCAAAAATTTAAAGAAAAGGGGATAAAGTGGCGTTTATTACAGAGCGTATTTCAAAAGAGGATATTGAAAAATATAGTTTATTGGAAACGATAAACAAAATACGCAAAAAATATGATGATGACGAAATTAGTCTATGGTTCCTAGAAAGACTAGATTGGTGCATAGACCGAGAAAATAACACTTGGCTAATTCGTATATCGCATGATTATTTAAGAGATATAGGAGATTATGCCTTAACTAAAACGATATGGCTATTGCATTATAAAAGTAACGATATAGAGCTGGACTTGAGGCAGATTTTTAATGATGAAACGATTGGCGATCCGTATAGAATTATTTTTGAGCTTCACGATATAAAAACAGATGCCGAGAATACGACCAGCGATGAAATTATAGATATTTTGAGAAAAATTCTAAGCGTATATGGCGGTGGCGGAGTTGGACTAGAAAATTTTACTCCAAAAGAGAAATTAAAGGCAAGTTTAATAGTCAATTTATAGCAAAGTAAAAATACAAGCCACAGGGCAAAACAAGCAAAAGCCGAATTAAAGAAATAGTATAGGATAAACCGCCTGCGACATTTACTTAATGCCGACTATAAATATATAGTCGATTTAAAATTTTATCGTCATAATAGGATAAATTTCAAAATCCCGTCCGCTTAAATCAGCGTCGGCTTTAACTTGCGTGCCGAAAAGTCGGGCCTCTCGCCGCGAGCTAGAGCGATGAGCTCATCCGTCGCGATTAGATAAAAGCCCGCGAGATCTCTACCAAAAAGCCTTTGGATTTCGTCGCTTCTGCCGTCTAAAAAATCAAGCGCGAGCTTGGAATTTACTAGCAAAAAATCGCTTCCGCTATCAAACGCGTCAAATAAAATTTCGCCCCCCAGCCGCAGCGCGCACTCCCGCTCGCGCTCGTATATCTGCGCTCCAAGCGGCGCGCCTTCACATTCAAAGTGCACGATCTGAGCGCCCAGCCTGCTAGCCAGCTCCTCCGCAGCCTCATCGTACCATACGGCGACGTTAAAGCCGCTAAAATCGTGCTTAGCGCCCGCTGCGTCAAATTCCGCCATGCTCTGCGCGCTTAAAATTTTATTGCTGCGCGCGGGTTCAAATTTTAAAATATCGCAAAACGCCCTGTATGCCGCGCGGTCGTCAAATTCCATCCCCACGGCGTCGCATTTCGTAAAATACGCCATCTGCGACTCGATGATCTCTAAAACCCTCATGCGCTCGCTCGGATGCGTCTGCATCAGGCGGTGCGCGAAGATAAAGGCGCTGTTGCCCAAAAACTCCCGTGAGCATGCGGGGATTTTCGTCGAGTAAAAATAGGGCGCGAGACTTTTGTAAAACTCGAAATCAGAGGAGTCCGCGATGCTTTCAAAAGCTTTGAATTTATCCAAAAACGCCCTCGGCTCGCAGCGCAGATCTTTAATCGCCTCTTTTTCGCTAAGAGGCGAGATGATTAGTTCGCTTCCAAAGTGCGCTATCAGCGTATCTAGCGGCTCTTTTACGCTCACCGTCGTGCCCCCGATTTTTACAAATTCCACTCCCTGCGCGCTAAAATAGGGATCGTGCGCGCAGATGTCGTCAAGCAGTGCCGCAAGATCGGCAAATGGCGCGCTTTCATAAACATAGGGCTTGAAGTAGCTCGTGACGTCGCAGCGGGGATCAAAGCGAAAGAGCCTGATTTGAAGCATTTTTCATCCTTTTTTTATGGCGAATGATACTAGAATTTGCCTTAATAATGAGTTTTTTAGGCTCAATTTTATAAAATTGCGCCTTAGATTAACGCAAAGGCGGGCTATGAAAAATTTATACACTCTAAATCACGCGCCGATAAATGCGCATTTTAGTAAAAACTCCAGCGATTTCGTCGTGCGCGAAGTGCCGCTTTACGAGCCTAGCAATGAGGGCGAGCACTGCATTTTGCTGCTGCAAAAAAAGGGCATTAGTACGCACGAGGCGCTGCGGATTTTAAGCGAACATACGGGCGCTAAGATGCGCGAGTTCGGCTACGCGGGGCTTAAGGACAAGCAGGGCCTTACGACGCAGCACGTTAGCATGCCCGCTAAATTTGAGCCCGCGCTGGGTGGATTTTCGCACGAGAGCCTTAAAATTTTAAGTGTGCAAAGGCACAAAAACAAGCTTAAAATCGGCCATCTAAAGGGCAACGACTTTTTCATCCGCCTAAAAAAGGTCCTACCGCCCGACGCCGTCAAGCTCGCAGCCGCGCTAGATACGCTAGAGCGCGAGGGCTTTGCGAACTATTTCGGCTATCAGCGCTTCGGCAAGTTCGGCGACAACGCGGCGCAGGGCGAGGAGGTGCTGCGCGGACAGAAGCGACTTAAAAACCCCAAAATGCGCGACTTTCTAATCAGCGCCTATCAGAGCGAGCTTTTCAATCGCTGGCTTAGCAAGCGGGTCGAAATTTCAAAATTTGCGGCGGAATTTAGCCTTGGAGAGTTTGCTAAAATTTACGGACTAAGCAAGGAGGAGACGCGCGAGATCGCAGCTCAGCCGCAGTTTTTCAAGCTGCTAAGGGGCGAGATTTTAGGACACTTTCCACACGGCGCGTTTTTTAGCTGCGACGATCTGGGCGCTGAGTGCGAGCGGTTTGCGAGGCGAGAAATCACGAGTGCAGGTCTAATCGTCGGGCGAGCGAAGCTGCGAGCTAGCGGGCTTGGCGGCAGATTTGAAGATGAAATTTTCGCGCCTGCTCGCGAGTTTGAGGCACAGATGAACGGCTCGCGCAGGTTTGCATGGAGCTTTATGGAGCGCGTACAGCACGCCTACGATGCGCAAAATGCGCATTTTAGCTTCAGTTTTTACCTGCCGAAAGGCTCTTACGCGACGGTCGTTTTGGAAGAAATTTTGCACCGAGATATATTCGAGGGCGCCGCGACAGATGAGGATTGAGCCGCATCGCGCCGTGGATTAGGGCTCATGCTATGTCAAACCGCGCTGTAGAGTAGGGCTTGGCTACGTCGCGGCGCACCACGCGGAATTTTACGGAATTTTAGAGCTTGCTGCGTGGATTTAAATTTATGCGACGATGAAATTTTATGAAATTTCGTAAAATTTTATCGCAGAAAGCGCGCCGTTTTGTCTAAGCCATAGAATTTCAAATTTAAAATTTTATTCGGCTCGGTCGCAGATAAAATTTTATTTCGCGACGATCTGTTTTGCCGCACCGAAATTCCGCAGCGGCGTAGATTGGGCGCTAAAATTCCACTCTCGCGGCGTAAATCCAGCTCCTTAAAATTTCACGCGCCCTGAAATTTAAGCCAAAAAAGCTATAATTGCGCTCGGGTGTGGCGTGCGGTCGCTCCGCAAGGAGAGGAAAGTCCGAGCTGCGATAAGACAAGGTTGCGTCTAACGGACGCCGGGGGCAACCCTAGGGAAAGTACAACAGAAAGCAAACCGCCGCGCAAGCGGTAAGGGTGAAAGGGCGGGGTAAGAGCCCACCGCGCGCGTGGAGACACGGGCGGCAATGCAAACCCAACCTGCAGCAAGAACGGGTGGTTTCGTCTTATATTCGAACCGTTCGCTCGAACCGATTTGCAAAAATCGGTCTAGATAAATGACCGCTGTAACGGAACTCGGCTTATAACCACACCTATTTTTACGCCGAGCTTACTTACTTTAAATAAGGAAAAAATTTTGAAAAGCTTAACTTTTCGCGGTGTGCTTTGCGCCGTCATTTTAGGGCTCGGAGGCTGCGCGAGTGCGGGTGCTGATAAATCTATAATCTTGCAAGGCGACGCTCACGATCGCGCTTGTGCAGAGGTTTATGAGCGCTACAAAGAGCTCGAAGCGGAGCTTTTAGCGGTCGAGGATCGATATGCAAACCCAAGCGTCGCAAACGATTATATACAGGCTTACGACGAGTACGAGCGCACCATCGTCTACTACAACGAAAATTGCGCGACCGATAAGTAGCAGCGCTGATTTGGTGCGGTTGTACGGCTGTATCGCAGCGGCGCAAAACGCTTAAAAATTTTATAAAATCTCTAAAAACTATTGAAAATTTTACGCGAAGCAGAAAGCGTCTAAAATTTATTGCGTACGCTTAGCTATAGCGATACGAGGTCGTGGCGTGAAGCATGGGCACGATGCCTATTCATGCCCGTATTTAGCTTGGTGCGCCAAGTTTCGGTAATCATATAACGGCGCCACATACTCGTGCCGCATTGGCTAAGGAGCGCGCAATTTATTAGTCGAATCGGCGCGAAGCCTTGAAATCGCGAAGTCGCACTAAAAAATTTCACCGTGTGAATTTGAATTAGTGGCTTAAAGTGGCAAAGCAATACCCCAAAATTTAGCTGCGAGGCGGACGACGAACGATTTATTAATCGGATCGGTGTAAAGTCACGCCAAAAATTCCGTCGCGTGGAGTTGGCTGTTATGTCCGTTTATGTGTCTGCCAAAGCCTCGTAGCCTCAATATAAATATATTTCATCGAGTGGATTTGAATTGGCGCCTAGGCGCTTGGATCGATCGTAAAATCAAGCCTTTAAAATCCTATCTCGCCCAGTTTCGACCTATTGTGCGATTTTCGCGGCATATAAAGGCGGTAAAACGAGATCGTTAGGGTAGCTTTAAGGTGCAGTGCGATTTTTTCGCTTGCGTATGCGGTTTTTGAGGCGCTTGGTAATTTAGTTTACTCGCAGAATTTTAAGATGCGCGGTTTTTTTGAGACTATAGCAGCGAGATTTTAGGTTTTTAGCGCGAAGGTATTTGGCGAATTTGCAGTGCTATGGCTTTGATTTTTGTCGAGAAATTTTGGAATTTTATGATTTCGCAGGAGAATTTTGTGTGTTTTGGCGCCTCTTTGGACTTAAATTTTACCTGACCTCCGCGTAAGATTGCGTGCCTAATCTTTTTGTATTTTCAAATACGGCATCCGTTTTGAGATTTGCGTCCGTTTTTGAAATTTTACTCCGAATAAACGCCGAATTCACAAAATGAGTCGCCCGGCGATAATTTTAGAAAGTCGTGCAAGCCTGCAATGCAAAAGCTAAAGCCTTATGAGAGTTTGCCGATAATTTAGCCACTTAAAATGCCGCTGCATTATAGTGCGCCAATGAGCCTCTAGGCACCGCATTATGAACGACGGTTTGCCGCCTCATAGCTCGCTAAAACGCTCGAAGCGGGCTTTTAGAGATTTTGCATTTTTGTTTAAAAGCTCCGCTTGCGCAGCGAGCTTATCTGCGTATGTTTGAAGCGCCGTCGCATACTTAGCATGCGCATTAAAGTCCGATTTTAGCGCGTAAATTTCATCTTTTATCGATTTAATATTTTGCGCGAGCGCCTCGTCTTTTACGAAGGTGCGGATCGTGCCTAAAAGCGCCAGCAGCGTCGTGGGCGATGCCGCAAAAATGCCGATTTGCGCGCAGTATTCAAGCACCTGCGGCAGCTTCTCGCAGACATATACAAAAACCGCCTCACTCGGCACGAATAGCACCGCAAACTCCGTGCTAAGAGGCGGTATGATGTATTTTTCCGCGATATCTGCGGCGTGCTTTTTCATATCAGCGGCTAGCTGCTTATCCGCACTAGCAAGCGCTGCGGCATCGTTTGAAGCAGAGGCAGTGATAATTTTTTCATAGCTTTGAAGTGGAAATTTTGAGTCGATACAAAGAATTTTTTCTTTTGCGATATGCAGTGCGCAGTCTGCGATCCTGCCGTTTGGTAGATGCTTTTGCAGTTCGTAAAACGCGGTGTTTTGCCCGTAAATCATCGATAAAATTCTCTCTAATCGGTACTCGCCGAAGTTGCCACGCAGCTTGACGTTGCCTAAAATCGAGTTTAGCCTTGCGATTTCGTCGCGCACCTGAAGTGAAGTTTTATTTTGCTCGCTCATTCGCGCTAGATTTTCCGCTATGTCCTTAAAGCCACGATCCAGCGAGCTTAAATTTTCGCTAAGTGCGCTGTTTTGGTGCTGCAAACCCTCGCCCAGGGATCTATTAAGATAATAGAGCTTATCGTTAAAACCGTCGTTTAGGCTTTGATTTAGCTTAAAAAGCTCGGCACTTGCTCTCGCACTTTGAGCTGTGAGCCTTTCGCTTAAAAGCTCGCTAAGCGCGGAGTTTGCATCGCTTATGCGGCGATTTTGCAGCACGAGCGCGATTAGCAGGGCAAGCACTAGCGCAGCAAAAAACGCAAATGCCGCGAGCAAAATCCCATCAGCGCCCATTTTCTTGCACGCTTTGCGGATCTAAAATTTCATTTTTGTAGCGCAGATATTCGATGTCGTTGTTAAGCGCGCGATTTTCCTCAAGCAAAACCTCGTGCTTGGTACGAAGCGCGGCGATGTCGCGGCTGATGTAATAAATTTCGTTGCGGATGTAAATCGCTGGCACCGTCAGCAAAAACGCAAATCCGATCAGCAGATAAACGACTAAAAGCTGATAAAGCGTGAGATTTTTCTCCTTTTTTTTCTCGGCGTCGTAGTTGCGTAGTAGCTCGTCCTGCGCGCCCGCAAATCCGTCGTAGCTGCGTCCTGTAGCAAGGCTTGCATAATCATGCGCGCCCAGATCCGCGTAATTTTGATTTTGCGTGCCTGCAAAGCTTGCATCTGTAAACGCCGCGTAATCCGCCTTGCCGACAAAATTGGCACCTACAAAATCACCGTAGCTCGCTCCGGTTGCGGATTTCTCGCCGCCTCGAATGACTGAAAGATTTGCGTCGTCGCGTCCTTTAAATTTTGCTTTGCTGCTTTTATCAAATTTTGTTCCGCCGCTTTCGGAATTTAGATAGTTTGAGGCGCTTGTAAAGCCTGAACTTTCGAATTCCAAGCCGGTAAAATCGTCGTAACCGCCCGCTACGCCCGCGTAGTTTTGTTTTACGGAAAGATCCGCGGCAAGCTTATCCTCTAGCTCCTCATCCGTCAGATCCTCCATAGCTCGTCTTTTCGCAAGCTCTATGCCCGCTAGATCGGATGTCCCTGCGAAGTCATGCCCATCATCGTCGTCGGCAAAATATTCATATTTGTTCATCTAAAATCTCCATAAATTTAAAACCGTGATCCTATTTTTACTTGCTGCCAAGGCGCCTGTGTCAAGATAAATTCTGCTCGAAGCTCACAGCTAGCGTGTACCTAGCAATGGGCCGTTAAGGTAAAATTTAAAAGTCAAAGCTACGAGCAAAATTTTTCTTTGCAATTTTACCTCGGTAAATGGAATTTTATCTTAACTTGCCAAATTCTATCTTGGCCAGCAAAAGCAAAATTTTACTTTAGCGGGCTATTTTTGTTAATTTTACTCGCTCTTTGCACCGACAGGCTCGTGGAATTCAGGTAAAGATCAATTCCGCCGTAGCGGGCAAGATTATGCTGATTTTACCCATTTTTTTATACGCTGCCGGCTTGCAAAATTTATATCGACAGGCAGAGCTTATCTGCTGAGCTCCGCTGTCTAGTTTAAAATTTTTACGTTGATAGTTTTCGCATTTGCGGAGAAATTTCATTTACTTCACCCGCTATCTATCTGCAAAATTCTATCTTGGCGAGCGAAATTTAATATCTTTGCCTATTTTTACCGCCTTTGCACCGCCTGCTTGGGAAATTCATTTTGACAGGTAAAAATCGAGCTCACTTTACCGAGATTGACTATTTATAAAATTTTGTCAAATAATCTGAAAAATCGCTTAAAATTTCACTGCGTCTTCGATGCGCCTTAAAACGTTAAGCGTAGATATTTATTTGCAAGATAAGCTCTATCATCTAAAATGTCAATGAAACTACTGCTTGCTTACAAAATTTCGTTAAAGCAAAGGGCGAGATTTGACATTACGCCGCTTGCTTTAGGCGCCAAATTTTAACTTTCGCTCGGTTCTGTATTGCGCTGTCACTTAGCTTTTAAAATATGCAGCAGCTAAATCTCATAAAATTATACATTAAATTTAGCGTAAAATTAAACGTTAAATTTCTGTCTCTTATACACATCTCCGAGCCCACGAGACTACG
>UQCL01000043.1 GCA_900539505.1 uncultured Campylobacter sp. | reverse complement strand
CGGCAGCGTCAGATGTGTATAAGAGACAGTGATGAATGTGATATTGATAGGTCCCGCCTTAACTATTTTAATGATTTTTTTATTTCCCTCAAGTCTGATGATAAGATATTATTGATAACACAAGATTATGACATTTATAAAAACATTGTAGCGAAAGGAGTTGAAATAAGACGTATTAACAAGAGTAGTGATACTAGCAAATTTCATCCGGACGATATATCAAAAATAGATCCTAGAATTTTGAGACTTTCAAAACCAGCTTTTATGAAAGCTAATATAATGATTAGCAATGATGATAGAGAAAATTCTATCAGAAAAATCCCACAAGAGAACGATTTTGTTTATGATGACAATGGTAGAGCAGTGAAACTAGTAGAAAAAATTTCAGCTGGTGGCGAAGGGCTGATATATACTACGGATACGCAATACGTAGCAAAAATATATAAAAAGCAAAATAATACCGAACATAAATTTGCAAAATTAAAACTAATGGTAAGCACTTCCTTTGATTGCGAAGGAGTTTGTTACCCAGTTAGCTTGCTATACAATAGTGCAGGACATAGCGAATTTGTAGGATATTTAATGCCTAAAGCTAAAGGGATAGAGCTTCAAAAGAGCATATTTCAGCCAAAGGCATTCGAGAAAAAATATGGTAGTTGGTCTAGAAAAGATTTGGTTCAGTTATTAGTAACTATTTTACATAAGATAGTCTATTTGCATTCAAAGAATCTCATAATAGGCGATATAAATCCAGCTAATATTCTCTTTATATCTCCTATGGAAGTATATTTTGTAGATACCGATAACTATCAGATAGGACCATTTCCATGCCCCGTAGGAACTATAAATTTTACTGCGCCGGAGATACAAGGGCGGCATTTTGGAGATTTCTTAAGGACTATGGAAAATGAAAATTTTGCAGTTGCTACGCTTTGCTTTATGATTATGATGACGGGTAAGACTCCGTATTCACATCAGGGTGGAACTGATCCTGCCGGTAATATTATAAAAATGCATTTTCCATATCGTTTTGGCATGAATGTAACGGATGAGGTCCCTGATGGTTTATGGAAATATATGTGGTCCCATTTACCATATATAGTTAAAGAGGCATTCTATAATACATTTAGTAGCAATGGAAAATGCTCAAAGCCAAACAAAAGATTAAGATCTAGCGAATGGTTGGAAATTTTTAAAAATTATCTAAAGATGTTTAATAGAGGGGAGTTGCAAAAGCAAGATGAGATGTCCTTAGAAATTTGGCCTACAAGAGCAAAAAAAGTAGATAAAACTAAATTTAAAAATTTTTAAAAGGAGAGAATATGAGTAAAGATATTATGGGTTTGGATGATTTGGCGTCAAATCCTACACCGAGAGTACCGGTATGCCTATGCCTAGATACTAGTGGATCAATGATGGGAAGTCCAATAAATGAACTCAATGAAGGCATAAAGCTTTTTTATGATGCCATAAAAAATGATGAGGTGGCGTTATATTCAGCAGACATAGCCATAGTCACATTTGGTAACGGTGGAGTGCAAATCGTGCGAGATTTTACGGGACTTTCAATCGACGATAGTTTACCGAATCTAAGTGCGAATGGCGGTACTCCTATGGGGGAAGCCGTAAATTTAGCTTTAGAAATTTTAGAGAAAAGAAAGAGTGAATATCGCTCAAAAGGGGTAGATTATTATCAGCCTTGGCTTATTTTAATGACTGACGGAATGCCTGATAGTATGGCAGCTTTGGAGACCCCAGTTGCTAAAACTTGCGAGCTTATTAATAATAAAAAGCTTACTATTTTTCCTATAGGAATAGGAGAGAGCGCAGATATGAACGTATTGGCTAGATTTTCACCTAAAAGACCGCCGCTGAGATTGCAAGGCTTAAAATTCAAAGAATTTTTTGCTTGGCTTAGTCAAAGTGTCTCTAGGACTTCGCAATCAACTCCTGGTGAAAGTGTAAAGCTGGATGTAGATGGAATAAAAGGTTGGGGAGAGCTTTGATGTATAAAATCTGCGGGATTGCATTGCGAGGCAGAGGGCATATAAAACATAATATGCCCTGCCAAGATAAAATAGCATATTTTCAAAGTGGTAATTTAAATATAATAGCATTGAGCGATGGGGCAGGTTCTGCGAAATACTCACATTTTGGAGCTGAGAAATCCGTAAAATTTGTTTGTGAAGAATTTAGTAAAAATTTTGATGGATATTTTAATCAGCAAGATGGAAATGTTGTAAAATCAGCAATTCTTTCAAAAGTAAGATCTAGGATGATTGGTCTAAGCAACGAGCACGATTGTGAAATTTCAGACCTGGCGCATACCTTGCTTTTTGTGGCGATAAAAGATAAAAATTTTATACTATTTCATATAGGTGACGGGATTATCGGCTGTGTAAAAAACGGACAAATCAAAGTAGCTTCATTGCCTACAAATGGCGAATTTGCAAATGTTACTGTTTTTGCTACCTCTGATGATGCTTTACAAAATGCAAAAATTATAAAAGGAAAAATTGATCAAATAGAAGGCTTTGTATTGATGAGTGATGGAAGTAGTGAGAGTTTTTACGATAAACAGTCAAAAAATTTGACTAAAATTCTGCTAAAGCTTATAAATTTAAATGCAATTTTACCTAGTGGAATTTTGCAAGATAAATTAGAGATATCATTTGAAAAATCTGTATTGGTAAAAACAAGCGATGACTGTAGCCTTGTAATGATCAGCAAAGCCATAGCATTCTCAAGCTTATCTATTTGGGAGCAAGGTGAAATATTGGGTATAAAAGATCATAAAAAATTACAAAAAAATATATCTCTTTTGCAGTTTTTACAATCTAAAAAGAGTGTTGGAGAAATTATAAAATTTACGCATTTGAAAAAGCGCCTTGCAAAGAGGCGTTTGGATGATTTATGCAATTTAAGTCTCATAAAAAGGACGGATGCTTTTTATGAAGCTCTTATATCATAAAACGGATATCTTTTCTTTATTATGATGACTAAATTTTTATATTTAATTTATTGCGTATAATATTTTTAGGTTTCTCTTACATTATATGATTCATATCTTATGCTAATTAAAGCGATAAGCTTTGAATTGAACTAAATTCAAAGTTTTGATTATAAATTCTTAAATTCCATCTCCAGCTGCTTGCGCCAGTCTTGCAGCGAGCGCTCTGCGCTAGCGGCGTATTTTTCGATCAGAGTGTCCGTTTTATTGAGAAACTCAAATAGCTTGCCCTCCCACACGGCGGGGTTTAGGTTGCTTTGATGCATCGTTTTGATATAGACTAACTCCTTACTAAGAGCCCCAAGCTCGTCTAGATAGCTCTCGTGAGCGCTTTCATCGCGCAGCTCTAACCGCTCAAGAGCTCGCAGTTTGCCCTCTAAAATATCGCAAAATTTCATATACCTTTGCGAGCTAAGCTCGGGGTCTGCGGCGTCTGCGCGCGCGGAAGCCTTTTGGACCTGAAAATACACGAGCGCGCCCACTGCAAGGGCGACTGCGAACATCAAAGCGAAATTAGCCATTTTTTCTCCTTAAACCGTCCAAGCCCACGACCGCGAGCCCGAACCAAATTAGCGAAAAGCTCAAAATTTTATAAGTCTCAAGCTCCTCGCCGTAAACAAATACCGCGATCAGCATGCTCATGCTAGGGCTGATGTATTGCATAAAGCCGATCGTAGATAGCGGCAGATACTGCGTGCTTACGGCGAAGGTAAGCAGCGGCAAAATCGTAATCAGTCCGCTTGCAAACAGCAGCGCGCCGCTTGCGCTGAGGCCGAAGGCGCCGCTTCCTTTCAGCGCGCAGTAGATCAGAAACGCAAGCGCAGGCAGCAGCATCAGCGCCGTCTCACAAAACAGCCCCTCAAAGCTAGGTACTTTTACTTTTTTGCGAATGAGGCCGTAAAATGCAAAGCTAAGCGGTAGCACGAGCGAGATTATGGGAAGCCTACCCAGAGCGTAAATTTGCACGCCGATAGCCGCAAAGGCTAGCAGAAGGGAAAATTTCGCCGCCGCGCTTAACCGCTCGCGCAGAAACAAAGCGCCCAAAAGCACCGAAAATAGCGGATTTATAAAATATCCGAGGCTGGTGGCTAAAATTTGATCGGAATTTACCGCGTAGATATAAATGCCCCAGTTCGTGCTGATAAGTAGTCCCGTACAAAGCAGCGTGAGAGCAATTTTAGGGGTGCTAAAAAGCCGTGCGACGTTTTTTAAGCGGTGCATAAAGCAGAGAAAAACAAGCAGCAGCAGGAAGGACCAAACGACGCGATGCGCTAAAATTTGCACCGCGTCCACGTCCTTTATGAGCTTGAAAAATATCGGAAAAACGCCCCACATAACAAAGGTGGCAAGAGCAAGCATTAGCCCTTTAGTGCGGTTTTCTTCCATAAAATTCCTTCCAAATTGCCTAAAGGCGCTATTTTAAGATTTTTTGGGTTAATAAAAGCTTATTTGGGTATAATCGCGAAATTTTACAAAACCTAGGAGGGGCTATGAGCTGGAGTAGGACGTCGTGGAAAGATTATAAAATTTTACAGCAGCCGATTTATCAGGATGAAAGTGCAGTGCAGGCCGCCAAAGATCGCCTTTACAAGCTGCCGCCGTTAATTTTTGCGGGCGAGGTTCGCAACCTAAAAGCCGAGCTCGCGCGCGCCAGCGAGGGCAAATCGTTTTTGCTTCAAGGCGGCGATTGCGCGGAGAGTTTTAATGATTTTAGCGCGAATAATATCCGCGATATGTTTAAGGTAATGCTTCAGATGGCGATCATTCTTACCTTTGCGGCGGGCTGCCCCGTCGTCAAGGTAGGTCGCATCGCAGGGCAGTTCGCAAAGCCGCGCAGCAGCGACTTCGAGGAGGTTGGCGGCGTGAGCTTGCCTAGCTACCGCGGCGACATAATCAACGGCTTTGAGTTTAGCGAAGCGGCGCGCAAAGCAGATCCTGCGCGCATGATCGAGGCGTATCATCAAAGCGCTTCGACGCTGAATTTGCTGCGCGCCTTTTCTCGCGGCGGTCTTGCGAACCTGCACGAGGTGCATAAGTGGAATTTGGGCTTTTTGAAAAAGGGCGAGCTGGAGGCTAAATTTAACGAGCTCAGCGATGAAATTTCGCGCACGCTTAAATTTATGGAGGCGTGCGGGCTGAGCGCCGCAAATTCTCCGAGCCTTGCCGAGACGGTGCTTTACACCTCGCACGAGGCGCTGCTGCTACACTACGAGGAGTGCCTGACGCGCATCGACAGTACCAGCGGCGATTGGTACGACTGCTCGGCGCACATGCTTTGGATCGGCGAGCGCACGCGTGGCGCGGACGATGCGCACGTACATTTTTTAAGCGGTATCAAAAACCCTCTCGGCGTCAAGATCGGCCCAAGCGGCACTGCGGATGAAATTTTGCGCCTTTGCGACAAGCTCAATCCGCAAAACGAAGCGGGCAGGCTAAACGTCATCATCCGCATGGGCGCGGATAAGATTGGCGCGCGGCTGCCGCAAATTTTACGCGAGCTAAAGCGCGAGGGCAGGGCGATCCTATACAGCATCGATCCGATGCACGGCAACACCGTCAAGGCCGCGAACGGCTATAAAACGCGCGAGTTTTCTAAAATTTTAAGTGAGGTTCAGAGCTTTTTTGAGATTCACGCTGCGGAGGGCACGCACGCGGGCGGCATCCATCTTGAGATGACCGGTCAAAACGTCACCGAGTGCACGGGTGGCTCGTTTAACGTGACGCAAGAGACGCTAAAACAGCGCTACGAAACGCAGTGCGATCCGCGCCTAAACGCAGATCAGGCGCTGGAGCTTGCGTTTTTGCTCGCCGATAATCTAAAAAAGGCGGACTAATCCGCCTTTTATCGCGCGGGAATTCTATCGCGGCTTGGAATTTAATCGTAGTTTTGGGCATTTTGACGCAAGTCGGCGCTACGACCGCGCTTTGCGCTTTAAATTTAATCGTAGCCTGGCGCGAGCGATTTTAAATTTACGCGGCTCTAAATGCGGCGGCTTCGGGCGCAGTTTCGGAGCGACCGAAATATAGAGAATTGAAAATTTACCTCGCGCGAAAACATAAGCCGCGTAAGCCCGCCGCCAAAATACGAGCAATTGAAAATTTTGCGGCGTCGCACCGCGATAAAATTCCACTTTTGCAGAGACTTGCAAACTTCTTGGCGGCTAAATTTATCCTTGCAGACTTGCAGCTTAAAATTTAAATCCGCTCTGCATGGAATTTTAAAATTTGTGCTACCGTGAAATTTTAAAAATTTAACGCCAAATCCATGGCTCGCAGAATTTCATTTTTAAAATTTCGTCGTGTAAATTTTGATCGCTCGCTTCTGTGTGTGCCGCCTATCTGTGTACGCTCAAGCTAGCGCCAGACTGAGCGGTAAATGCAGCGACATAAACTCGCCTCTATTTTTTCGCACATAGCAATAGAGAATGCCGCGCTATTTGCGATATTCGGCATAAGTACGGCGCAAAAACTCCTGCTTGAGATGGGCACGACGAACAGATGCCGCCGCAGCGATATATGCTCGGTCGGCTCATGAACTTTCGCTTAATCCTTGATGATGCGATAGATTAGGCGGAGCAGACTTCGCATCTGCTTTAAATTTCAAAGCGCTATTTCGCCGTGAAATTTTAATAGTAAATCTATGCTTCTGCCGCTAAATTTCGGGTCGAAATTTTACCTTTTGAGTTATACCGCCTCGCCGCTATAAAATCCCATGTCTTAAATTTAAAGCAAAATTCTGTAGGGCTGTGAAATTTCAAAATTTCGTTGCGGTAAATTTTGTGCTCTAAAATTTCATCCATGAATGTAGAATTTTAAGTCGGCAAATATAAAATTTAGAAGGCAAAGTTTTCTGCCGCATCGTGTACTGCGCCGCGAAATACTACTCTACAAAACCTGCGCCTAACCTCAAAAATTCCGTCGCGCAAAATTTATATAAAGTTTATGTAGGATTTTTGCTGCCGTGTGCTGCTTCGCTTCGTTACTTTGAGCGCGGCTTATTAAGTTTTAGTGCGACTACGGCGATTGCGACGTTTGCGTCGTGCGTGATGCTAAGGCTTGCGGATTTGATATGAAATTTTTTACGGATTTTCTTACGGATTTTTAGATGCGGCGCGCCCAGAGCGTCTTTGTAAATTTTGGCGTCTTTGAAGCCGAACTCTGCGCCGATGCCGGTGCCTAGAGCTTTGCTAAGAGCCTCTTTGGCGGCATAGACACCCGCGATACTTTCGTCGCGCAGCGCGGAGGAGCGCTCGGATTTTTTCAAAATACGCTTTAGAAATTTCGCGCCGTATTTTACGCGCAGTGCCGCGATCCTGCGCACCGCGGTTATGTCCGTGCCGATCTTTATCACGATCTGGCGCCCCGCGGTTTAAATTTAATCACGATTGCAGGCTCTCTTTGATCTCGATGTCGATGATCTTATCGCCCTGCCTAATCGCGTCTAAAACCGCTAGGCTAGGCTGATCCACGATACGACCGAAGACCGTGTGCACGCCGTCTAGGTGCGGCTGCGCGCTGTGGCAGACGAAAAACTGACTCCCTCCAGTATCGGGCCCCGCGTGCGCCATCGAAAGCGCGCCGCGCACGTGCTTGTGCTTTTGGCGGTCGCATTCGCACTTTATGCGCCAGCCCGGACCTCCCGTGCCGGTGCCGCGCGGGCAGCCGCCTTGGATTACGAAATTTGGAATTACGCGGTGAAAATTTAACCCCTTGTAAAACCCGCTGCGCGCAAGGCTAGCGAAATTCGTAACCGCCTGCGGCGCTTCATCTGCGAAAAGCTCCAGCTTCATATCGCCCTTTTCGGTTTTGATAACGGCGTATTTATCGCGCGCCAAAGCCTCTGCGTCAATGTCGTAAATTTTTAAGCTTTCCATTTTTTCTCCTATGCGATGTTGGTGTAAACTGCCTGCACGTCGTCATCGTCTTCTAGCCGCTCGAGCAGTGCGTCTATGTCGCCCAGCTGTTCCTCGCTAAATTCGTGCTTTTCGTTAGCGACGAATTTTAAGCTTGCGCTGATGATCTCAAGCCCTATCTTTTCGATACCTTCGTTTAGAGTGCCGAAGCTTTCGTATTCGCCGTAGATTAGTAGCGTCTTTTCGAGCTCGCCCTTGTCGTTTTCAAACTCATTGATCTCAAGCTCGCTAAGACCGAAGTCGATGAGCTCAAGCTCAAGCTCCTCGATGTCGCGACTCGGCAGTTTGGTCTCAAAAACGGCCTTGTGCGAAAACATAAATTTCAAACTGCCGCTCGGCAAAAACTCGCCCTTGGCTTTGTTTAAAATCGACTTAACGTTTGCGACGGTGCGGGTCGGGTTGTCGGTGGCGCATTCGATTATGAGAAGTGCGCCGTGCGGCGCCTTGCCGTCGTAAAAGATCGTTTTGATATCGGCGCTATCTTTGCCGCTAGCGCGCTTGATAGCCGCGTCGATATTGTCTTTGGGCATATTTTGCGCCTTTGCCGTAGCGATCGCGGCGCGCAGCTTGGAGTTCATCAGCGGATCTTCGCCGCCCTCTTTCGCCGCCATCGTTATGGCCTTGCCCAGTTTTGGGAAAAGTTTGCTCATCTTCCCCCATCTAGCTTCTTTTGAAGCGCGTCTGTATTCAAAAGCTCGTCCCATAAAATTCCTTAAAGCTTAAATTTAAAAACGGGTGATTATAACGAAAAACTCTTAAATTTCAGGAGCGGGCGTTGAAATAAAATTTATTAAAAAGTAGTATAAGTTTTGAAATTTTAATCCAAAGGAGAGGCTCATGGCTTTGAAACAAAGCGTAAAATTTAAGGCGCAAAATATCCACTGCGAAAACTGCGCGAGGACGATCAAAAACGCGCTCAAGGATGATTTCGGCGAGATCGAGGTGGACGTGGCAAGCGGAGTGGTGAGTTTAAGCTTAGATCCGAGCGACGAGGCTAAATTTAAAGAGGAGATGGACGATTTGGGCTTTAGCGTCGCAGAAAAGCTAGCCTAAAAACTAACGCAATGTCAAGTAAAATCACTCTAAATATCGTCGGGATGAGCTGCGTAAACTGCTCTAACGCGATTGAGCGGGTAAGTCGCAAGATCGAGGGAGTGCAGGAGGCGCACGTAAATTTCGCAAACGGCAGCGGCGAGTTCGTACTTGCCGATCCGGCGCTTGAGGAGACGCTAAAAGCCAAGATCAAAAAACTAGGCTACGACATCGCCGTAGATTACGAAGATTTGGAGCGCAAAAAGCGGCGCAACCTCAAAGCGGCGCTATTTAGACTTATTCTCGCTCTCGTTTTGGCCGCGGCGGTAATGGCGGTGGAAATGAGCGGGTTTTTAAGCTTCGTTCCAAAGGCGCTACTTTGCGCGGCGATGGCGTGCGTGAGCCTGTTTTACTGCGGCAAGAACTTCTTTTATCACGCTTACGGCTCGCTGAAAAACAGAAGCTTCGATATGAACGTGCTCGTGGCGATGGGAAGCTTTTTTGCGTTTGCTTATTCGCTAACGGCCGCGGCGTGGGTCTATACGCACGGCGCGCAGAACGAATTTACAAATCTTTATTTCTCCTCCGCCTCGATGATAATCGCCTTTATTTCGCTCGGCAAATACCTAGAAGAGCGCAGCAAGATGAAGGCGAACGACTACATCAAGGGGCTAATCGATCTAAGCCCTAAAACCGCGCTTTTGATCAAAGACGACGGCACGATAGCCGAAGTGCGCGCAGAAGCGCTAAAGCCGGGCGATAAGGTGCTAGTAAAAAACGGCTCGCGCATCCCTTGCGACGGGCTTATCGTCGAGGGCGGCGCGCAGATCGACACCTCGCTCATTAGCGGCGAGAGCTTGGCGGTTTATAAAAGCGTAGGCGATGAGGTAAACGCAGGCTGCGTCAGCACCGACGGCGTCATCTACGTGAAGGTGACGAAATTTTCGCATCAGACGCTACTCGCCGAGATTAAAAATTTGCTGAACGAAGCGGGCAACAAAAAGATGCCGATCGCGCGCTTTGCCGATAAAATTTCAAATATCTTCGTGCCCGCGGTGATTTTGATCGCGCTTGCTAGCTTTATAGCGTGGATGGCGCTTGACGGGCGACTCTCATACGCCGCATCCGCCGCTATCTGCGTGCTTATCATCTCCTGCCCGTGCGCGCTAGGTCTTGCGACGCCGATCGCTATCGTTTGCGCGATCTCAAACGCCGCAAAGGCTGGAATTTTAATCAAAAATCCCGAAATTTTAGAAATTTTAAAAGGCGCCGACGTCGCGGTTTTCGATAAAACAGGCACGCTTAGCAAGGGCGAAATTTCGGTAAGCTTCAGCGATCTGAGCGCTCAGGATCTCTACGCTTTAGCAAGCGCGCAAAAGCTTAGCGAGCATCCGATCTCAAAGGCGATCGTAAAATTTGCCGAGCTGAAATTCGGCGAAATTTCTAAATTTAACGGCGAGTTCGAAAGCATCGCGGGAAAAGGTATCGTCGCAAAAAATCCCACCGGCGAAATTCTTTGCGGCAGCGCGGGCTTTCTGCGCGAGCGCGGCGTGGATGCGGGCGTCGAAGTAGAAGCGGAGGAGCTTTTAGACAAGGGCTTCGGCGTCGTTTATTGCGCGATAGGCGGCTCATACGCGGGCTTCATCGCATTTAGCGACGAGATCAGAGCCGAAGCGCGCGGCGTCGTACAGGCGCTGCAAAAAAGCGGCGTAAAAACCGTTATGCTAACGGGCGATAACGCCAAAACTGCAAATTTCGTCGCTCGCAACCTCGGCATCGACGAGGTAAGAAGCGGAGTGCTTCCAAGCGGCAAATATGAGTTCATCAAATCCCTGACGGACGAGGGCAGGCGGGTGCTTTTCGTGGGCGACGGCGTCAATGACGCGCCGAGCTTAAAAGCCGCCAGTATCGGCATTGCGATGAACGGCGGCAGCGACGTAGCCAAGGGCGCGGGCGACGTAATCTTTATAAAAAACGACCTTGAAAGCGTGCTATATCTATTCCGCCTATCGGGAGCCGCTATGCGAACGATCAAGCAAAACCTCTTCTGGGCGCTGTTTTACAACGCCGTGTGTATCCCGATCGCAGCAGGCGCGCTATATCCGGGGCTCGGCGTGCTTCTAAAGCCGATGTACGGCGCTGCGGCGATGTGCTTTAGCTCCGTGACGGTCGTGCTAAATTCCATCAGATTGAAATTCGCTAAATTTTAACGCGGCGGATTTTGCGCTAAGCGCGGAATTTTGCTCGGCGAAATTTAACTCTACTCGCTGCAAAATTCTTTTATTCTGCGAGGAATTTTACCTCGCAAATTCTATCTCTCTACTAATTGTGCGTAGAATTTTGTGGCACGGGCTTCTCTTACAAAATTTTATTTCACGATAAACCTAGCACGGAATTCCGCCAGATCTGTACGGCTTGCAAAATTTTATTTTACCGCTAGCTCGCGCGTAAATTTTAAAATTTTAGCCTGCCGATCGCTGCGCCCTCATATAGCCCTCCATTGCTGCGCCTATAACTACCATTATTTAACGCCGCTCGTCGCCGCGCCGTAAAATTTTAAAAATTTCGTAAAATTTTATAAAGCTGAAATGAATTCCATAAAATTCCACCGCCCGCACTAAGTTTTAATAAATAAATTTAAAGGTAAAATAACGCTTCAAATGCAATTCGAGGTAGCGATGCGAAAAATTCTAATGGGTTCGTTTGTTTTTTGCGGCACGCTTTTTGGCGCTTCTTGCGAGCAGATACTAAGCGATCCGCGCGGTTTTTTTAGCAAAGAGCCTGCGGACGAAGAGTTGCTGCAAAGCGATTTTGGCTGTAAAGGCTCGCTAGCTGGCGCAGAATTTTTGCAAAATTTAAAAAGCGCGGCTTCTGAGATCAGGGACGAAAATATCGATTGTGTCGGTAACGAAGCCTTGCTGAACGAAAAAAGGCTTGAGCGAACCTTGGCATTTGTGGGGATGGATGGCGAGGGCTTTTTGAGCTATGCTAAAGAGAAAAACTACGCGCAAATTAGCGAAAAATCGCTTGAAGCCTTAGAATTTTACTCCGAGCGCAAGATTGGAAATTTCATCGCTTATGGCAATTTTATGGGCGAGATCCCGGCAGCTAGGGAGGCGCTAAAAGATTATTTTGCCGCCAAATTTAATAAAAACGACGCCGATGAGCTGGCAAGCGCTGTTATAGCGGAATTTATCGCATACGCCGCAAAGGATCGCAAGGCAGGGGATTACGGTGAGCTTGAGCTGGCGTTAAAAGGCGGAGTAGGTGCAGATGAGTTTCGTACGCTACTTTTTAGCAAGGATTTTGCAATTTACGAGCTTGATAATGCCCTGGATCTGGCACTTTTGCTAGGATATGACGAGCGCTTTAGCGGCGCTTTGATCGAGCGAGGCGCGCAGGTGAATGCGGGTGAGGAAAACTCGCTATTTTATGCGATGAATAATGTTCAAAGCGCAAAATTTATGATCTCTAAAGGCGCCTTGGTTGGCTATAAAAACTCACTTGGGCAAACTCCGATATTTTTCGCCGCTGCGGCAAAAAATTATGAGCTCGTAAAGTTGCTAATCTACTCGCACGCTAGCGTAAATGTCCGCCAGATCGGCAGCGCCGAAGCCCAGGCTCTAGCGTCGCTAGGCGAGCGTAGCGACGGCTGTGAACGTTCGGGCGCGGGTAAGACACTGCTGATGTTTGCGGCGCAAAAAAGTACCAAGCAGATCGTTGAATTGCTCGTAAAATCGGGCGCAAACGAAAAAGCAGTCGATGAGTCGGGGCTAAATGCACTAGACTATGCGCTTGCGGGTGGCGAAGCAGCTACGCAAAGCTATTTGCGCTCGCTTGGATTAAGTCCTACGCAAGCAAGCGATGATTTTACGAGCGATCCGCAAGATGCACCTGAGCGTGAAAATTAGCGGGCTTGATTTAAAGGGTCGCTCGCCGCTTCGTCGTATAGTTTTAGGCTTGCAGCGTTTTGGGTTTGCAAAAGCCTTATGAGCTTTAAATTTAAGAGTTTTGTCACTTTGTAAATTCTATAAATTTAGCGGATTTTTCGAGCGCGAGTTGGTAGAATTTAACGCTTTAAAATTTTATCGCTTTGCTTGCGCAGGTTGCATGCACTGAAATTTTATAAACGCGCAGACGAGCTTTAAAAATGGCGATATTTGTGCGTTTATGCGCGATAAAATTTTTGTCTAGGGATTTTGGTTTGCTATCAAGAGCGGGATTTCGTCAAATTTTGCGCGAGAAATTTATCGCTCTTGCGGCAAAGCAAGTGTCGCAGCATTGCGGAATTTTACCTTGATTTGAGGCTTTTGCTATGTTAAGTAAAATTTAAATGCGTTTATAAAACGCTTTTGATTACGCCGCGCGCGGTATTTTGCACCGGAGAGATTTTATTGCGCGACAAGTTACTTAAAAATGCGTTCGCAAAATTGCAAACGCAGTAAAATAGCAGAGCTTGCTGCGCGATTAAGGCGCTCAAAAATCGCCGTAAAAGAAAGCGCGTGAATACGAATAATTGCTGCAAGGCGCGCAGAATTTTAAAATTTAACCCCCGATCGGGGGCTAAATTTTAAAATTTTATCAATCATCAAGGATTAAAATGTTAAAAAATTTGCTTATCTTTACGGCGATTTTTTTGCCCGCGCTGGCGCTTGCGGATGTAGAGCCCGCCGTGCGAAACAGCGAGCTTTACGGCGTGCTGACGCTTATCCCGCCGGTTGCGGCGATCGTGCTTGCTTTCATCACCAAGGACGTGATTTTGTCGCTGTTTTTGGGCGTGCTAAGCGGGACCTTTCTCGTCGGTATGGTAGATCACGGCATCGCGGCTTCGGCGCTTTTCGCTTTTACCGATCTATGCTCGCGCATGGTAAAATCGATGGCGGATACGTGGAATGCGGGTATTTTGCTTCAGGTTATGTGTATCGGTGGGCTCATCGCTTTGGTGACCAAAAGCGGCGGCACGAAGGCGCTTGCGCTTTGGCTTAGCAAGCACGCAGACACCCCAGTTTTGGGGCAAATTTACACCTGGCTCATGGGTATCGTGATATTTTTCGACGATTACGCAAATGCTCTGATCGTGGGTCCTATCATGCGGCCTCTGATGGATAAATTTAAAATTTCGCGCGCGAAATTTGCTTTCATCATCGACGCGACCGCCGCGCCGATCACCGGCATCGCGGTCATCTCCACGTGGGTCGGAGTCGAAATTTCGGCGATCAAAGAGGCCTACTCGCAGATCGGCATAGAAAACATAAATGCCTTCACCGTGTTTGTAGAGACGATCCCGTATAGATTTTATAATATTTTTATGATCTTTTTCGTAGTCGCCACGGCAGTGATGAGCAGGGAGTTTGGCTCGATGTATCGCGCAGAGATCGCATCTCGCGGCGGTAAGAGCGGAGCTGCGGATTTTAAAATCAAAAATTTAGAGGATCAAATTTTCGTACCCAAAGAGGGCGTCGCGCTTCGCAAGCTAAACGCGCTGATCCCGCTAGGCGCGATGATCGTCCTTTCCGTTATCGGCTTTTATCTCAACGGCTACAGCTCGCTGGAGGGCGAGACTTTGGAAGCGGTCAAGGCAGCCCCTCTTAGCTTTACATCGATCCGCACCGCATTTAGCGCGGCGGACGCCTCGGTCGTGCTGTTTCAATCCGCGCTCTTTTCGTCGATCATCGCCGTCGCTTTAGGCATCGCGCAAAAAATTTACGGCGTCAAAGAGGCGATCGAGGTCTGGGTGGGCGGCTGGAAAAGCATGCTAAATACCGTCATAATTCTGCTTTTTGCGTGGTCGCTTAGCTCGGTTATCAAGGAGCTTGGCACTTCGCGCTACTTGGTCGAGCTTCTAAGCGACGCTACGCCGCGCTTTGCGCTTGCGATCGTGATCTTTGTGCTTAGCTCGTTCATTTCCTTTTCCACCGGCACGAGCTTCGGCACCATGGGCATCGTCACACCTTTAGCCGTGCCGTTAGCGCACGCCGTGGGGCAAAAATACGGACTTAGCGGCGAGGAATTTCACGTTTTCATGTGTGTAAATATCAGCGCGGTGCTTACGGGAGCGATATTCGGCGATCACTGCTCGCCGATTTCAGATACGACGATCCTCTCTTCGATGGGCGCAGGCTGCGATCACATCGAGCACGTAAGCACGCAGATGACCTATGCGCTGGTCGTTTGCGGCATCAGTATCATTTGTGGCTACCTGCCTGCGGGCTTTGGACTTAGCGTGTGGGGATGTCTGATCTTGGGTATCGCGGCTATCATTCTTTTACTGCGCGTGGTGGGTAAAAGAGTGGATGTATGAATTGCGAAAGCTTCGGTAGCTGCGGCAGCTGCACGCTCGGCGGGTCTTATGAGGATCAAATTTTATACAAAAAGCAGCTGATAGGCGATAAATTTAGAGAATTCTTTGACGGCGAGTTTGAGTTTTTTGCTTCAAGTCCGCAAAATTATCGTATCAGGGCGGAATTTGGCATCTGGCACGATATTTGGCATAGCGCATTTGATCTTGCTTACACGATGGGCGGCGCACGTAGCAAGAAAATTTTAATTAACGAATGCCCCAAGGTAGCGCTTCCTATCGCAAATTTAATGCCGCAGCTGCTAGAGGCGCTTAGGCGGAGCGAAGCTTTAAAAGAGAAGCTCTTCGGCGTCGAGTTTATCTCGTGCGCTAGCGGGATTTTGGCGACTCTGCTTTATCATAAGTGCCTGGGCGAGCGCGAACAGGAGGCGATTTGCGAGCTGGCGGACAAGCTTGGCATCAGGGTCATGGCTCGCGCGCGCGGACAGAAGCTGCTAAGCGGCGAGCTAAGCCTCACGGACGAGCTTTGCGTGGACGGGCGAGTTTATAAATTTCGCTTCGGCGAAAACGCCTTCATCCAGCCAAACCGCGGCGTGAACGAAAAGATGATCGCCTGGGCGAGAAGCTGCGTGGACTTCGGCAAAAACGGCGCGAGCGAGCTATGTGCCTCGCAAAATTCCGCTGCGCGAAATTCCGCCTGCGAAAATTCTGCCGCGCAAAATCACGGCTGCGAGCAGTCCGTCCCACAGAATAATTATACGGATCGAAATTTCGCTTCTGAAAATTCTATCGAATTGAACGTCGCTTGCCAAAATTCCGTTAAAGCAAATTTCGCTTCTGCAAAATTTAACGGCGAAAATTCCGTGGAATTTAACTGCGCATCCGCATGCGAGAGCTCTACGGATGAGAATTTCACTCGCAAGGATTTGGGCGTGCAAAATTCCGCTGCGCAAAATTTGGATTGCGAAAAGCAAAGCGTGCAAAATTCAGCCTGCGAAGGGCGCGGCGCACAAAATTCGAGCCGCGAGCAGTCCGCTCCGCAAAATTCGAGCTGCGAAAAACATGCCGTACGCTCAGAAAGCTCCGCCGCGCGCGATCTGCTGGAGCTGTACTGCGGGCACGGCAACTTCACAATCCCGCTTGCGGCTAAATTTAACCGCGTGTTGGCGAGCGAAATTTCAAAAAGCTCGATCGCGAATGCCCGCATAAACTGCGAGCTCAACGGCGTTTGCAACGCGCAATTCGTCCGCCTTAGCGCAGATGAGCTGATGAGCGCGTTTGCGCGGCAGCGCGAGTTTGAGCGGCTAAAGGGGATCGATATTTTCGGCTACGATTTTTCGCACGTCTTGATCGATCCGCCGCGAGCGGGGCTCGAGCCTAGCGTGATTGATTTCATAAAAAATTTTCGTAATCTAATCTACATCTCCTGTAACCCGCAGACGCTTTTTGAAAATTTACGCTCGCTTTGCGCTACGCACGAGGTGCGCAGGTTTGCGATCTTCGATCAGTTCGCGCATACGAGCCATATCGAATGCGGCGTGCTGCTGCGACGCAGGAGTTAAGCGGATCTAAAACCGAAGTTGCAGATTTAGGCTGCGCGCGGGATAAAATTTCGCCTAAAATATGTATAATAACAAAATTTAAAATTACGAAAGGAAGTAGATGGTTGATCTAAATAAAATCATCCAAGCAAAGCGCACGATAAACGATTTCGTCTATAAAACGCCCTTTGCTTTGGCGCCGAAGCTAAGTAGAATTTACGGCGCGGAAGTGTATCTCAAAAGCGAGAATTTGCAGCGCACCGGCGCGTATAAGATTCGCGGCGCTTACAATAAAATCGCGCATCTTACGGATGAGGAGCGGGCACATGGAGTAATAGCCGCAAGTGCGGGCAACCACGCCCAGGGCGTAGCGATGAGTGCGCAAAAATTCGGCGTGCATGCCGTGATCGTAATGCCTGAAGCCACGCCGCTACTTAAGGTAAGTGGCACGAAGGCTCTGGGCGCAGAGATCATTTTGCAGGGCGACAACTTCGACGAGGCGTATGCGTTTGCGCTGGAATACGCAAAAGAGCACAATCTGACGTTCGTGCATCCTTTTAACGACGAATTCGTCCAAGCAGGTCAGGGCACGATCGCGCTTGAGATGATCGAAGAGGTCGCAGATCTTGAATACATCGTCGTTCCAGTAGGCGGCGGCGGGCTTGCGACGGGGGTTTGCAGCTGCGCCAAGCAGATTAACCCTGACATCAAAATCATCGCCGTAGCCGCCAAGGGCGCGCCCGCGATGCACGATAGCTTCGTCGCGAAAAAGCCGCTAAATTCCAAATCGGTCCGCACCATCGCCGACGGCATCGCCGTGCGAGATACTAGCGAGATCACGCTTAGCACGATCATCGAGTGCGTCGATGAGTTCGTGCAGGTCGATGACGAGGAGATCGCAAGCGCGATACTCTATCTGCTCGAGCAGCAAAAAATCATCGTCGAAGGCGCGGGCGCGGCAGGCGTAGCGGCGCTGATGAACGCGAAATTCCAATTCCCCGCCGGCGCAAAGATCGGCATCATCCTAAGCGGCGGCAACATCGACGTTCAGATGTTAAACATCATCATCGAAAAAGGCCTCATAAAATCGCATCGCAAGATGACGATCAACGTCACGCTCGTCGATAAGCCGGGCGCGCTTACTGGGCTTACAGAAATTTTGCGCCGCGCCAACGCAAACATCGTCAAGATCGACTACGACCGCTTCTCGACCAATATCGAGTACGGCGACGCGCAGATTACGATCACGCTTGAGACCAAGGGCAAGGCTCATCAAGAGGACATCGCCTGGGCGCTCAAAAACGCAGGGTATGATTTTAGGGAGATTTTGTAAAATTTTGCTCGGGCTTGTGAAATTTGCCTACGCTTGCAAAATCTGCTTTTGAATTTATCCGAGATTGTAAAATTTACTCTGTGTTTGCACCAATGCTGCGCGCGACGCGGCTAAATTTACACTCGTTTGCGTACAGGTTGCGGCTCGCGGTTTTAAATTTTACGTAGAATTTAAAATTTCAAATATGTAGCGTAAGCCGCAGTTTAAATAACGCGGACACAGTCCGCACCGCTAGCGTCGCGCGGGTGGGGGGTCTGTCTCTTATACACATCTCCGAGCCCACGA
>UQCL01000042.1 GCA_900539505.1 uncultured Campylobacter sp. | reverse complement strand
GCGGAACTTTATAAAAATTTCGCCGCGCGCGATGATGAAGCTTTACAAAAAAGCTCCAAAGGAAATTTAGAAATTTCTGCCCACGCTCACGCCCGCTTAAAAGATGAAATTTTAGCGCTCGAAGCTTTAAAGAAAAAGCCGACTCTTGCGCACATTCTGCCGTTACAGCGCCGCCGCTTGGGGCTCGGAGCGAAACTTTGCATCTCGCTTTTAGGCGAAATTCCGCAAAATACGCCGCAGAGTTTAGCCGAGGAGGATTCCTTAAATCCTGCATCGCGAGATTTAGTTGCAAATAAAAGCCGCGCCGCCGCGCAAAACCCATCGCCGCAGGATTTTTCAAGCGAAAATTCTTTAAATTTTATGCCGCAAAATTTAAATTCGGCACCGCAGGATTTCACAAATAAAAATTCTTTAAATTCCGCGAGGCAAAATTCCAAAACAAACGAAAGCTCAGAGGCCTGCGATCGTGCGATGCAAAGCTCCGCAACACAGCGCGAAGGAATGCCGCTCGTCTTTTGCTCGCGCCTTGGCGAGATCAACCGCTGTTTTAGCCTGCTCGGCTCGATGGAGGAAAGCGTCTCGCCTTCGAGCTTTTGCGTCAGCGTACTCAACGCGATCGCGGCGCAAAATGCGATTTTTACGCAAAACCATGCCGAAATTTCGACGATCTCAGCAGCCTGCGCGCTCGAAAACGGCGCAATAATCGCCGCTGCAAGGCTAAAAGAAAGCGCGGAAAATTCCGGCTCCGTGCAGGACGCGAACGAAGCAGGCGAGGACGGCGAATGCAAGCCGGATAACGATAAAATCGCCCTGCTCTGCTATTTTGAGGAGGCAAACAACGACTATCTGAAGCGCTGCGACTTCGCCTGCGCCCTACTTCTGGTGCTTCAGCGCGGAGATGACGTGCAGATCGAAATTTCGCCGCACATTGCGGACGCGACGACACAGAGCATAGAGACACAAAATCCAAAACCGCGAGCCGAGAATGAAATTTTACGAAGCTTTAAAGAGGGCGGCGAGATCCCGCTAGATACCGCGGTGGAATTTTTGGCTAAAATCCTCTCCGGCAAGCGCGAATGGCACAGCAGCGACGGGGTTTTGGACTATCTTTGGCACGTCAAAGATCCCGCCAAAATCGCAGCTTTTTTAAGGCAAGATCGTGAGCGCTAAAATAGTAAAATTTCATCGCATGAGCAAGCGCGGCGGGATGAGCAAATTTGATCAAAATCACCTGCCACGCGGAGCCGCAACGGCGCGAACGACAAGCTTTAAATTTAGCCGCTCCGCCAAACGCGGATATAATGAAGGTTTTAAATTTAGCCGCGCTACCAAACACGAGCTCGCCCAAACGGCGCATCTTAAAAACACGCCGAAAGGGCGCGCGCCATACGCCCCCAAATCACGTTGCAATGAGGCACGCTGCGAAAATACGCCGCCTAGACATACGCAACGAACCAAAAAAAATCCTCCTAAACGGTGCGAGCTGCGAGCTATAAAAATTTTACCGCAGCGGCGCATAGAAAACACCGCACAGTTCCGCTATAAAAACAGATGCGGCGAGCTGAAACGGTACGCGCGGCAAGCTGTAAATTTCATAAATTTAGCAGAGCAAAGCTTGGGCTACGAGTTTAAATTTGGCCGCGCGATGAACCGAGTAGCCGCTCAAGCAAGATGCGCACGACAAAGCGTTGCTATAAATTTTAAATTTAACGACGCCGCAAGCTATAAATTTAATCAGACGGCGCGTCATACGGCGGCGCAAAAACAGCGTATACGGCGCTTCGCAGAAATTTTGTCGCAATGGCGCGCGTGGCAAACCGCAGAAATTCTACCGCAACGATACGCGCGGCAAAAGATAGAAGCTCCATCGCAGCAATACGCACGACGAAGCATGCGGAAAACTGCGGAAATTTCACTGGGGCAGCACATGCAGCGAACGATAAGAATTCCACAAAAACGCAGTTTATCGCGCGCCGCCAAAATTCTATTACTTCGGCACACGCAGGGCGTCGAGATCGTCAGAGCTTCCGCTCAGACTATGAAAATTCTATTGCCTCGGCGCACGCCGCAAGCCGAAATATCGCGCGCAGAAAACCGTAAAAATTCCGCTGCGATGCGGCAGGCGGCAAGCCGTAGAAATTTTATCGAGATCGCGCGCATGATGCGCCATCAAATCCCCGCCGAAAGCTGTAAAATCCTCATCGAGAGGCATAAAATCCCTGCCGAAAGAGGCGCCGCGCGATGAAGCAGACAGATCCGCTAAGGCGCAAAATCAAGCAGATCGGCATCGCGTTATCCTTCGCAAGCTTCGGCGCGCTGTGTATGATGGGAAACCTACTCTTCCTCCCCGTAGCGCTGCTGCGGCTAAACCGCATAGAGGTCGTGCGAAATTTCGTGCGCGATTTTATAATGATCTCGTGGCGCATCTTTTTGCTGCTCGCGCGACTTTACGGCAGTATCGGTGTGAACTGGCGCTGCAAACTCCCGCCTAGCGACACTCTCATCATCGCAAACCACCCTAGCCTGCTTGACGTGGTGATCTTTTTAGCTCACGTGCGGCGCGCAAACTGCGTAGTCAAGGAAAGTCTGTGCAAAAACCCCTTCCTCTCCGCCGCCATCGCAGCCGCGGGCTACATCCCAAACACCGGCTCGGAAGCGATGATAGATGCGTGCCGCAGCGCCCTTGAGCGAGGAGAAAGCCTAATCATCTTCCCCGAGGGCACGCGCACTGCAGATCGCATCGCCATGCATAAAGCGGCGTTTTACATCGCGATAAATTTCGCAAAAAATATGAATTGCGTCGCGATAAAAATGGATCCTAAAAGCCTAAAAAAAGGACAAGTATGGTACGATACGCCCGAGGTTCGGATGAAGTACAACCTCTACGAGCTGTGCGCGCTGGATCTAACGGGCTTTGAGCCGGATCGCCCAAACCCGATCCGAGTGCGCAAACTATATGAAAAAATATCAAATCTATATGAAAAGGAGAATCTGTGAACGAAGAAATTTTGGAGCTTAAGGAGCTGATCATTTCGGGGCTGAACCTCGAAGACGTCGCGCCCGGCGACATAAATGACGATGAGCCGCTTTTTGGCGACGGGCTTGGGCTCGATTCGGTCGATGCGCTGGAGCTCGGGCTTTTGGTGCAGAAAAAATACGGCATCGTGCTTAACTCAAAAACCCAAAATTTAAAGCAAATTTTCTCATCCGTTGCGTCTTTGGCGCAATACATCGCCGAAAATAGGAGTAAAAATGAGTAAAGATGAAATTTTTGAAATTTTAAAAAAGGCGCTCGTGGAGCTTTTCGAGATCGACGAGAGCAAGGTCGTGCCGGAGGCTAAAATTTACGAGGATCTGCAGATCGACAGCATAGACGCGATCGATCTGGTCGATTACGTCAAGAAAAACACCGGCTATAAGCTGATGCCCGATGATTTTAAAAATATCCAAACCCTTGGCGACATCGTGGATGCCGTAGCCGCGAAGCTCGATCAGGGCGCGGGCGTGGAGACTACGGGCGGCGAGAGTTAAATTTCGCCGTGCGGCGCGGTAAGATCGCGTGCGGCGCGGTTCGGTAGTTTACTTTGCGGCGGCACAGAGGCGGCGATTGGCTCGATAGATAGCAACGGCGGCATTTTGTTTGGTGCGCGCGGTGTTTTGACGGCACACAGCGAACGTTTTATTGAAAGCATGCAGGAAGCGGCTTGCGGGCTTGGCGGTTAAGCGGCACGGTACAAGGCCCGCCTACCCGCCGCTTTTAAGCTATTATGCAAAGCGCTTTGCAGATCAAAATTTTAAAATTTTAATCTGCAAGCCTGGGTGAAATTTTGAAATTTTAAAAGACGTCGTTTCTTTTGAGACCGTCGTTTTCATAAAATTTCAAAATTTTAAAATTTCGGCTAAATTTAATTTAGCGGATTTTATCGCGAGCGCGACGCCGCGGGTTAAATTAAAGCGCAGCTAAATTTTAAGACGCGGGTTGAAATTTGAAGGCGGCAGGCACGGCTGAATTAAAATTTTATAAGCATGGCGCCCAAAACCGTGGCGCCGAGGTCAAATTTAAAGTATCTCGGCACGGTATAGATCGCAACGATCGCGCTGCTAGCAACAAAACCAAAAACCGCCACGGCAAAACCAAAATCGTAGCAGAAAAAGCCTAGTCAGCCGCGGTAAAACAAAATCGCCGTGACGAAGCTAAAGCTGCTGCGGTAAAAAAACCAAGCCCTTGCGGCTAAATTTAAGGATTACAAAGATTGCGACGAACGATATTTTTAAAAACAGCTACCGTAATTTTAAGCGTGTTTTACCCTTTCGGCCTCTATTTTTTGCACGGCGGCGCGCGGGTCTGCTTGCTTGTAGCGATGAGCGCGCTATGGGGAGCGCGAGCTGTTTTTGAAAGTAAAGATCGCGCTATTAAGGGCGCGAGCGCGGCATTTTTTGCGCTGTGCGCTCTATTTGGCGGCGGAGCGCTCGCGTATCTGTATCCGCTCATAATAAATTTCTCGCTCGCGGTGCTTTTCGCGCTCAGCCTAAGATCGACGCCCGCGATCACGCGTCTGGCGCTTTTGAAGCAGCCAGGTCTCAATGAGTACGGCCGCGTCTACACGCGCAAGCTAACCGAAATTTGGCTCGGATTTTTCGTGCTAAACGGCCTGCTTAGTGCGGCGCTGCTGCTACCGCGAGATAAAATTTATTGGAGCGTTTACTGCGGCGCGATCTCATACGCCCTCATCGGCGCGCTGATCGGCGGCGAGATGATTTTTAGGAAATTTTATGTTAAAAAATTTGATTAATTCTTTGAAGCCTTACGAGCGCGAAATCCTTGCTGCTGCGGCTCTTGCACGCGATTTGGCAAAAACGGGATGCAAGCAGAGCGAAGCGGCAAGCTTAAAAGGCGCGGACAAACCCCGAAGTAGCGCGGCAAGCGTAAATTTAAAAGGCACAGAAAATTCTAACAGAAGCGCAAATTTTAATAGCGCTAAAAATTCTAGCGGCGGTACAGGTGCCGCGCGCGCCCTGCAAGCGGCGCGGGCGCAAGAGCAAAAGCGCGCGCCGATGATTGAAATTTACGGCGAGGATGCGGCGGAATTCATTGCGTTTTTTTTCGGCGCACTGATTGCGGGTTTTGCGCCCGTGCTGCTACGAGAGCCCAAATTTAGCGGCGAATTTCATCTCGGCGGCGACGTGAAAATTCCAAATCTCGCCACAGCGCAAAATTTAGACGAATTCAGCCCTAATGATTTAGAAAACATTTCGCCGCACGATACCGAAAAATCCGCGCCTAAAATTTCATCTAAAAACGCGCCGTGCGAGCAAGAGGCTGTCTCTTTGCACCTACTGCGCGCCGATCAAAAATTTTATATCAAAACTTCGGGCTCGACGGGCGAGGCGAAAAATATCGAAAAAAGCCTGCGCGATATGGTTTTAGAGGCGGAATTTTTGGTAGAAAGATTCGGCCTTTGCGCAAGCGATCGATTTTTATCGGGCGTCTCGCACCAAAATATGTTCGGGCTTACCTTTAGCATCTTCGTGCCGCTGCTTTGCGGCTCGCACACGCAAAAAGGCGGCCTAAACTACCCTGAAATCATCCTCGCAGCCGATCTTGCGGGCGCCGTGCTGATCAGCTCGCCCACGGTGCTAGGCGCGCTTTGCGAGCACGCAGACGCCGCAAACATAGCGCCTTTGGGCACTATTTTTAGCGCGGGTGCGCCGCTAAGTCCTGCGATCCGAGATAGGTTGGCAGCGCTTAGCAATGCCCGCATCGTCGATATTTACGGCTCCAGCGAAACGGGCGTGATCGCTTGCAACGAAGGCGCGGGACTTAAGAAATTTGCTCCCGTAAGCGTGCAGATCCGCGCAGATATTGATAGCGGCGGCGCGGCAAAACGCAATGGGGCATTACCCGCTACTGCCGATCTTAAGGCAAGCTCTTGCGGCGAAAATTCTACGGCAAAGCCTAAAACGAGCCGTGCGGACGGGCAAAATACAGACGGGCAAGACGCAAACCGCTCGGGCGAGCAGGCGTCTAAATTTAATGCAGACGCTAGCGATAAAACCGCAGACGATCATAAAAACAGCTCCACACCGATCGCCGCGACGAAACACGACGATAAATTTACGCAAGAGAGCGAGCTTTGCGATAAATTTGGGGCAAAGCAGCTCTCCGACAAATTCTCGAAAACGGGCGAGTTTACGATCAGCTCGCCTTGGTGCGAGCGCTTCGAAAGCCGCGATTTCGGCTATGTGCGCGCAGACGAGATCGTGCTTTTGGGGCGCGGCGACCGCACCGTAAAGATCAACGAAAACCGCGTGGGCCTCGATCTGCTCGAAGCCAAACTCCGCTCGCACGAATTTATCGGAGAATGCAGGATCGATCTGCACCCACAGCGAGACCGCGCCGTAGCTCTTATCAAGCTTAGCGAGCGCGGCGAGCAGGCGTTTCGTGCAATCGGCAAAAAGGGCGTCACAGACGAGCTGAAGGCCTTTTTAAAGCCCGAATTCGGCGCGATTTTGCGCTACTTCAAAATCGCGAGCAAGCTGCCTTTTAACGAGCAGGGCAAGCTAAGCAAAAAGGACTTTTTAAGCGCCCTGCAGCGCTACGAGGTGCCGGTTTTCGAGCAAAGCGCGGAGAATGAGTTTCGCGCGAAGGTGCGCGCAAGCGACTTTTATTTCGACGGACACTTTGCGCGATTTCCGCTGGTGCCTGCGTTTATGCAGCTTCGCTTCGTATTGATCTGCGCAAAAACCCTCGGCTACGAGCTGGACGGCACGCAAAAGATAGAAAATTTAAAATTTAAAAATTTCATCCGCCCGGGCGATGAAATTTCAATCAAAATCACCGAAGCAAGCGGCAAGCTCCGCTTTGAAATTTCAAACGACAAGGTCTGCGCCAGTGGAAGAATTTGCCTTTAAGCCCGCGTTTTTACTGCCCTACTTCAACCACCCCGCGCGCATCGCCGAGCTCGTAAGCGCCCTGGCGCCCATCGCGCCCGTGCTGATCGTGGACGACGGCAGCGACGAAGCGAGCAAAAGCGCGCTAAAGGGGCTTGCGGCTCAAATTTACACCCGCGCGCAAAACGGCGGCAAAGGCGCTGCCGTGTGCGACGGGCTGGCGTGGGCGAAGGAGCTTGGATTTACGCACGCCTTTCAGATCGATGCGGACTTTCAGCACGACGTAGGCAGATGCGAGGAGTTTTTGGCGCTTGCGGCGCAGCAGCCCTCCGCACTGATCTGCGCCGCGCCAGTGTATGACGAAAGCGCGCCCAAATCCCGCCTACACGGACGCAAGATAATGAATTTTTGGTGCGTGATAAATACCCTATCGCACTGCATAAAAGACGCGATGTGCGGCTTTAGAATTTACCCGCTAGCGGGGATCGTGCCGCTTCTGTCTCGCACCAAAAGCCGCAGGATGAGCTTTGATGCCGAAATTTTAATCCTAGCCGCGCGGGCGGGGCTAAAGATAAAATGGCTCGATCTGGCGGTGCACTACGATGCGGGCGGAGTGAGCCATTTCGCGCCGTTTCGAGATAATTTTGGAATTTCGCTGATGCACGCGAGGCTATTTTGCGGGCTTCCGCTTTGGCTTGCGAAAAGAGCGCTAAAGCGCGCCTGCGATAAATTTAAAAAGCGCGGCTTGCAGGATGTTTCGCAGCAGAGCGAAGGCGAAATTTTGCAAGGGCTAGCGGGACAAAACCTTTGCAGCGGCGCGCGGCGCGATAGTTGCAAAGGTGCGAAAGAGGAGATGGACGGCGGCACAGACGAAAAAGCTGGTACCGAAAAATGCGGCGACAAAGTCGCAGCGCAAAGCCCGCAGGCGGAAAATTCGGCGCAAAGCTCGCTCGTAAAAGCCTCGCCGCAACATGCCGCCGCAAAGGACGGGCGCGATGGCTAAACACTGGAGCGAAAACAACGAAAAGGCGGGTGCGGCGCTTTTAAATTTAGCCCGCTTCATCACGCTTCACACGCCTAATTTTTGCATGCGAGGCACCGCGCTTTGCATCTCGGCGATCTATTTTGCGCTGCTTAAAAACGAACGACGCGCAATCAGGGAGTTTTTGCGGCGCGCGCTTGATCGCGAGCCAAAAGTGCGCGAAATTTACGCAAATTTTTATAAATTTTCCCTCAGTCTGTGCGAAAAAATCGCAGTTTGGAACGGTAAGATCGCGCTGGATCAAATACGGGTGCAAAGCGGTATGAAAAAGCTTCTAAGCGATGGAATGGGCAAAATTTTAATCACTTCGCACTTCGGCAACACCGAGATCGCGCGCGCCCTTTCGGCAAGCACGGCGGGGATAAAAATCAACGTGCTGATCTTTCGCAAACACAGCGAAAATTTTATGAAATTTATCGAAAAAATGGGCGGCGGCGTGAAAATTCTCTACGTCGGCGAGCTCGGCATCGGCGAGATGCTGCAAATCAAAGAGCTACTGCAAAACGGCGAGCACATCGCGATAATGGGCGATCGCATGCCGGTGGGCTCAGATAAATTTCAAAGCGAGGATTTTTTAGGACGCAGCGCGAACTTCCCGATCGGCGGCTATCTGCTCGCTAAAATTTTGGACGCGCCGCTATTTAGCCTATGGTGCTACGAAGGGCGCGAAGGGCGTGAGCTGCGGCTGCAGCCGCTACCCGCGCCGCTAAAGAGCCGTGACAAGGTGCGATCGGTCGCGCCGCCGCTTAAAAGCTACGTGCGGCAGCTCGAGCTTTATGCCAAAGAATTTCCTTCTCAGTGGTATAATTTCTTTGATTTTTGGGCGCAAGAAAAAAACGCGAGCGATGCGGAGCGCGACGGCGCGCAAAATTTCGGCGAGACGAGCATGGATACTGCGTCAAATTTAAATGGCGCAGCGGATTTAAAAGATACGGCAAGTCCAAACGCCGCGTCAAATTTAAAAAGTACGGCGGACTCGAATACTGCGCTAAATTTAGATAATTCAAATTTGAGCGCTGCAAAATCCGCCGCGCAAGACGAAAAATTTCATAGCGGAGAGAGGAATGAAAGAGTATAAATTTCGCGCCAGATTTTACGACGCCGATCCGATGGGCGTGATGTGGCACGGCAACTACGTAAAGCTCTGCGAGGACGCTAGATGCGAGTTTTGGCGCGACGCGGGCTACACATATATGCAGATGAGAGATGATGGATTTATATATCCCATTATCAAAATGGAGTTTAAATTTATCGCGCCGATACTTTTTGACGACGAGGTTGCGGTGAGCATCGAGCTGCTTGAGTGCGATACGATCATAAAATTTTCCTACCGTATCAAAAGCCTATCCGGCGCGCTCCTAGCCAAGGCAACCACGTCGCAAGCCGCGGTGGAGCTTGATTCCAAAAGGACGCTGTATGAGATACCACCGCAGCTAAGGGCGTGCGCGGATAAAATTTTAGCAAAGAAAAATTCCGCGAGTAAAATTTCAGCGGCAGATAAAATTTCATCGGTAAGCAAAGCCGCGCCCGAGCAAGACCGCTCTCAAAACGCCGTGGCAAATGAAATTTTGCCTAGCGATAACGAGCAGTGAAATTTTAGCGAGCATAAAATTTAAAGGACTACGATGAAAATTTTGGCTTTATTTTTGGCGATTTTGGGACTTGCAAGCGCGCTTGAAGTAAGCGATCTGGCGCTTAAGACCGATAATATCGGCGGCAAATTTAGCGAAACGCTCAGCATCGAGGGCTTTGCCGAGCCCGTGCGAAGCAGCGGCGAGTTTAGGATCAAAGGCGGCGAGCTGTTTTGGACGACGCTAGAGCCGGTGCGAAGCGAGCTAAAAATCGGCGCGGACGGCGTCTTTGAGCGCAGCGGCGAAGCGTGGGTCAAAAGTGCGGACTCGCTTTTTGATAAGGACACCTTTTTAGCGATCTCGCGCCTGGACGTAGCGCGACTTAGCAAAAATTTCTCGATCGCGCTAAGCGGCAGCAAAGATGCGTGGCGCGCCGAGCTAAGCCCAAAAGGGATGCTGCAAAATATCTTTAAAAATATCGTGATCGAGGGCGGCGCCTACGTCAGGGTGCTGCGGATTAGCAGCGCTAACGGCGACGTGAGCGAAAACGTATTTTCGGGCGTCGTGAGCTTAGATGAGTAAGAGCGCGATTTTAGCGGCATTCGGCGCGGTTTTCATCGCGCTTTGCGCCTATATAGCGTTAAATTTAAACCGCGTAAATTCCGATTTTTACGAGCTGAGCGGCATCGAAATTTCGGGCGAGCAGAAACATAGCGTCGAGGATTTCAACCGCGAGATCGCGCGGCAAATCATCGTCGCAAGCGCAGAGAGAGCGAACTTTGACGCATTCATTGCAGATATGCAAAAAAGCAGGCTCTTTGAGAGCATAATTTATGAGGTAAAGGACGCGAGCGTGTATCAGAGCGAGCTTGCGCGCTTTGCGCCCGCGATGCTCGATGATGCGAGCGTGGAGCTTTTAAAAAGCGATCCACAGGCCTTTTTTGAGCGTAGCGCACGTGAGATTTACTCAAAATTTCGCCCGCTTAGCCTCTCGCAGGATTTTTTCTCGCTTAGCCTTCACTCGCGCCTAGGCGCTCGCGGCGCGATCAAGCTTGATCCTGCGCAAAACCGCTTCATCGCGACCATTGACGGCGCGCCGCACTACCTCGCTACGGCTAAGCTCGCTCCGAAAGCAAACGACGACGCGCTTAGCGCTCTTGTGCGCGAGGCGCAAAAGAGCGAAATTTTAATCTCCGGCACCGCCCTTTTTAGCGCTTTGGGCAAAAGTGCGGGCGTGCGTGAAAGCTCCGTCGCGGGCGCCGTATCGCTTAGCCTGTGCGCGGCGCTGCTGCTGGCGGCATTTTCGCGCGCACGGATCTTCTGCCTGCTGCTGCCCGCGCTTTTCGGGCTTGCCTGCGGCGTAGCGGCTACGATGGCGATCCGCGGCTCGATCCACATCCTAAGCGCCGTGGTTTCGACGAGCCTAATCGGGCTGATGTTGGATTACGCGGTGCACTGGCTGGGCGCAAATATCGCGCGCCGCATCGAAGCTCGCTCGATAAAAAGCATGCGAAACATCCTGCTTCTAGGGTTTTTCATCACTGCGGGAGGCTACTTCGTATTTTTATTCAGCCCGTTTTTTCTGCTCAAAGAGATCGCGATCTTTGCCATAGCCGCACTTGCAGGGGCATTTTGCTTTAGCTACTTCGCCCTGCCGCTACTTCTTGAAGGAGCGGAATTTCGCCCCGCTACGGCTTTTGCAAAAGCTCTTGAACTCTACGCAAAAGCTCTTTGCAAGATAAACTTAAGCCTAAAAGCGCTCGCCATCATTTGCGCGGCGCTGCTTGCGTTTTTGTATTTTAAAATGGAGCTTAAGGACGATGTTAGCGAATACGCGAGCTTGGATAAAAACCTTATCGCAATGAGCGCCAAGCTCGCAAGCATCGGAGGTTCCAGCTTCGATCTGATCGTGGGCAACGATGCGGGCGCGGTAGCCAAAGAGATCGTAGCGCGCGGTCTTGCGGACTCATACACCGGCGCGCCGATTTTGGATCCCGCTACGCAGAGCTTTATCAAGCAGGCCTTTGCAAACTACGATAGAAGCGCATTTTTACGTCTCGGGCTTAGTCGCGAGCTCGTGGACGCAAACTTTGCCAAGATCGCAGATGCGCCTATTTTAAGCTACGAACAGGCTAGAAGCTCCGTTCTTTTTGCCGCGATGCCGAGCATCGATCCGCATATCGCTTTTTTGCGCGGCGTGCGCGATAAAGCAGCCGTAAGCGAGCTTGCCGCGCAGATGGGCGCGCTGCATCTAAACATGCGAAGCGCCATAAGCGAGGCGTTTTCACAGATCAAAATCAACGCCTTGTATCTAAAATGCGCCGCATACGCCCTCGCGCTCGCACTGCTGTGGGCGTTTTTCGGCGCGCGGACGGCGTGGCTGATCGTCGTCTGTGTTTTTGCGACAAATTTGGCCGTGCTTGCCATGCTTAGCGCATTCGGCGTGAGCGTGAATATTTTTGCGATCTTTGCACTGATCCTCTCAGGCGCCGTGGGGATAGACTATATGATCTTTGCAAACAACGATAAGATGGCGCTTAGCGATAAAATTTTCGGCATCACGCTCGCGTCTTTAACCAGCATAATCTCTTTTTTTACGCTCGCTTTCAGCTCCACCAAGGCCGTGGCGCTGTTTGGGCTCTGCGTCAGCCTCAATATCGCGCTAGCGGCGATCTTGGCGCAAGTTTTATCGGCGAGCAAGAAAAGCAGCTAATCAAGCGGTAGCCAAAGAGCTGAAAGCACCGAATAGACGCTCTTTGCTCCGCTTGCATATAAAATTTATAAAAGAGCGCGCCGTAAATTTACGTAGCCGCGACGAATGAAAATTTAGCCTAGCGCGCCGCGAGATAAAATTTAGCCTGCATGTGCAAGATAAAATTTAACCGATTAGAGCGCAAGATAAAATTTGAGATGAAATTTCGGCTAAGCAAGCTGCGAACCGGAATTTAAAAAACAAGGTTGCGGGATAAATTTTAAAAGTTGATCTTTGGCGCAGCGTCTCGTAGCATGCTATTAAATTTGAACCTATGCAGTGCATTTTTAAATTTAAACCCTTGCGGCGCATTATTAAATTTAAATCTGCGCGCCGCAGACCGCCCTACTCGCCGCTTTTGCCCGCTTTTATCATCTTTATAAATTCCTTTGCGAGCTTGGAGGGTTTTTTATACACGACCGAAAACGACACATCCAAAAGCGGCTCATCCGCGACGTCAAAGAGCGTGATGTAGTCCTTCTGCGTCTCAAAAATGTACCGCGCGAAGCTGAAACTCACGCAAAGCCCCGCCGCGACCATCGCGTTAGCCACGTACAAATAGGAGGTGTCGCAGAAAATTTGAGGCGTAAAGCCCGCGTTTTCGAATATTTTTTTAAAGTTTGATTCGCTTTTTAAAATTTTACTACTGATTGCAAATTTATCGGATTTAAACTCGCTAAGCGCGATCTTGGGGTATCTCTCGGTAGAATTTATACTCGCTCGCGAAACGGCAGGATGCGAGGAGCAGACGCTTAGAAGTAGCCTGCGCTTTTTTATAAACTCGCACTCAAGCCCCTCCGCGACAAGCTCGCCGAAGTGCGCGGCATAGACGATGTCAAGCTCGCCGCTTTTTAGCATCTCGATGAGCGCGGGCTCGGAGTGAGCGTGCACGACCCTGATGTCGGCTTTGGAAAACCTACTGTAAAACATCACGATGATCTTTTCGATAAATTTAAAGCTGGTCGAGGTTGCGCCGATTACGAGCTTGCCCGTCTTGATCGACGAAAGCCCGCGGATTTCGTTATTTAGCTCCTTATTGAGCCTAAGCATATTTTTCGCTCTGGCGATGTAAATTTCGCCCGCGTATGTAAGCTCAAGGCCGTTTTTTCTATCGAAAATTTCGATCCCGAGCTCCTTTTCTAAAAGCATAATGCTCTTTGAAAGCGACGGCTGGGCGATTCCAAGCTCGCTCGCCGCTTTTGTAAAGCTTTTAAGCTCCGAAATTTTTACCGCAAATTCCATATGTCGCAGGCTCATTTTTTGCCCCTTCGGTTGAAATTTTATAGCCTTTAGCTATTAAATTATATACTAAATAACATTTGACTTACATAAAGATTTAATATAAAATTACGACATTAATCTTTAAGATTAAAAAATCTCTAAGTAAAGGGGCAAATATGCAGAGACGCGACATACTGAAAATGGGTATGGTAGGAGCCGGTGCACTCGCACTTAGCGCGGTAAATGCACAAGCAAGCGCAATGGACGCAAAGGATGTCAAATTTGACGAGGAGTGGGATGTAATCATCATCGGTAGCGGGTTTGCGGGGCTTGCGGCGGGCTTAAAAGTAGCCGAGAAAGGCAACAAAGTCTTGATTCTCGAAAAGATGGGCCGCATCGGCGGAAACTCCGTCATCAACGGCGGCGGTATGAGCGTGCCGATGAATCCGGTGCAGGAAAAAACTGGCATCAAAGACAGCAAAGAGCTATTTATGAACGACTGCCTAAAGGCGGGCCTTGGCATCAACCACCCCGAGCTTTTAAGCACCCTAGCCGATCGCGGCTTGGATGCGTTTAAATTCCTCGTCGATAGCGGCGTGCAATTTAAGATGGATCACTGCGCCCACTTCGGCGGACACAGCGTCGCGCGCTCGATGCTAACGACGAATGATAGCGGCTCGGGCTACATCCAGCCGATGCTTGAAAAATTTGAAGCGCTGAAAGATAAGGGCTGCGAGCTTCGCCGCCGCGCAAAATTTGACGATTTCGTAATGGACGGAGATCGCGTGGCGGGCGTCGTGATCCGCGAGGAGTATAAATTTGATCCGAATCTTTACAGCGACGATCTTGAAAACACAAGCGGCACCAAAAAGACGCTCAAAGCCAAAAAAGGCGTAGTACTCGCAGCGGGCGGATTTTGCCGCGATAAAATTTTCCGCAAGCTTCAAGATCCGCGCATCCCTGATGACGTCGATAGTACAAATCACGCGGGAGCTACCGCGGGCGTGCTACTAAAAGCCTTTGAGATCGGTGCGTATCCGGTGCAGGTCGATTGGATCCAGTTCGGTCCGTGGGCGAGCCCCGATGAGAAGGGCTTCGGCACCGCTCCGATCCTAACTCAGCAAGGCACCTTTAAATACGGCATCGCCGTGGACGTGCGCACGGGCAAGCGTTTTATGAACGAGCTTGCAGATCGCAAGACTAGAGCGGACGCCGAGTTTAAAATTTTACGCGAGGATCCGAAAGCCTATCCGATAACCTTCGCCGATACCAAAATGGCGTTTAAAGACCTAAGCGAAGAGGTGATTTCCAAGGGCATGGCAAGCGGAAAGCTAGTGGGCGAATGCGCAAGCCTAGATGAGATCGCTAGCAAATACGGCGTGCCTGCAGATGCCTTAAAAGAGAGCGTCAAAAAATACAACGAAGGCGTTAAAGCCAAAAAAGATGAGTTCGGCAAACAAGAAAGCGCGCTTAGCGAGATCAACGAAGCGGGGCCTTTCTACGTCATCCGCCTCTCGCCGAAGCCTCACCACACGATGGGCGGTCTAAAGATCAACACCAAAGCCGAGGTCTTATCATCTAAGACGAATAAACCGATCCCAGGCCTCTGGGCTGCAGGCGAGATCACCGGCGGTACTCACGGCGCTAGCCGCTTAGGCACCGTCGCGATCACCGACTGCATAGTTTTCGGAATGATCGCGGGTGAGCAGATCGCTTAGTTTAGTCGGAGCGTAGGCTCTCTTAAGCCTTGCCGGGCGGCAAAAGCCTACCCGGTAAGGCGGTTTTTTAAAAGGCTGCAAATGAAAAAAATTAGTTTTACGGCATTAATTTTGTGCTGTATCATCGCGACTTTGTTCGGCGCGCCGTCTGCTAATGACGCTAACGCCACGAACATAGTCGTTTCAGATGAGCTTCGGGCAAAATACAAAATCAAACCTCATCACGAGCATTTATCGTTTGACTGCGTCGATTGCCACATAAATCAAGGAAGCGATCCATCTAAATTTAAAAGTATCGGCGATAAAGGCTGTATCAGCTGCCACGGCGACAAAAAGCAGCTCGCCTTGAGGCTTAAATTTATGGATACTCTTAAAGCTAATCCGCATAACTCCGTCCACGACGGTCCTACGCTATACTGCGACGAATGCCATGCCGAGCACAAGGCATCTACGAATATGTGTACAGAATGCCACGAGCACGAAGTGCCGCAATGGATGGGGGTGACACCATGAGAATTTCTAAAAAATTACTAGCGCTTATCATCTTAATAAGCGGCATTATAGGGTTTTTCGTCGTCGTGCCGGTGCATTATGCGCTTGAGAAAACTAGCACCGATAAATTCTGCGACGTCTGCCATGAGATGGATCCGATGGTGATCGCCTATCAAGAGGACGTCCACTCGGGCAAGGGCAAAACGGGCGTCAAAGCCCAATGCGTCGACTGCCACCTACCGCACGACAATATCGTAAAATACGTCTATCAAAAGGCCAAAAACGGCGTGTTGGAGGGCTACTCGCACTTCTTTGACGAGCCTGAAAAATTTGATTGGAACAAAAGGCGCGAAAACCGCGAGCACTATGTGTTTGACAACGGCTGCACGAGCTGCCACGCCACCGTGATAGACAGCAAAATCACCTCCGAGCAGGCGCAGCGCATGCACGCGCACTACAAAAAGCTCCTAGGCACCGAGCGCGAGCTTAAATGCGCGAGCTGCCACGTAAGCGCGGGGCATGGCATCGGGCTTCGCAACTACCTAGAGTACTGGCGACCGACGTATAAAATTTATGAAAAGAAGATGATGCAAGAAAAGATCAAGGCGAAGAAGGGATTTTTCGGCGACGAGTATAAACCGAGCGCCGAAGAGCAGGCCTTTATGGACGCTTCTAGCGCGAAGAAATAACGCCGCTTGAAATTCTAGAATTTCTAAATTTCAAAATTCCGCCGAGGTTTAGCTGAGACCTTGACGGGATTTTTGAAATTTTGGCGAGGTTTTTGTGAAATTTTTATTAAATTTTATCGACTTTTAGATTTAAAATTTACCCGAATTCTCGATTTAAAATTTCATCTATCAGACTATATTTAAACCAACCGCCCGCAACTTAAGTTTATGCGCTTCTTACTCGCCAGCTCGTAAACGAAAAGTATCGACAAAAAACCCTTACAATTTGCATCTATATGAGCCTTGCTATAGTGCGAACTTAAAAAATTTCATACTCACGATACATTCATGAGAGCATAAGGCTAGCATAAATTATCGAGAGTATAATCGAATTAAAATTTTAGGAGGAAGCGATGGCGTTTGTTGCAGAATATATTTCTAAAGAGGATTTGAAGAAATATGATATTATAAACATTATAAATACATGCTGCCGCAAATACAATGAAGAAGAATATTCGGATTATTTAATTGATCAACTCTACTGGGTGATTGATAGGCAAAGAGACATTTGGCTAATATCCGTCGTTAATTTGCATTTGCCAGATCATAGAGATGGATGGAGCGGGGAACGGATCTGGGTTTTACACTATGATGATCAAGATATTGAGCTTGATTTAAGAGATATAAACAATAAAAATACTAGCACGAAAATTACAGACAACCCTTTTAAAATCTTATATGAATTAAAGTCTATAAAAACCCATACTTATGGTATATCAAGGGATGAAATAGTTAAAATTTTAAAAGACGCATTAGAAGAGTATAGGGGCGGTGCAAGTTTAAATAAATTTGTCCCGAAAGAAAATATTCAAGTAACTTTCATATCAAAAGATTTAAAACGCTAGAAAGGTATATTTTTTGTAATTGTAAGGAAATTTCTAAAATTCTTATAAATTTAAAATTCCTATAAAGCACGCGTAACAAAATCCTCGTCAAAATTTCAACACCCAAGCTTTATTTAAATTTCGGTACGTCAAGCTCTGCGGCGAAATTTTAGAGATAAATTTTACCTCCGTTTCATTTAAAATTTAAGAACATGTTTAAATTTAAGGAGCTAGGATGAAGCATTTATCAAGCGCGAGCTCGCTTGATAATGCAGATGAGAAAGAGTAAATTTTTCGGGTTTAACGCCCTTTTTTTGCGTCATATACGAGGCAAAATAATGCAGATGAGAAAGAGCGGAAAATTCTCCGCTCTTTAAAATTTTACTTGCCGCTTAGATCAAATTTATACGCAGCTTGCAACCATATCTCGTTCTCGTCGAACTTTCTATTTACGCCGCTAGCGTAGTGGTCGCTCCTCTCAAGCGCAGTGTAGGTTACGCCCAAGCTTAGCCCCTTAATGGCCTTAGGAGCGTAGTTTGCCGTTACCGCCCAGCCCTCTACGTCCATGCTGGTGCCGACCTTTTGGCCCGCAGCCCCGCTAGCATTGATATTATTCGTGCCGCCTACTCTGTCCTGATCGCCTTTTACGTAGTGTAGCGCGGTTTTGAAGCCATCCAAGCCGATAGCGCCGAAGTTATAATCAAGCACGATCTTGTGCGTATCCATACCCGCATATCCCGTGAAGACGAACGGACCTCGGATAGGCAGAGCGGTGTATGATCCCGGGCCGTTGCCGACGCCCAAAATAACGGCATCGTCATCGCTAACGGTCGTATAGGCATACGATAGGCCGAATCCGAAAAACTCGCTAACCGAGACTCTTGCGCCGAACATATCGCCGTCAAGCCTTCTTGGCTCCAGCCCTCCGTCCACGCGCGAGCCTTTGTAGTTAAGATCAAATCCCAGCTTTAAAACCTCGCCTACCGGCACTTTTACATTCGCCTCGGCAAGATACAAGCTAACGTCGCCGTCTTTTAATGCGTTAGCGGGTTTTACGTCCGTTACCGCTGCGTAAGCGCCGGTTAAAGTGGTATAAGGCAAGGATTTATTTTGAACATATGCGGAGAAGATATTTTCAAATTTTACGGCGACCGGACCGGTCATATTACCCAGAATCACCCTATCTTTAAATAAAGGAGCCTTTCCTTCGCCTGCCGGAGCGCCCATAGCGGTTTTGCTCCTTCCTTGGAATTTATAAAACCATCCGCCCCACAATGTAGTATCGGGGATATCTTTATTAGATATCGCTACGCCCTCGAAAGCTTCTTTAAACGCCCTCGTATAGTTGCCAGCAACGAGCGGAGTAACGACATATTGTCTACCCGCCTTTATATCGGTATTGCCTATGCCGTATCCCAGGTATAATTCAGATAATACCGCACCTTTAGTATACCACTCCTTATCATAGGCGATCTTATTGCTTGAGCCTACATGATACGGCATCAACCAGCCTTGTCCGGTAAGCCCTATTCTAAAGCCGTAAAGAGGATCGGTGACGTATCCGAGCTCAAGACCTACGCCGAATGCCTCGTAGTCGTTATCGCCCGTAGCGGCCTCGCCTCTATTATCTACGGTTTTACTAGCGTAAGTTGTCTTTACCGTTCCGCCGAATTTACCGTTAGTGATCGCCTCGGCTACGCTATCCGCCGCGCTTAGCGAGGATACCGCACATGCGCAAACCGTAGCAGCCAAACTTAGTTTGATGAGTTTCATTCGAAATCTCCTTTCATTAAAATAGAATTTAAATCGAAATTTTAATCTTGCATCAATATTTTCAAAATGAATTATATCATATTTACACCTCTAATCTAAAATTTCGACATTACTAAGTCTATAATCGTAATTATGACACTCACCCAGATAGAAGCATTTACTATAAAGCAAAGTATGCATTCGACATAGTGATATATTATTTTTTGCCCTATTTGATATTTTATATTCTTCATAAGGTCTCTTTATATTCGGCTTATCAGCAAGCACCTCTTTAAAAGCGCCAAAAAGAAATATCCGCTCTAAATGCTTCTCAGAACAAGCCTGCAGGCTCCTTATGCTCATCAACATAGTCAATACAAATAATCCCTTATCTATATTAAAAATTTTTAAGCCATATTCTTGCATCTCTTTCCTTACGTATTAAAAATTTTAGAGCTATGGTTTATCAGGCTCAAAGTCAAACTCTCTTTGTCGAAAGCAACATCCCCAAATTTATCAATAATCTCTTGATTTTGTCTGATCGATATGGTCATGCTACCATTGTCTAGTATCTGTCTCTTATACACATCTGACGCTGCCGACGATCTTACGCG
>UQCL01000041.1 GCA_900539505.1 uncultured Campylobacter sp. | reverse complement strand
ACAGCAAGAGGCACAGGCACAGGGCAAGCCAGCGCAAGACACTATATTGCAAAACCAGCCGCCGCGGTATGTCCAGACGCAGGGCGAGGCGCCGCGGGATAAAAAACCAATAGACGAGCTGGTTTGCGATTATGCGATGAATTACACGCCGCCTTTTGCGGAGGATGTGCTTAAAAAATACGCGGATTTTGACGAGATAATTTTGATGCCTTTGTATCCGCACTTCTCAAAAACGACGGTGCAATCGAGCCTGTGCTCTGCCGAGGCGGCGCTTAAGCGGCTTGGTATAAAAAATTATAAAACAGCGGGCATCTTCTACGACAACGCCGCTTACAACGAAATTTTACTAAATTTAATCGCAAGCTGCGTCGCGAAATTTAGCGCGGATGAAATTTCGCAAATTTCGCTCATATTTTCCGCCCATTCGCTGCCGGTAAAAATGATCGCCGCGGGCGATCCCTACGAGGCGCAAGTAGAGGCGCACGTGCAAATTTTAAAAGATCTGCTGGCTGCGCGCGGGATTAAATTTAAAGAGATCATTTTGGCGTATCAATCGCGCCTTGGCCCCGTGAAGTGGCTAGAGCCAAATATCGCGGACGTCTTGCGAGATCTGCAGGGCAAAAAAGCGCTGATATTTCCGATCGCGTTTTGCGTGGATAACTCCGAGACCGATTTTGAACTGGATATTTTTTATAGGGCTAGTGCGCGCGAGCTGGGTTACGAATACTACGAAGTGTGCAAATGCCCGAACTCCCGCGAGGATTTCGCGAAATTTATACTCGCACAAGCGTTGTAAATTTAGAGATTAAAATTTAATCTTTTAGTTTGGATTTTTTATATTCTTTATGAAGCTTGAGGATTGAATACAATGCGGATAAAAATAGCAATATACTAGTTAAGGTTAGTATATTTCTTTGAAAATATAAATTATCCCAATCCTCTGCATTTGAGGTATGTATTTTTGTTCCATCGCAATACCCGTATTCATTTAAAAATCTTTCCGACATTTTAATTTTTACGCAAATTTGATCTATATAGTTTTTGTAAATTAAATCACAAAATTGCATACCGAATTGTTCATAATCTGTCTTGCTATTTCCGATATGCAGATCAAAAATTTTACCGCTTCCTCGCACGGATATATTGCAGCCGGTTCCGCCACGATAGCTATCATATTTATGAAATTCGCTTATAGTTCCAACAAAAACAAAAGGATCTTCTATATTTTTTCTACTAGGTGCGCTTTGATATGCTATCAAAAGAAGTATCGGTGCGATAAATGAAACGCAAACAACGATTAGCGTTATAAAAGTGTGTTTCCGATCGAAGCCGAATTTAATCAAATCATACCAATAATCTACGTAGTAAAGCGGGTTTTTCATTGTATTCCTTTAGTAGCTTTTGGCAAATCAGAATATTCTTGTAGCGATTTAAAACCACCTGTAATAAGTACACCTTTTATCAACACTTCCTCTACTCATCTATATCTCCTTTATTAAAATTAAGGCATCGGAATTTTGAGCGTCAGAATTTTCCTGTGAGCCTCGCTCTAAATTTTGACGTCGTTCGTTTAGAATTTTCTTTAGCTATTCGAGCCTTGCCTCGTTCATCTTTATCCCCGCTAAGCTACTGATTTAGAAGTCTAAATTTAACCCCCAAGCTAAATTTTAGAGCTTTCCTTGCGCGCCTTTATAGACGTTTTTCACGTCGTAAACCAGCGAGCCTGCGTAATCAAGCTCGAAAAACTGCTTATGCGCTACGGCGATTACGACGCAGTCAAATTTGCGCAAATCGGGCTTTTGCAGCAGATCGATGTCGTAGTATCTCTTGGCGTCGGCGGCGCTCGCCCAAGGATCATAGACGCTTACCTCGCAGCCGAAATTTTTAAGCTCGTCTATCATATCCACGACGCGCGTATTACGGGTGTCGGGGCAGTTTTCTTTAAACGTAAGTCCCAAGATCAAGACCTTCGCGCCTTTTACCTTTTCGTCGTATTTTATCATCATCTTAACGACCTCCGTAGCGACATAGCTTCCCATATTATCGTTAATGCGGCGGCTTGAGAGGATGATTTCCGGGTGATAGCCCACCTCGGTCGCTTTCTGCGCCAGATAATACGGATCGATGCCGATGCAGTGTCCGCCCACGAGACCCGGACGGAAGCTTAAGAAATTCCACTTCGTAGCCGCCGCGTCGATGACGTCGTTGGTGTTGATACCGAGCTTGCCGAACAGGATCGCAAGCTCGTTGATAAAGCCGATATTGATGTCACGCTGGGTGTTTTCGATCACCTTCGCGGCCTCGGCGACCTTTATGCTGCTAGCGCGAAAGGTGCCGTTTTGCAGGATACTAAGATAGACGCTATCTACGACGTCCAGAGCCTCCGGGGTGCTTGCCGAGACGATCTTTTTGATCTTCGTGACGGTGTGAATTTTATCGCCAGGATTGATACGCTCGGGCGAATATCCGCAGAAAAAATCGCGGTTAAATTTTAGCCCGCTAGCCCGCTGCAACACCGGCACGCAGTCCTCCTCCGTAGCGCCCGGATAGACGGTGCTTTCATACACGACGATATCGCCCTTTTTAAGCACGGCTCCGACGCTTTCGCTGGCCTTGATTAGCGGCGTGAGATCTGGGCGATTTAGCCTATCTACGGGCGTCGGCACGCACACGATGTAAAAATTACTCTGCCTCATATCATCTAGCTTCGCGCTAAATTTAAGCCCGTTTTGAATCGCCGCGGCAAGCTCCTCGTCGCTAAGCTCCAGCGTGCGATCGTGCCCGCCGCGCAGCTCCTCTATGCGCTCCAGGCAGACGTCAAAGCCCACAACCTCGTGTTTCGCCGCAAACGCCGCCGCCAAAGGAAGCCCCACGTAGCCAAGTCCGATTATTGCTATTTTCATTTTTCCCTCACTTGCTTTCATATTCTCCTCTTTTCTTTGCGTTAAATTTCATCGTTAAATTTCGCTCTCAAACTCGCTAAATTTCATACTCGCGCAGATACATTACGCGTCTTAAATTTAACATTTCAAGCTCGCTCGCCGTTTTACTTGCGCTTATTTGCACGGCGGCAAATTTAAAATTTTGTCTTGATACGGAATTTTACGTCGCACCGAAATTCTGTATTGCGATAAAACTCCACCACCTTAGCGCAGCGAGCGGCACAGCATAAAATCCCGCGTCGCGATAAAATTCCATCGCCGTGCCGTTAAAATTTACGCCACAAAATTCTATGCCGCCAAAATTCCGCGCCGTAAAATTTAAACGCCGTAAAATTTCAAAAAGCCGCGCTAAATTCCGCGAATTTTCGTCGTCGCAAGCCGCAAAATTTTAAAAAACCTCACGAAATTTAGCAAATTTAATCTTTAATTTCAACTGCCTCATCCTTGATCTCAACCTTTTGCGTGGCGTTTGCGTCGGCTGCGGGCTTTAGATAGCCCTCTTCTATCAAAATTCCTACCGCCCGCTTAAAGATCGGCAGCGCATTTTGAGCGGCGTAGTAGCTGCCCCTTTTAGGCTCGCGTACCAAAACGCCGATCGTGTAGCTGGTGTCCGCGTCGTTGGCAAAGCCGAAAAACGAGCTGTTATAGGCGCTCGAATAACCGCCCCCCTTGGCGATGCGCGCAGTGCCCGTCTTGCCGCCGATTTGCAGCCCCGCTACCCGCCCCTTGCGCCCAGTGCCGCTCTCAACCGTTTTGATTAAAATTCCTTTAATCACGTCGGCGGTAGGTTTAGAGATGACCTGGCGGGTTTCGCTTTCGTTGACGATGTAAGTTTTGCCGTTATTTTCTAGATTTTCGACTAGGCGCGGACTAATCATAACGCCGCCGTTGTTAAAGACGGTATAAGCATTGAGCATCTGAAGGAAGGTCATCTGCGCGCCGTAGCCGTAGCTGATCGTGGCTTTGTAAATTTTATTATTCAGGCTTTTGATGCTTGGGATATTTCCACTTTGCTCATACGGCAGATCGATACCCGTTTTTTGCGACATACCAAAGTTCATAAGCCCATCATAAATAGCCTGCCCCTCCAGCCGCTCTGAAATTTTAATCATTCCAATATTTGAGCTGTGGATGATGATCTCCTCGCCGCTCATCTGCTTTGCAGGATGCGTATCGCGGATCGTGCGAGTACCAAGCTTATAGCTGCCGTTATATGTATTAATGATCTCTCCCGGTTTGACGGCTTTGGCATCATAGGCGATTGCGAAAATTATCGGCTTCATAATCGAGCCCACTTCGTAGGCGTATTCGCTCGCGGTAAAATTTAAATTCTTAAGATCGTTTTTCGTGATGTTTGAGGGATCATAGCGGGCATTGGTCGCAAGGGATAAAATTTTGCCCGTTTTGGAGTTCATAATGCCCACCACGATTTCTCGCGCATCGTAATTATCAGCGCCCTCATCGCTTAGGCGCTCTATCTTTCTTTGCAGCGTTAACGGCACGCTTAGGCGGACGTTGTAGCCGTCGATCCTGCCCGTTTTTTTGCTGCTACGCTCTAGGATGATGTTGCCGCCGATATCGCGCGGACCCACGATAAACTCATCTCTAACCGGCGCTAGATAATACTCATAGTACTTCTCTATCCCCTTAATTCCGCTAACCTTGGTGATGCCATCAACCTCTTTTTTATTGATATAGCCGATTAACGGAGTGAGCGAATCGCCGACATTGTAGCTGCGTTTCTCGCCGCTTTCGCTCACGCTCATGCGGATAGGCGGATTTAGCCTGCCGTTTGAGCCTATGAAGCTGACGAAGACCTTTTTTAAATTTAGCTTATATGCAAGCTCTTTTAGATGCACGGCGGTTTTGGCGTCGATCTTATACGACAGCACGGTCGTGCCGCCAGAGCCCTCGATCGCGCTTTTGACACGCTTTTCGCTATCACCCGTGTAGATGCAGTATAGCCGCACGAAAAGATCAAGCTTGTTTTTATCGATGCTGCGTGCGTCGACGCTAACTTTATAGAGTTTGACGGAATTTGCCGCGACGTAGTTATCTTTTGCGATTATCGCGCCGCGGATCGCGCTGTTGGTTTCATTGACATCCAGGCGCGGTAGCTTGCGCTCAGTGCTGCCCCAAAAATATAAAATCGCCAAAAATACAAAAAGCGCCGCCGGCACGAATATAAACATCACAATAATCATACCGACCGAGGAGCTTTTATCTCTTTGCCACATCTTATTTCTTTAAAATTCTAAATTCCGCGCATTTTTTACGCTGCTGCATCTCAAGCTTTGACTCAATGCTGCGCTCCGCGCGGAACTTTAAGATCCGCAAAGCGCTCAAAGCCGCTATCTTGCGCACTAAGCTCAGCAAATAGAGCGAGGAATTCCGCTCGCGGCATCTCTTTAGCACCCATAAATTTCAGATGCTCGTTCATAATCTGACAATCGATTAGAAAGCCGAAATTTGCAAGCACCTCACAAAGCCTAATCAGCGCGACTTTCGAAGCGTTGCTCTTTAGGCTCAGCATACTCTCGCCGCAAAACACACGCCCAAAAATTAGCCCGTATAACCCACCTACGAGCTCGCCATCCTCGTACACCTCGACGCTGTGAGCGTAGCCGTCTGCTGCCAAACGCGAGTAAGCCTGCACGATCTGCTCGCTGATCCACGTGCCGTCGCTCTCTTTTTTGCGCACGTCTTTGCAGCGCTCGATGAAGCCCTTAAAATTTGCGTCAAATTTAACGTCATATCGCTTAAGATAGGGCTTAATGGACTTTTGCACACGCACTTCGCGCGGATCAAGCACTGCGCGCGGATTGGGCGACCACCATAAAATCGGCTCATCTTCGTTAAACCACGGAAATATCCCTGCGCTATAAGCGCTAAGCAAGCAGTCCTCGCTCAGATCGCCGCCACTTGCAAGCGGCGCAAAATCGGGCGCATCCATAGGATCTGGAAAATCGTAAAACCGAGCCATTATTTAACGACGCTGCTTTGAGCTAGTGCGGGTTGCTTTTTTTCTATCTGCGGCAAAGGCGTAGAAGTAAAGCCAAAGCTTAGCTCGCCATCTTTTACGCTCACGCTAACTAAGCCACCCTCCTGCAGCGCGCCAAAAAGCAGCTCGCCGCTTATATGATCGCTGATCTGAGAGCTGATCTCGCGCTTTAAATTTCGCGCGCCAAACTCGTCCGAATAGCCGCGCGAGATAATCAAATCTTTTGCTTCCTTGCTTAGGCTAATCTTTACGTTTTTTAGCTGCAACTCCAGCTCGCCGATAGTTTTATCCACGATCTTTTCTAAAATTTCGCCGCTTAAGCGGTTAAAATTTATGATTTTATCGATGCGGTTGCGAAATTCCGGCGCAAAAAAGCTTTTTATGGCACTATCTACTTTATAGCTCTCATCTTTTGTAAATCCAACTTGCGGCGCTTCTTTCGTGCCTAAATTCGACGTCATTATTATGATCGTATTTTTAAAATCAGTCGTAACGCCGTTGTTATCGGTAAGACTTGCGTTATCGAAAATTCCTAAAAAAATATTCGTCATGCTAGGATGAGCTTTTTCTACCTCATCAAATAAAATGACGCTATATGGGTGCTTTTTGATGTTGTTAGTTAAAATTCCGCCATTTTCAAAGCCCACGTATCCGGGAGGTGCTCCGATGAGCCTCGAGACGCTGTGGGCTTCCATATACTCGCTCATATCGTAGCGCTCAAAATGCACTCCAAGCTGCGCGGCTAAGACCTTGGCTAGCTCACTTTTGCCCACACCGCTGCTACCTGCGAACAAAAATACCCCGATCGGAGAGCTTGCACCTCCAAGCCCGGCGTAAGAGCGCAAAAGCGCCTTACAAAGACTGCTAACCGCTTCGTCTTGACCGAAAATTTCACGCTTGATATTGGCTTCTAGATTTTTTAGTACCTGTTTATTATCGACGCTACTGCTTAAATTTGCGATATTCGCGCTAATCGAAAGTGTATTTACTAAATCATCCTTACTGATTTCAAGAGGAGCTTCGTGCGATTTAAATGCAAAACTTGCACCCACCTCGTCGATGAGATCAATGGCGCTGTCGGGAAGGAATTTATCGCTTTGATATTTTTTAGCAAGCGTTACGCTATCACGCAAAATTTCGTCGCTAAATTTCACGCCGTGAAATTCCTCATATTTTTTGGCTACGCCTTTTAAAATTTCGACGCTATCGTCAATGCTAGGCTCGCTTACATCGATCTTGCAAAACCTGCGGCTAAGCGCTTTATCCTGCGAAAACGAGCGGTATTCGCCGTATGTAGTAGCGCCGATGACCGATAGCTCGCCGCTTGCAAGCGAAGGTTTTAGGATGTTTGACATATCAAGTTCGTTGCGATTGCCCGTGCCTGCACCAACGATCGTGTGAATTTCATCGATAAATAAAATCGCGTTTTGATTAGCGCTAAACTCATCTATGAGATCCTTTAGCCTCTCCTCAAACTCCCCGCGCAGCGTAGTTCCTGCGATTAGCGCGCCAGCATCAATGGCGTAAATCACCTTATTTTTTAGCTTTTCTGGCACTTCGCCGCGGACGATTTTTAGCGCGATACCCTCGATGATCGCGGTTTTACCAACTCCTGCTTCGCCCACTAAGATTGGATTGTTTTTCTTGCGGCGACAGAGGGTTTGCAGCGTCTTTTCGATCTCTTTTTCGCGTCCGATGAGTGGATCGATCTTGCCCTCAAGCGCGATTTTATTGAGGTTTGCTGTATAAAGTGAGCTAGGCGAATCCTTTTTAATATCGCGCTCGTTTATGGCGTCTTTTTCGCCTTCAAACGCAGGTTCAAATTCCGTATTCTGCCACTGCCTGCGGCTTTCGTCATAATTCATCGCATGCGTGATATCATCGATATCGTATGAGTTTAGCTTAATCGCTGCGGCTTCATCGCGAGAAACGACCTCATCACGGTGATCGAAAGCGGATTTGTACTTTCGCACGATGAGCTCAAAAATCGCGGCATTGATACCGTAGTGATTTAAAATTTTAGTGCAGTCGTTTTCCTTATCATTTAAAATTTTAAGCATAAAATCGAGCTCGTTTTTAGGCTCTTTAGCGTTATTTAATTCAGTATAGAACTGCTTAAATTCTATCGTCTGCGCCGGAGCCTTGCCGCTTGATTTAGGCATCATATCCAAAAGCCCGCCCAGATTATCCAAGATATTTAGATAGTTAATATCCGGAATTTCTTTGGCGATGAGTCCATGAAAGGGCTTATTGTATTTAAAAATCGCATAAACTACGTGCGAAGTAGTGATGTATTCGTCCTCGCCGTCGTTTGCGACGCTGATTGCTTGTTCAAAATGTTTGTTTAAAAAAAATCCTATCATTGCTTTCCTTTAAATTTAATCCTCTTCGATCTCACATCTAAGAGGGAATCCTGCGGCCTTTGCCGCTTGTAAAACCGCTTGTTGCTTGCACTCGGCTATCTCTTTAGGATACGCGCCGCAAACCGCGCGACCCTGCTTATGCACTTTCATCATTAAATCTACGGCGTCGTTAAAGTTTTTGGCAAAAATCTCCATCAAAATATAAACCACGAAATCCATCGTCGTCACGTCGTCGTTTAGCAAAATTACTTTATACGGACGAGGCACAAAAGATTTTGTTTTGGCGCGAGTGCGAATCTGCACGCCGGTTTTAGTTGCCATTTTTTATCCTGGCGATATCGCTTTTTATCACATCGGTATCGACCATGCCTAAGTAATACGGCTTGCCCCGCTCATCGCCTTCATTAATGTCGGTGAGCCTTTGATATTTTCCGTCTTTAAGCACTACCTTAAAAGGGATCGAAAGCGCGTGGCGATAACCGATGTCGCTTAAAATTTGACCTACTATGCGCTCGTTTTGTTTTGAATTGGAGATGAAATAATACGCGTTAAACTTTTTCGTAAAATTTTCGATCACCTGCGCGTCCGTAATGTCTTCAAAATAAATCAAGCCGACCATTAGAAAATCCGCGGAGTTTTTTAGCTGAAAGTCCATCAGATGCGGCGCTTCGATGCGGCATGGCTGGCAGTACGTACCAAAAATATCAAACATTAAAATTTTATCGCTGTCCGCGAGCTTAAAGCCCTTTTCTGTCCGCTCGATCGTTACCTCGCCGCCTACGACGCTTTTAAGCGTAAGGCGCTCGCCCGTTTTAAACGGCGTAAAAGCTACCTCCTCGCCACTTTCTCCGCCAATACGCTCGCCATTTTTATCTTGAGCGGAATTTTTTGCCATCTGATTCTCGCTCGCGGCAGGATTCTCGCCAGCAGAGCCCGTCTTTTTCTGCGAATCATCTCCGCAGCCGCTTAAGACAAAAATCGCCAAACATAATAGTAAAAATTTCTTCATTGCATTTCCTTTGGATTTAAATTTAAGCCCGCATTTTAACCAAAGTTTTGTGAATTTAAAATGAATGCTTGTCGTATCGCTTCATCGCGCTTTGCGCTTCGCGGTCGGCTTCCTTGCGCTTTAGCGATTCGCGCTTGTCGTGCAGATTTTTGCCACTAGCCAAAGCGATACGCGCCTTTACGCGGTTTTTATCATTCAGATACAGCGACAAAACCACGATGGTAAGGCCCTCTTTGCTAACCGCGCCAAGCAGTTTGTCGATCTGCTTACGATGCATCAAAAGCTTTCGCGCCGCCCCTTCGTCTGGACGAAAGTGGGCGTTGGTGCTTTCAAGATAGCTGATATGGGCGTTTAGCAAAAACAGCTCGCCGCGGATCACGCGACAGAAGCTATCTTTGAGATTGCCCCTGCCCGCGCGCAGAGCTTTGACCTCGCTTCCCTTTAGCACGATGCCCGCTTCAAAGCTTTCAAGTATCGTAAAATCGTGAAATGCCTTGCGATTTTTACTCAGTTCTTTCATCTTTTTCCTTCTAAATTTGACCCTAAGCTTAGCCCGTTTTTGCTTAAATTTAAAAGCGGGCGAGCAAATTTTAAATTTTATCTTTAAATTTAACTTTTAAATTTTAACCGCGCGCCTTGGAATTCTTATTTTAAGAAAAACACGCTGCTTCCGCTGCCGCTTAGAAACATATCGCGATACCTGCTCATCTGCGGATATAGCTTTATGCACGGCGCGAAAAGATCATTTAACGCAAAGCCGCCATATTGCGTCAGCAGCTGCTCGCTGCTTAAACGCAACATCTCTTGCGCCTGCGCGGCATTTATATTTTGCATAAAGCTTGCGCGAAACTCATTATAAACCGCGCCGGTGGAGCAAAAGATCGCTGGCGTTAAAATTTCGATCGCAGGCAGCTGGTCCTCGAAAGGCTCGATGATCTCGCCGATGCCGCGCACGTTTGCGGCCTCCAGCCCGCTAACAAAAAACGCGACGTCTGCGCCGATATTTTGCGCGATCGCTATAAGCCGCTTGCGCGGAATTTTTAAGCTTAATTCCTCGTTCGCAAGCCGCAAAAACACCGCCGCATCGCTACTGCCGCCCCCAAGACCCGCACCGATCGGAATATGTTTTTTAAGCACGATCTTGTGCGAGCTGAAAAATTCCGCAAGCTCGCGCGCAAAGCCCGCCTGCTCAAGCGCCGCCTTGGCTTTTAAAATTATGTTATCCGCGATCTGCGCGGCGCCACATTCAAGCGCAAAGCCGCTCGCGCGCTCGAAGCTTATCTCGTCAAACAGCTCCCTGCGCAGCACGAAGCGCGAGGCGATCTCGTGGTAGCCGCCGCGCGTGCCGACGACTTTTAAAAAAACATTGATCTTTGCATAAGCTTTCAAATTTTACTCCTTCTGCGCCTTGGCGCGCTTGCGTTAAATTTAGCCTGCGGCAAGCCCATCTAGCGCGATTAAAATTTTAAATCCGCGCGCGAGTTAAATTTCAGCCTGCGGAACGCTCCGTCCAGTGCAATCAAAATTTAAAACCGCGTGCCGTGAAGTGCGCGCCGCGGAATTTAACCCGCGATCGCGGCGCCCGATACGTAAATTTTATAAAGCGCGGAATTCAGATCCGCAACGCATGCGGCTAAATTTCAGCTTGCGGCGCGAATATATCTTAGCGATTAAAATTCCGAGCCGGCAAAATTCTAGCCGCACCGCTGCACGCCGCACTAGGTCATAAATTTAGTTTAGCGGTATGTCGCCCGCCGCAAAATCAAACCCATCGGCGCAAACTACGCATTACCGCGAGCTGGAATTTCATTCGGCAAAGACTGCTTGGCGTGCCGCGATAAGCTCTAACCTGCGCGCTTTTTAAATCGCGAAATTTTAATCTCGCAGTGCGTCGCCGTCGCGCGGCAAAAAGCAAATCAAAACGCCGCTTGGTCGCGTTTAAATTTAGCCCCATGGATTTATTCCTTTTCACAAGCGAACGTCGCCTGCCTAGTCGCACGTTTAAATTTACGCCGCCCGATGCCGATTTTGCGATCTATGCGCAACGAAAAAGCGTGATCGCTCACCCGCTGCTCCGCACGATAAAATTTAGCCGCGCGGGCGGCGCGCTATGCGAGTAAATTTAAAACGCGCCGTATTTATAACCGCTCAAATTTCAAGCCAGGACCGCCCGATCAAAATTCCGTCACAGGCTAGAGGTCTGATTAAAACACGCCGCCCGCGATCGGGACGTCATTCCAAAGATAGCGCACCTCGCCCGCGCCTATCTCGATGATCGAATAAAAATCGCCGCAGATAAGCAGATAGCGTCCGTCCGCGCGGCTCGCCAGATCCTTTGCGGCAAGCTTCTTGCCCAAGATCACGTCGCGCGCGTCGCCGTCGTAAAAGTTCGGCTTAAGATCTAAAAACTCGAGCGGATTTAGTGCTGCCTCATCCGCAAAACGCGGATCTTTCAAATCAAAAGCCCCCTCACTCTCCCGCCTAAGCGCGCTTAGCGTACCCGTAACGCCTAGCTTTTCTGCTAAAATTTGCGCAAAAGAGCGCACGTAGCCGCCCTCGCTAAGCGCAACGCGAAAGCTTACGAAGGGGTGAGCGTAGCTTAAAATTTTGGCATCAAAAACCCGCATCGAGGCCTCTTTCAAGCTCACCTCTTCGCCCGCGCGAGCGAGCTTGTATGCGCGCACGCCGTCAATTTTCTTGGCGCTGAAAGCGGGCGGGATAAATTTTATCTCGCCGCGCATTTGCGCCATCGCGGCATCTAAAACCTCGCGCGAAAGCGGCGGGATTTGCTCCACGTGCCTTATGTTTTCGTTATCGCCGCTTGGGCTTTGCGCGCCCAACCACAGCGTCGCGGCATAGATTTTAGGCTCTTTTTTTAAAAATCTAAAAAAGCGCGCGTATTGCCCGAACGCGACGATCAGCGCGCCGCTCGCGAAAGGATCGAGCGTGCCGCTAAAGCCCGCCTTTTTCACGCCGTATTTGCGCTTAAGAACACTTAAAAATTTATTGCTGCCGATGCCCGCGGGCTTGTCCGCCAAAAACAATCTATTCATAAGCGCCGATCTTTTCTACGAAATTTGACATTATCACGCGCGAAATTCCGCCAAAATTTATAGTGAGTCGGTCGCCATTTACCGCCGTGATCTGTCCGATGCCAAAGAGTTTGTGCTTGATCAGCTCGCCCTTGCTAAAGCCGCTGCTTTGCTCGCGCGGCGGCTCTTTAGCCACCAAACCCGCCTCGGCTATAAATCTGCTAGCATCGAGCCTCTCGCGCTTGCCGCGATAAAAGCGGCTAGCGGCAAAACTAAGCGTGAGAGTGCGTTTGGCGCGCGTAATCGCTACGTATGCGAGCCTACGCTCCTCCTCGATGTCATTGCTGTCGCCCAAAAGCGGGAAAAAGCCCTCCTCCAGTCCGATTACGAAAAGATGCGAAAACTCAAGCCCTTTGCTGGCGTGCACGCTCATTATGTTTATCGCATCGCCAGATAAGGCGTCCTGATCGCTAAGAAGGCTCAGCTCATTTAAAAATTCCGCCAGATCAAAATCGGGCTTATTGCTCGCTTCGTCCTTCAGCATCGCCAAAAACTCGTCGATATTTGCAACGCGATCGGCGCCGTCCGGAAGCGAGGCATAGTAAGCCTTTAGCCCGAAAGCGGGCTCCAGCGCGTCTATTTTTTTGATAGTATCCGCTAGCGCGGAGATAGAAGCGATGCCGCTTTTAAGCTCCGCTAGAGCCTGCGCCGCCTTGGCGCTAAGCCCCGCGTCCGGCTCGCTAAAGGCGTCAAATAGACTGATAAGCCTCAGGCGCGAAAGCTCCTCGAGCTTTGCCAGCGAGACCTTGCCGATGCCGCGCTTGGGCACGTTTATGATCCGCCTCATCGAAAAGTCGTCGTGCTCGTCGTTTACCAAGCGTAGATAGGCGATCGTATCCTTGATCTCGGCGCGCTCGTAAAATTTCACACCGCCTACCATTTTGTACGGGATTTTGGCTCGATTCAGCCCCTCTTCCAGTGCGCGTGAAAGAGCGTTTACGCGGTAAAGCACGGCGATTTCAGAGGGCGCTACGCCGCTTGAAAGCAGCTTTTTGATAGCTTCTGCGATCTTTGCCGCCTCGATGCCCTCCTCGTCCGAACGCAAAATTTCGATCTTTTCGCCCCCACCGTTCATGCTAGTAAGGCTCTTGCCGAGGCGGTTTTTGTTATGCGAGATAAGCTCGTTTGCGGCATTTAAAATTTCGTCCGTAGAGCGGTAATTTTGCTCAAGCTTGATAAATTTTACGTTTGAGAACTGATCTTTAAAATTTAGAATATTTTCTATCCGCGCGCCGCGCCAGCCGTAGATACTCTGATCGTCATCGCCCACTACTACGAGGTTTTCGTGCGCGGTGCAGAGCTTTTGCAGCAGTTTGAATTGAATGTCGTTGGTGTCCTGATACTCATCAACCGTGATGTAGGCGTAACGGCGCGAAATCTCATCGCATAGCCGCTCATTGGCGTTTAAAATTTTATACGGCAAAATTAGCAGATCATCGAAATCCACCAGATTATTCGTCGCCAAATACGCCTCGTAGCGTTTATATGCTCTAGCGCAATGCGCGTAAAATCCGCTGTACATCCTGCTTAGCTCGTCGTCCTCGCCCTTTAGAAGCTCGTCGATATCTTTGGAGGCGATTAGGGAATTTTTATAGGTTGAAATTTTGGCTGCTAATAGTGACGTGGGTAAATTTATCTCAAAGCCCTTGATGATCTTTTTCTTATCGTCGGTATCGATTACTTGGAAGTTTGCGCTGCGTCCAAGCTCGCTAATATGAAATTTCAAAAACAAAAGCCCGAATTTATGAAAGGTGCACAGAAGCGGCACGCCGCTTAAATTTAACCCGCTTATCAGATTAAGCGCTCGCGAGCGCATCTCGGCGGCGGCTTTGTTCGTAAACGTAAGCGTGAGAGTATTTTCCGCAGGCACGCCGTTTGAGAGCAAGTAAGCAAGGCGCGCGGTGATCGTTTTGGTTTTGCCGCTGCCCGCACCCGCTAAGATTAACATCGCTCCGTCAACGTGGCTCGCAGCCTCGCGCTGAGCGGGATTAAGACCTTCTAAAATATCGCTCATTTTGAAAAAATTTTACGCGATTTTTCGCGCTTAAGCCACTCGGACTCGGGCTGGGAGAAATTTACCGCGATGGGCTTGCCGTCCACGACGATCTGCAAGACCGCGTAAAACGGCACGCTAAGCGTGCTTGCAAAATCCTGCGGCCCAAAGCCCGCCTCGAAAACCAGCTCATCCTTGCTAAGATGCGCGCTAGAGAGCGTGTATTCCTCCAGCTGCAAAAAGATCGCGGGCATTTTGAAGCTTTTTAAAATTTCCTCCGGCAGCGGCGGGTCAAATTTTATCTGATCCGTCCTCGCAACGATGCCAAATCCATATCCAAGAGCCAAAACGTAGTCCAAAACCGCGCCTATATTCGCGCTGCTCGCAGCGATAAATTTATCGTCTTTTAAAATTTTATCTATCATCCTAACCCCTCACAAACTCATCTACAAGCGCCGCGACCTGCTCTATGCCGATGCGCCAAAACTCGCTTTTATTGATATCAAAGCCAAATTTCGCCACTAGCTTTTGCGGCGCGTCGCTGCCGCCCGAGCTTAAAAACTCGGTGTAAATTTGAACGAAATTTTCGAGCCTACCGCTCTTATACAGCCCGTAAAGCGCGAGCACCAAAAGCTGCGCGTAGGCGTAGGAGTAGCAGTAAAACGGCGTGTGGACGAAGTGCGGGATGTAGCTCCACCAGCTTTTGTAATGATCCTGCAAGATTAGCTCGCCCGCAAACATCTTGCGCGACTCCTCCATCCAAAGCTCGTCGATCTGCCCCGTGCTTAGCTCATCCGCGCTTGCATGCACGCGCCGCTCAAAGGTCGTAAATCCGATCTGGCGGTAAAGCGTCGCGAAGATATCCTCGATCTTTGCCGCGAGCATCGCTCTTAGCGCGGTCTTATCGCTTGCGATCTGCGAGGGCGTATCCGTATCGCGTGCTGCGTATTCGCACGAACCCGCAGAGCCTTGAGAGGCGGAGTTTTTTGCGGCGTGTTCGTTTGGAATTTCACCGCCCTGAGCCTCTTGCGAAGCGCTGCGTTTAAAATTTTGCGAGCCGTCCGAGGCGGCGTCGCTTTTTAAATTTTGCGAGCCGTTTAAATTTGAAAAATTTTCGCGCATATAATCAAACACCAGCATCTCGCAGAAAACCGACGCAGTCTCCGCCGTCGTTAGCGGCGTGAAGGAGTTAAAATAGCCCACGCCGTAGCTTAGATACTGATGTATCGCGTGCCCCAACTCGTGCGCGAGGGTAAATACGTCGCGGCGCTTACGCGTAAAATTTAAAAGCACGAAGGGGTGCGTATCGCGCGAGCCGGAATGCGAAAACGCGCCGCTTTGCTTATTTTGCGCGGGCATCGCGTCGATCCAGTTTTGCTCAAACGCGATCAGTGCGATCTGCTTAAATTTCGGACTAAATTTTTCAAACGCCGCAAGCACGATCTGCTTAGCCTGCTCAAAGCTAAACTCGCTCTCGTCGCTCCCAAGCGGCGCGTATCTGTCGTAATCATACAGCGCGTCGTAGCCTAAAATTTCGCGCTTTTTAGCGTAAAATTTGCCGACCAGAGCGAAGCTTCGCTCCGTCTCTGCGATTAGCGCATCGACGCTTGCGATATTTATCTGATTTTCTTCGTGCATCACCGCCTCGGCCTTATCGTAACCGCGCAGTTCGCAGCGAATTTTAAGATCGGTTTTGATCATATTGTAGATGTAGCCAAGCAGGTGAGAGTTCTGCTCTAGCACCGCGCTTAGCGAGGCTGCGGCGTCCTTTCGCACCTCGCGATCGGAGCTATGAAGCAGACTTAAAATTTCCTCCTCGCCAAGCTTGCGCCCGCGAAAATCAAAGCTCATCCGCGCCATACTTTCGTCAAAAAGGCGCGAAAACGCCTCGCCGCTTACGGGCGAAGTTTTTAAAAGCACGCTTTCTTGCGGCAGGCTTAGCTGGTGGGCCTTGCGCTGTTTAAGCAGGCTCAAATAGTATCGAAATCTCCCGCTTCCTGCGATAAACTCGTCCTGTTTTGCGGCGTCAAGCTCGTTAAACTCGAGCTCGAAAAAAAGTAGGCTCTGCGAAATGTCGTTGCAAGCCTGCTCCGTCTTGGCCTGCTGAGCGCCTAAGCTCGTATTTCGTGCAAAGCTAAGATGCGCAAAGCTCATTATCTTGCCGATCTGCTCGCTGATGCCCTCATAAAGCTCAAGCGCGCCTAGAAATTCCTCCGCGCTAAGAGTGTGCAGCTTATCTTTAAATTTAAGCTCAAAATCCCTAGCCTGCGCGGAGGCGCTATCTATCGCGGCGCTAAATTCCGCTTCGTTTGCAAACAGCTCGCCTAAATTCCAATTCATCGATTTCCTTTTAAAATTTTTGGGTAATTTTATCAAAAAAGAATAAGTAAAATTTTAAAAACCGCAAATCCGCCGTACGGACGGAATTCGCGGTAAAATTTTAAGGTGAATTATTTTTGCATACTTTGCGACGCGATCGCCGTAAAAATCACGTCCGTGGAGCTATTGATCGCAGTTTCTACAGAGTCTTGGATCACACCGATGATAAAGCCGATCGCGACTACCTGCATTGCGATGTCGTTTGAGATATTAAAGAGCGAACACGCAAGCGGTATCAGCATCAATGAGCCGCCGGGTACGCCGCTAGCGCCGCACGCACCGACTGCCGAGACCACGCAAAGCAGTAGCGCCGTCCAAAAATCGGGACGCACGCCAAGCGTATGAGCCGCAGCAAGCGCCAAGATCGCGATTACCACCGCAGCGCCCGCCATATTTATCGTAGCTCCCAAAGGTATCGAGATCGAGCTTAGCTCGTCGCTGATGCCGAGCTTTTTGCATAAATTTAAATTTACGGGGATATTCGCCGCCGAGCTGCGTGTGAAAAACGCCGTAAGGCCGCTTTCGCGCAGGCAGGTAAATACGAGCGGATACGGATTTTTCTTAATCACCGCAAAGACGATGAGCGGATTTACCACGAGGGCTACGAACGCCATCGCACCTACTAGCACGACTACTATTCGCACGTATCCAAGCAGCGCATCGACGCCGGTTTGATACACAGTAGAAGCTACTAGACCGAAAATTCCAAACGGCGCAAGCTGGATTACAAACTGCACGATTTTGGTTACCGCTTCACTCAGATCGGTAAAAATTTTCTTTGTTTCATTAGTGCAAAATTTAAGCGCGACGCCAAGACCTATCGCCCAGGTTAAAATTCCTACATAGTTTCCGTGCGCGATAGCGTTTAGCGGATTATCTACGACCTTAAAAAGCAGATCTTTTAGCACGATCCAAACGCTCGCAGGAGCGGTATTTTCCGCCGCACCGGCATTACTAAGTGCAAGCTCCGTAGGGAATAAAAAGCTGGCCGCAACCCCCACGCACGAGGCTAAAAAGGTGCCTACGATATATAGGACGACCACGCGTTTTAAGCCGCTTGCACTGCCGTATTGTTTATTTACGATCGAGCTTAAAATCAAGATAAAAACTAAAATCGGAGCTACCGCTTTAAGGGCACCTACGAATAAATTTCCTAAAATTTCCGCAAAAGCTACTACGTTTATTAAAAACGAAGTGTGCTCTGCCGCAATATCGCCCGCAGCCGAACGCGCGGCAAAGCCCAAAATAGCGCCTATTATCAAGCCGGTAACTATGCGCAGAACTAGATTTTTATCTTTGTAGCTGGCTACTAATTTTTGAATCGAACTCATTTTTTACCTTTCAATCAAAACGTCGTTTGAAATATATCGAAATTTTATTTAAGCGCATTTAAATTTGAGCGGAATTTCGTAATTTTTAGTTAATCTTAAAACCTCGTTAGATAAAATGACGCGAAATTTTAATTAGGAGCAGATATGTATCTATTTACCAGCGAGGTCGTAAGCCCCGGTCATCCGGATAAGTGCGCCGATATCATCGCAGACAGCATCGTGGATGAAATTTTAAAACAAGACCCCAACGGGCGCGTAGCAGCGGAGGTTTTCATCGCGGGCAAACACGTAGTAATCGGCGGCGAAGTAAACGCCAAGATCGATTTTACCCACGACGATTACCGCCACATCGTAAAGGGCGCGCTTAGCGAGATCGGTTACAACGACAACCCTCATTTCACGCGCGCACAGTGCCTGCATCCACAGGATCTGCAGGTGGACGTATTTTTAAACCAGCAAAGCCCCGACATCAACCAAGGCGTCGATCAAGAGGGCGGCGAGATCGGAGCGGGAGATCAGGGCATAATGTTCGGCTTCGCAAGCTGCGAAACGAAAAATTTTATGCCGGCGGCGATCACCTACGCGAGGCTTCTTTGCGATCACGTTTATGCCTATGCAAAGTCCCATCCTAACGAGCTTGGCGTTGATATTAAAACGCAGGTTACGGTCGATTACGGCACGAAGAGCAATTTTGAGGAGTGCAAGCCGCAAAGCATCCATACGATCGTGGTTTCAGCGCCCTGCGTGGAGAGCATGAGTATCGAGCGCGTCCGAGATCTGATCGGAAATTTAATCGATTCGGCGGGGCTTCCGAAGGAGCTTTACGACAAAAGCAAGACTATCATCTACATCAACCCGACCGGCCGCTACGTAAATCACAGCTCGCTTCACGACAGCGGTCTAACGGGTCGCAAACTGATCGTAGATAGCTTCGGCGGCTACAGCCCAATAGGCGGCGGCGCTCAAAGCAGCAAAGACTACACCAAGGTCGATCGCAGCGGACTTTACGCGGCGCGCTACATCGCCAAAAACATCGTTGCAGCGGGGCTTGCGAAAAAATGCATCGTCCAGCTCAGCTACGCAATCGGCGTCGCAAAGCCCGTCAGCGTCAGCGTCGATTGCATGGGAACGAATTTAGGCGCGGCGAGCGACGATGAGCTATCCGCTTTCGTGCTTGAAAAATTCCCGCTCACGCCGCGCTGGATCATCGATAAATTCGGTCTTGATCGCCCCGGCAAAGGAAGCTTTCTCTACGCCGACGTAGCCGCACGCGGACAGGTCGGAAACGACGAGTACCCGTGGGAACAGCTCGATAGCGTGGAGCTTTTTAAGGCTTTGAAATAAAATTTTACGCTTTGCAGTAGCGCCTTTTTAGCTTACGACATTCGCTAGGCTTGCAGCAGCGAGCCTAGCTCAATATTCTACGCGGCTTTGCATGCCGTGTAGTTTTATCGCATCCCAAAAAATAGCGTTGCGGCAAAATTCTGTATCAAAATTCTAAACCGTGGAATTTAAGAGTTTTTGCAGGTAGAATCGAATTTTAAAATTTTAAGCCTAACTCGCGCAAAATTTTAAAATTGACGCGGTGAAATCCCAAGGCTTAGCCCGTCTAGTTTAGTGATAAATTCTAACTAGAGCAGGCTTCAAAAAATTTTCACGCAAGCTTTAAATCTGCAATCGCTTAAAACGAAATTTGACCTACAAAATTTTTTCTAACGCGCTTTTTACTTAATCTCCGAAAGACCAAATTTTAAATTCTCCTTACTTGTGATATTTAAGCGTGTAAATTTTAAAATTTTGTATTTTATTTGAAGTTTGCCGCTTTTATTTAGCAAGAAAACCCCCGAAGCAAATTTCATTTAAAAGCGCCATTTGCAAGATAAAAGCGCTGAAATTTTAAAATATGGAATTTATGAACGCTACTAATTTAAAATCTCAGATTGGCACGCTTCGCCAAAGCTCCTCCACTAACTACGCGAAATGAAAAAGCAAGATTAAATTCTCTCTCGCTCAATGTCACCCGCAAGCAAGCACGGCGGAATATCAAGCTTAAATAACGCAAAAGATAAAAGAATAAAGCAAAAATAGAAGGGGCTTGGAGTTTGATAAAATTCTAGCCTTGTGCGGCGGCGACCGAGCAGCTTTTAAATTGGACTTTAAACGCAATGATGCAAATTGCACGCCTTAACTTAAATGCTAAAGCGGCGATAAAATTTCATCGCCGCTTTCATAAATTAAAATTGCTCAAGATAAGTTAAAAACTTTCAAAGGAGTTTTTAACTATGATCCTGCCGATG
>UQCL01000040.1 GCA_900539505.1 uncultured Campylobacter sp. | reverse complement strand
CCCGAGTATGCGGCTAAAATTTTACGCGCGCTTACGGGGGCGAAATTTAATATCGTAGCCGTCTTTACGCAGCCCGATAAGCCCGTCGGCAGGAAGCAAATTTTAACTCCGAGCGAGGTTAAAGTTTACGCGCAGCAGTATCTGCCTGCCGTGCCGATCTTTCAGCCCGCGACACTCAAAGACGAGGCGGTCGCAGCGCAGATAAAAGAGCTAAAGCCTGATTTCATCGTGGTTGCTGCATACGGTAAAATTTTGCCGCAAAGCGTGCTTGATATCGCGCCTTGTATAAATCTGCACGCTTCGATCCTGCCTAAATACCGCGGCGCAAGCCCGATCCAAAGCGCGATCTTGGCGGGCGAAAAGCAGACGGGCGTGACGGCGATGCTGATGGATGCGGGGCTTGACACGGGCGATATGCTTGATTTTGCCTGCACGCCTTGCGAGGATAAAACGGCGGCGCAGCTGTTTGACGAGCTCGGGGGTCTCGCGGGCGAGCTTATAGTGCGAGTGCTGCTAAATTTTACAAATTTAACGCCGCTTAAGCAAGAGGGCGCGCAGGCTACGCACTGCAAAAAAATAAGCAAATCAGATGGGCTTTTTAGCTTTGATGAAAGCGCACGGCAAATTTATAATAAATTTCGCGCGCTAACGCCCTGGCCGGGGATCTATCTATCTAGCGGGTTAAAAATTTTAGAACTAGAGCTTTTGCACGAATCTTGCGGGCGTAAATTTCAGCGCGCGAGCGAAATTCTACACGTTGATAAGCCCAGTTTTTGCGTTTCTTGCAGCGAGGGCGCGGTTAAGATCATAAAGGTGCAAGAGCCCGGCAAAAAGCCGGTGGACGCTAGCGCGTATCTAAACGGCAAGCGGCTAAAGATCGGCGATCTGCTATGCTAAGCGGGATTTTAAATTCTCGCGTTTTATGCCGCTCTTTTGATGCTATGCTGGGATTTTATTTGCGCCGCGCTTTTGGCGTCGCGGCGAAATTCTGCCTTGGATATCGCCGCAATCGTGAAGTAAAATTTTGTTGCACGGAATTTCGAAGCAAAGCTCCAAAATCAAGGCTTTATAAAATTTTAAAACTTCGCTTCTATGCTCTAAAATTTTACGCTCACAGGAGCTTAAAATTTCGCCGCCGCGGTTACGGATCTTGCGGCGTCGCACCAAACACGCACCATTTAAAATTCTATGATCGTGCCGCAGAATTTTTGCGAGACAAAGCTTTAAAATTTTATCGAAATGCTGCCGGGAAAATCCGCGTTGCCAAAAAATTTAGCAAGATCGTAAAATTTCATTGCATAAAATTTCGCTACTTCGTAAAATTTTATCGTGCTAAATTTCATCTTGTTGCAAAATTCTATCGCAGCGCGGAATTTAAATGCTTGCAATATTTCAAGGCGAGCCCTTCGTCTTACGCAAGGAGCGGGTTTTGCAGATAGAATTCGTAGAGCAAATGCCATCTACGCAGGAGTTTTTGGTGGGTGCCGTGCGCGAAGGCAGGATAACGCCGCCTTTTGCGATCGCCGCAAATCGCCAAAGCGCCGGTATTGGCTCGCGCGGCAACGATTGGCAGAGCGCGAGCGGCAATCTCGCATTTTCGTTCTGTGTCGCGCAGAGCGATATGCCCGCAGATGTGCCGCCTCAGTCGGCGAGTATATATTTTGCGATGATTATGCAGGAGCTTCTAGCATCGCTCGGCTCGCAGCTTTGGCTTAAATGGCCCAACGATTTTTATGTGGATGAGCGCAAAATCGGTGGGACGATGACGAATAAGATCAAAAATACCCTCGTCTGCGGCATCGGCATGAACCTACTCGGCGCGCCCGAATATGCGGGAATTTTAGATATAAAAATCAGCGCAAAAGACGCTATAGAGGGCTTTTTTGCGCTATATGAAAATAAAATCTCGTGGAAGCAAATTTTTAGAAATTTTTCGTTACAATTCCAAAAATCGCAAAAATTTAGCGTTCATCTAGGCGGCGAAAAAATTTCGCTCGCGCAGGCTAAACTTTGCGAAGACGGATCGATCATAATAAACGAAGAAAGGGTTTATGCTTTAAGATGAGTGAAGTAATTACGATTGCCAATCAAAAAGGCGGCGTCGGAAAGACGACCACAGCGGTCAATCTTGCTGCGTCGCTAGCGATAAAGAAGAAGCGGGTCCTACTGATCGACGTAGATCCTCAGGCAAACGCTACGACCGGACTTGGCTTTAACCGCAGCGACTTTGAATTTAACATTTATCACGTCCTAACGGGGCGTAAAAGCATGTCCGAAGTGATCCAAAAGACCGAACTTGAGTTTATGGATCTAGTACCGTCAAATATCGGACTTGTAGGCATCGAGCGCGAAGTAAGTGAAGAGAAAGACTTCAAACTAATGCTAAAAAATAAAATTTCCGAGGTTAAGGACAGATATGATTTCATCATCATCGATTCGCCGCCGACGCTGGGTAGCATTACTGTAAATGCCTTAGTCGCAAGCGATAGCGTCATCATCCCGATTCAGTGCGAATTCTACGCGCTTGAAGGCGTCGCGCTGATCCTAAATACCGTAAAAGTCGTCAAGCAAACGCTCAATAAAAATTTAAAAATTCGCGGATTTTTACCTACGATGTATAGTTTGCAAAACAATCTAGCCAAAGAAACGGTCGCGAATTTACGCGAGTATTTTGATGATAAGCTCTTTCGTATCGGTAAGAGTGATGATCTAGTCATCATCCCGCGCAATATCAAGCTAGCCGAAAGCCCAAGTTTTGGCAAGCCGGTGGTTTTATACGATATAAAATCTGCTGGCTCCATCGCTTATCAAGACCTCGCTAAATCCATAATGGAGCAAAAATGGGCAAGGTAAAAAGAGCGCTCGGTCGCGGACTCGGTGCGATTTTAGACGACGTAGAAAGCTCCTATAACAGGGAGCTAGAAAGTGGAAATGCAGATAGTTTAGTTATCGAAATCGATGTCGATAAAATCGAGCCAAATCCATATCAACCGCGGCAGAGCTTCGATGAGGAGGCACTTAGGCAGCTGAGCGAAAGCATCGCCCGCCACGGGCTTATCCAGCCTATCATTGTTATTCAAAAAGATGATTCTTACGTCCTTATCGCCGGCGAACGACGCCTAAGAGCGACGAAGCTTTTGGGCGAGAGTAAAATCAAAGCCGTAGTCGCGGACATAAAATCTCAAAATTTAAGAGAGCTTGCCCTCATCGAAAATATCCAGCGCGAGGATCTAAATCCTATCGAGCTTGCTAAGTCCTATAAGGAGCTCATCGGCGAATACAGGATCACGCAAGAGGAGTTAGCCGACATCATCAAAAAGTCCCGCACACAGATTACAAACACGTTAAGGCTTTTAAATTTATGCTCCGAAGTGCAAGACGCCATAAGCGCAGATAAAATTTCGCAAGGGCACGCCAAGATAATGGTTGGACTTGAAAAAGAGGATCAAATTTTAGCACTAAATACCATTTTAGGACAGCGTCTAAGCGTAAGAGATACTGAAAATTTAGTAAAAAAGCTCAAAGATAAAACCGTTCCGAAAGAGAAAAAGTCTGGTGCGGAATTTCAAAGCTTCAAGCCTGAGCTTTTAAAGCTAAAGGCCAAGCTTGATCAATTTGGTAAAATAAGTATCAAAGAGCGTAAAATTTCGATCGAATTTAGCGAAATTTTACAAATTTCCGAGTTTTTAAAGAAAATCGGATGATTTTTTATAGTGTATTTTAATTTTTCATATTGTAAAATACGCATTTTGTTTAAAACTAACCTAGAGGAGGTGCGATGCTAGACGTAAGTTTGACCGCCATGATAACGACCATCGTCGTATTTTTAGCTTTGATTTACTTCTTAAATATCAAGCTTTATAGACCGCTACTTTTGCATATGGAAAAGCGAGAGGCTATTATTAGAGAAGATGAGGCAAATGCGATGAAAAACGCACAGGATGCAGATGCCGATAAGGCAGAGATCGTAAGGATCATGGATGCTGCGAAGTTGCAGGCTGTTAAAATAAAGCAAGAGGCGATGGATAGTGCGAAGCAGGCTGCCGCTAGAGAAATAGCCGAGAAAAAAGCCGCGATGGAGGAGGATTTTGATCAATTCTTAGGCGGTTTGGATGAGCAAAAGCGCAACCTAAAAAATGATTTGCAAGCCAAAATTCCGGAATTTAAAAATGCTCTAAGCACTGCCGTGGCTAAAGTATGAGGTTTTGAGTATGAAAAAATATCTATTTTTATTTATCGTTCCGGCGTTTGTTTTAGCAAGCGGTGGGCACGATGGAGTCAAAGACTACGACGTGCTGTGGCGAAGCATAAATTTCATTTTGTTTTTCGGAATTTTGTTTTATCTTTTAAAAGGTCCCGCAAAAGCAGCATATAAAGGTAGGATCGACGGCATCGCATCTAGGCTTGAAGCTAATCAAAAAATTTTAAAAGAGTCCGCAGCTCGCAAGGAGCAAGCTAAAAAAGATCTTCAAGATGCTAAGGTCCAAGGCGCAGCTTTAATCGAAACCGCTAAAAAGGAGATCGTGTTCGCTGCCGAAAAGATAAAAAATGCGACCGAGCAAGAGATTGCGAATTTGCAAAAATCTTTCGACGAGCAGAAGAGCTTTGAGGCGCGCAAGATCAAAAAAGAGGTCGTAGGCGAGATTCTGGATGACGTTTTTGCATCGGATGACATTAAATTCGGTCAAGACAAACTGGTTAAAATCGTAGAGAAAAAGGTCGGATGATGATAAATAACACCTCAAAAAGATATGTAAACGCCCTGATACTGAGCTACAAAAAAGATGAACTAGGCTCTGTTTTACAGACGTTAGAGAGCGTCGCGAGCGCATTTAGAATTCCAAAATTCCAAGATATTGTAAAATCCCCGACGCTAAAAGAGGAATCCAAAGTGGAACTTATTGCGTCGTTTATAAAAAATCCAAGCGAAAAAATCGTAAATTTTATTAAACTCCTAGCTAAAAATAGGCGTATTGCGCTAATTCCTCAGATAGTCGAGGAATTGCGCAAGAATATTGCGGCGCTGGATAATAAATACTTAGGTAAAATTTATTCCGCTACCGAAATAGACGCCGCGAAAATAAAAGAGCTAGAGACTAAAATTTCAAAGAAATTTAATGCAGATATTACTCTTCAACCCGTTAAAAGCGAGCTTGAAGGCATTAAGATCGAAGTCGAGGATCTTGGATTTGAGATTAGTTTTTCAGTTGATAGATTGAAACAAAAAATGAGCGAATATATTTTAAAAGCAATTTAAAGGAGTAAAGCGTGGGTGCGAAAATTAAGGCAGACGAAATCAGTAGCATAATCAAAGAGCGAATCGAAAATTTCGATCTTAGCGTTGATATCGAAGAAACCGGCAAGGTCGTTTCGGTCGCAGACGGTGTTGCTAATGTTTACGGCTTAAAAAACGTAATGGCTAACGAGATGGTCGAATTCGAAAACGGAGCTCGTGGTATTGCGTTAAATTTAGAAGAAAGCAGTGTCGGCATCGTTATTTTAGGCGATACTAGCGGTATTAACGAAGGTAGTAGCGTTAAAAGACTGGGTAAGCTTTTGCGCGTTCCGGTAGGTGATGCATTAATCGGTCGCGTGGTAAACGCTCTAGGCGAGCCAATCGACGGCAAAGGCGCGATAGAGACCAGCGATACTAGATTTGTCGAAGAAAAGGCTAAAGGCATCATGGCTCGTAAATCCGTTCACGAGCCACTTCAAACCGGCCTTAAGGCGATCGACGCGCTAGTGCCGATCGGTCGCGGACAGCGCGAGCTCATCATCGGCGACCGCCAAACAGGAAAAACCACCGTTGCTGTTGATACCATCATCAATCAAAAGGGTCAGGATGTCATCTGCATATACGTAGCGATCGGACAGAAGCAATCTACCGTCGCGCAAGTCGTTAAAAAGCTTGAAGAATACGGCGCGATGGATTATACGATCGTAGTTGCAGCCGGTGCTAGCGAGGCGGCTGCGCTTCAGTATTTGGCGCCATATTCGGGCTGCACCATGGGCGAGTATTTCAGAGATAACTCCCGCCACGCGCTTATCATCTACGATGATCTTAGCAAGCATGCGGTCGCATATCGCGAGATGTCGCTTATTTTGCGCCGTCCGCCAGGACGTGAGGCGTATCCTGGCGATGTATTTTACCTGCACTCCCGCCTGCTTGAGCGCGCTAGCAAACTAAGCGATGCACTCGGTGCAGGCAGCTTAACGGCGCTTCCTATTATCGAGACGCAGGCAGGCGACGTTTCGGCGTATATCCCTACAAACGTTATCTCTATCACTGACGGTCAAATTTTCCTAGAATCGGGTCTATTCAACTCTGGAATTCGCCCTGCGATCAACGTAGGTCTTTCGGTTAGCCGCGTCGGGGGTTCTGCGCAGATTAAAGCGATCAAAAAGGTCTCGGGAACCTTGCGCCTAGATCTCGCTCAATACCGTGAGCTTCAGGCATTTGCGCAGTTTGCGAGCGATTTGGACGAGAGCAGCCGTAAGCAGCTGGATCGCGGACAAAGAATGGTTGAAATTTTAAAACAGCCTCCTTATTCGCCGCTTCCGGTCGAAAATCAAGTGGTCATCATCTTTGCGGGAAGCCGCGGATTTTTAGACGACGTGCCTACGAGCTCAATTGGCAAATTTGAAGCTGAGCTATATCCATATATCGAGGCGAAATATCCTGAAATTTTTGAAGAGATCAGAAGCAAAAAGACCATCGAGAAGGATTTGGAAGAAAATTTAATCAAGGCTCTAAATGACTTTAAAGCGACATTTGCCGCTTAAGAAGGCTAAATTATGGCAAATTTAAAGGATATAAAACTTCAAATCAAAAGCGTCAGAAATACGGAGAAGACTACCAAAGCTATGAAGCTGGTCTCCAACGTTAAGCTTAAAAACACTAAAGAAGCGGCGATGCGCTCGCGAGCTTATGCGGTGAAGATTAACGAGGTCTTGGGTGAAATTTCTGCGCGCGTTAAAAATTACGTAGGCAATAATTCGGGCAACGACGAAAAACTTAGAATTTTTGATACCACTCGAGAGGTAAAGGTGGTTGATCTGCTGTTTATCACCGCAGATAAAGGACTTTGCGGCGGTTTTAATATCAATACCATCAAAAAGATCAAAGCTTTGATCGAGGAGCTTAAAGCTAAAAAGATCAAGGTTCGCCTTCGTGCCGTCGGCAAAAAGGGGATAGAGTATTTTGATTTTCAAGGCATTGAGCTTTTGGAGCGATATATCGGCGTGAGCTCATCTCCATCGTCCGAGAAAGCTAACGAAATCGTGCAAGCCGCGGTTAAGGATTTTAACGAAGGTAAAACTGACGAAGTTATACTTATCCATAACGGCTATTTGAATATGATTACCCAAGAGATGCGGGTAAATACGTTGGTGCCAATCGGTGAGCCTGCGATTAGTGAGGATGCTTTAAAAACATCTACATTGGAAGTAGAGGTTGAAAGTCCTGAGGATGAAGAAACATTGATGTTAAATTTAATCCAGAGCTATCTTAGCTACAGCATGTATTACGCGCTGATCGACTCTTTGGCCGCGGAGCACTGCTCGAGAATGAACGCTATGGAGAATGCGACAAATAACGCCAAAGAACGCGTATCGCAGTTAAATTTAGCATACAACAAAGCCAGACAAGGCTCTATCACGACTGAGCTTATCGAGATCATAAGCGGCGTCGAATCAATGAAATGAAAGGAAAACGGATGAAAGGAATAATTTCTCAGGTAATGGGTCCCGTGGTCGATGTCGATTTCAAGGACTACTTGCCGAAGATTAATGAAGCTATCGAGGTTAAATTTGATGTCGAAGGCGCTCATCGCAGGCTGATCCTAGAGGTAGCTGCACACCTTGGAGACAATCGCGTCCGCACGATCGCTATGGATATGAGCGATGGGCTTAGGCGAGGACTTGAGGCCGTCGCTTTGGGCGCGCCTATTACTGTGCCAGTGGGCGAGAAGGTTTTGGGCAGAATTTTTAATGTCACGGGCGATCTGATAGATGAGGGCGAGGATGAGAAATTTGAAACGCGTTGGTCGATCCACAGAGATCCACCTAGCTTTGAAAATCAAAGCACGAAGAGTGAAATTTTTGAAACCGGCATTAAGGTAGTCGATCTGCTAGCCCCTTACGCGAAGGGCGGTAAGGTAGGATTATTTGGCGGTGCGGGCGTCGGCAAGACCGTTATTATTATGGAGCTAATTCACAACGTCGCTTTCAAACACAGCGGCTACTCCGTATTTGCGGGCGTCGGCGAACGAACGAGAGAGGGAAACGACCTTTATAACGAGATGAAAGAATCGGGTGTTTTGGATAAGGTCGCCTTAACCTACGGTCAGATGAACGAACCGCCGGGAGCGAGAAACCGTATCGCGCTAACCGGCCTTACGATGGCTGAGTATTTTCGCGACGAGCTTGGGCTTGACGTTTTGATGTTTATCGACAATATCTTCCGCTTCTCGCAGTCGGGCTCGGAGATGTCCGCGCTTTTAGGACGAATTCCGTCCGCGGTCGGTTATCAACCTACGCTTGCTAGCGAAATGGGTAAACTGCAAGAGAGAATTACTTCTACCAAAAAGGGCTCCATTACCTCCGTTCAGGCCGTTTATGTGCCTGCGGACGACCTTACCGACCCGGCTCCTGCGACCGTTTTTGCGCACCTTGATGCGACGACCGTTCTAAACAGAGCGATCGCCGAAAAAGGAATTTATCCTGCCGTCGATCCGCTTGATTCGACCTCAAGAATGCTCGATCCGCAAATCATCGGCGAGGAGCATTATAAAGTCGCTCGCGGAGTCCAAGCGGTACTTCAAAAATACAAAGATTTGCAGGATATCATCGCGATTTTAGGTATGGATGAGCTTAGCGAAGAGGATAAACTCGTAGTCGAGCGCGCTAGAAAGATCGAGCGCTACCTATCTCAGCCTTTTTTCGTAGCCGAGGTATTTACCGGAAGCCCGGGCAAATATATCTCACTAGAGGAAACTATTGCTGGCTTTAAGGGAATTTTAGAGGGCAAATACGACGATCTGCCGGAAAATGCCTTTTACATGGTAGGAAATATCGACGAGGTAGTGGCAAAAGCCGAAAAGATGAAAGCATAGGAATTTTAAGATGAAAGAATTTTTGCTTTTAGATATCGTTACACCCGAAGGGATGATCTTTTCGGGCGAAGTCAAATCCGTCCAACTCCCCGGCATTACTGGCGAAATGGGTATTTTGCCGGGGCATGCGAGTTTGCTGACGGGGCTTAAAGATAAAAGCGAAGGTGGCGTCGTCGAGATCGTAGATAAAGACGGCAAAAAGCAGCTTGTTTTGGTAAACGACGGATTTTTGGAAGTTACCGAAGAAAAAACTACTATCCTAGCCACTCAAGCCGTAGCTATCGGGGGCGATAGCGAAAGCGCCGTAGCAAAGTCTTTGCAACGCGCCAAAGACATGCTTGCGTCCATTAGCTCCGATGCGGCAAATTCCGCAGCAATCATGGCTAGAGTCGACGAATTCGCAAGGCAAAGTTAAATATGCTAGATCTAATTTTAAGTTATTTTACGAGAAGCACGTTTATTACGATATTTGTGCTTTCTTGGTTATCCATTTATTTTATCGTCACTTTTACGATTTTGATCTCCAGATTTGTAGGGCTTAGTGCGTGGCAACACCGCGAAGCAAAGGCACTCGAATCCTTGCTGATGGGTGGTAGGATTTCGCTTTCGGGCTCTATTTTTCAAAAAGTAAATACCGATAAAATTTCAAAAGAAGCCTTGGAAATTTATAAAGGTAAGGCCGAACGCGACTCCACTAGCGGACTTACTTGGCTATCTATCGTCGCCTCCACTTCGCCGTTTATCGGGCTATTTGGTACAGTCGTTAGCATACTTCACACATTTTCCAAGCTCGGCGGCGGAAATTCCGGCATCGATACTATCGCTCCTGCGATCAGTGAGGCGCTAGTTGCCACAGGATGTGGAATTTTTGTAGCGATCCCCGCATACACCTTTAGTTTACTTATAAAACGCAAAGCATACGAAGTTATGAGCATTATAAATCGTACAGCGGATATTTTGCTATTTAAAGCAAACACTGGAAAAGCTATTTAATGTATAATTTCGACGAAAATCCAGAGTTAAATATCACTCCGCTCGTCGATATTATGCTTGTTTTGCTAGCGATTTTAATGGTCGCGCAAACGGCGATTATCTACGATGAAAAGATCGAACTGCCTAGTGGCTCAAAAGCACAGGTTTCGGAAAATACCGCGGAATTCTTGCTTGTGCGTATTGGCGAAGATCGCAAGGTTTATATCGACAAAAGCTCGATGAGCCTAGCTGAATTCCCAGATAATCTCGTGCTGCTTAAAGGCACCGGCAAGTATAGCTTGGAAAAACCCGTCTATATCCAAGCCGACAAGAGACTCGTTTATGACGATGTAATGTTTGTCTTAAAAAGCTTAAAACAAGCGGGTTTTACTAAAGTCGCACTTCAAACAAATGGCTAATTATTCAAATTTTACGGGGGTTAAATACGATAATTTTAAATCGTTTTTAATCGCCCTTTTTGCCTATCTACTGGTGATTTTTGTTCTTTTATATCAAATTTCAAAGCCGCAGGAAAAATTTAAAAAATATACTGACAATCCCAACGATTATATGGATGTTACTTTTGATTTCGAAATAGATGATAAACTTCCGTCCGCGCCTGAAATCGCTAAAGAAACAAAGCAAGGCGAGTTTGAAAATAAGAATGTGAAGGATGTGCCGGAGGATAAAATTAAGACTACGGCGCAAGTAGTCCCGCCTCCTCCGGTGCAGGCAAAGCCGAAAGAGCCCGAAAAGCCGAAGGAAGAGCCGAAGCCGGAACCTAAAAAGGACGAGCCTAAAGCTGAGCCCAAAAAAGAGGAGCCCAAGCCTGAGCCTAAGTTGGAAGATAAACCTTCCGAAAAAGTAGTAGAGAAAAAAGAGGAAGCTAAGCCGGAGCCGAAAAAAGAGGAAAAACCGAGCTTGAATGATCTTTTTGGTAGTATTGATATGACAAAAGTAGAGGAAAGCGCCAAGGCTAGCGACGCCGTTCAGAGTAACAAAAAGTCCGATAAAGAAACCGCCACCTCTAGTGCTAAGGATAAAGCGGCATCTAAAAATGCTGTCGTCAAATCCGATAAGCTTGGCGGCAGGACGCAAAGGACGGGCGAGTATAACGCTTATTACGGCGCTATCGAGAAGAAGCTTCAAGTTCTATGGAGCAGATATGTGGCGACCGCGAAGGACGACGCAAGGATTAAGATAGTCTTTAGCGCAGATGGGCGAGTAGCGGATTATACTATTATAGAGCTGGGGCGAGAGACGGAATTTAACCAGAAGTTGCGAGATTTTTTGGATAATCTATCGACTCAGAGTTTCCCGAAATCTCCCGACGGAGCGTCGCACGAGATTGATACTAGGATGTCCGACGTAATGAAGACAAATTAGAATTTGTAAGGAAAAAAAGTGAAGAGACTTTTTTGTATTTTTGCCTTTTGCTGTATGCTTTTTGCAGAAGATGTGGATTCTGCTAAAAATTCTACCTCTTCAAATTTAAACATCGAAATTCAAAATTCCTATAAAATTAAAATTTATTATAATGATGTTAAAAAGCAGCTGGGTTATTTGTGGCAGTCGCAAAAAATAACCCCTGCTGAAGGCAGTGTGCTACTCAACGTAAATTTAAGTGCTGGTGGGGAAGTTATTGATTATAGCACAGATTATTTGGAGGGGGATGAGATATTTCGCAAAAAACTTAAAGACTTTTTGGTGAGGCTTCCGAAACAACGCTTTGCAAAAGCGCCAGACAATAAGCCTCGTAAATTTGCGATTTTTTTAAAATATAATGTTAAATCAGATCAAATTAAGGAGAAAAGATGAAGAAACTACTTTTGATTCTTGCATTTTGTAGTAGCATTTTCGCGGCAGATGCGACTATGTCTATCGTAAACGAAGGGGTAAATCTACCTAAAATCGTCGTTCAAGATGCATCGAACCTTGCAAATTCAGAATTTGGCAACAAATTCTTTAAACTTATGGTGGGCGATCTAAAGGTCGGCGCGACTTTTGAAGTCAGCGACGAGTATCTACAAAGCAGCTATGATGCAGGCGCTTCCGACAATCTAGGCTCTAGCGGCGCCGCTCTGATCGTGCGCTACGCGGTAAGTGATAAAAGCTCGCCGATGAGCCTAAAAGCCAAAGTGCTCGAGGCGAACAGCGGCAGGGTGATGTATGAGAAGAGCTTTACGCTTTCAAATGCCGAAAAGTATCCGTTTTTAGCCCATATGGCGGTATCTGAGATCGTCAAGCAGCTAGGGTACTCAAACGTCGATTGGATGAAGGAGATGATTTTACTCTCTCGCTACACTTCGACGCGTGAGAGCGAGATCATGGTGGCTGACTATACGCTTACCTATCAGCAGGTGGTGCTTCGCGGCGGATTAAATATCTTCCCTAAATGGGCAAGCGCGGCTCAGAATGAATTTTATTACACCTACTATGTCAATAAAAATACCCCCGCTATTTATAAATTTAATCTATCCAACGGTAGCAAGAGTAAAATTTTTACCGGTCATGGCATGACGATAGCTTCAGATGTAAGCGCCGACGGCAGAAAGCTTCTAATCACCAATGCGCCTAAAGATCAACCCGATATTTATTTATATGATATAGCCTCGGGCAGCGCTAAGCAAATTACTGATTATGCAGGCATTGATGTAAATGGAAATTTTATCGACGGCGATTCGCGCGTGGCTTTTGTGAGCGATCGTTTAGGTTATCCGAACGTATTTGCCACTAGCATAAATGGCGGCAACGTTCAGCAGCTCGTCTATCACGGCAAAAACAATAACTCCATCAGCACAAATGGCAATTACGTTACTTACTCTAGTCGCGACGGCGGGGGCGGATTTAATATATATTTAATCTCTACTCAAACCGATATGATTCGCCAGTTAACGGCTAGTGGCAAAAATATGTTTCCTAGATTTTCTAGCGATGGCGGCAGCATTATGTTTATCAAACAAGACGGCAGCGGAAGCTCGGTAGGTATTATCAGAGTTAACGAGAACAAAAGTTTCCAATTTCCGTTAAGAGTGGGTAAAATTCAATCGGTTGATTGGTAAAATATTAAAAAATCTCGTGATATAATGACTTCAATTTTTTTTGAAAGGATAGAAAATGAAACATTTAGTTTTATCTTCGATAGCAGTTGCTGCTCTATTATTGAGCGGTTGTTCTAAAAAGACCCCAGAGGCCGATACTACAAGCACAAGTGATGCAGATAGACTAGCTGCTTTGGCATCTCAGATCCAAAGTGAAGTTGGCACTGTTTATTTCGACTTTGATAAATTTAATATTAGAGCCGATCAGCAAGGCACAATCAATAATAACGCAGCTTTATTCAACCAAGCAGGCGCAGAGTCTCTAACTGTTAAAGTTGAGGGTAACTGCGATGAGTGGGGTTCTGACGAGTACAACTATGCTCTTGGTCTAAAGAGAGCTACTGCAGCTAAAGACGCATTGGTTGCTCAAGGCGTAAATGAGAGCAGAATTTCCGTAGTAAGCTACGGCGAGAGCAATATGGCTTGCACAGAGCATTCTAAAGAGTGCGACGCTCAAAACAGACGCGACGAATTCAAAGTTGGATTCTAATTTGAAATTTAAAAATTTCACGGTGGCGGCTCTTTGTGGAGTCGCCACTTTTTTAAATGCAGAAACTTCCGCATTTGATGCTGGCAATATTGATTCAGGCAGCTCTTATGGACTAACTGAAAACGAACAAGTATTGCGCGATAACCGCAAACGTATAAGCGAAATGCAAACTAGTGTAGATAATACACGCGAGAGCGTCGAAGGTTTGCGAAGCGTTCTTGAAGGAACAAATTCTAAAATTTCGAACCTGGAAAACAGGGTAGCAGATCTAGAAATTCGCGCTACCGGCAAAAGCCAAGGCAACAGCGAGCTAGATCAGATGAAACGAGATATCGCAACTATAAAAGCCCAAATTGCTGAAATCAATAAAAAATTAGGCAGCGGCGGCAGCGTAAAAAAAAACGCTGAATTAGATGCAGGCACTGCTTCAGTCTCTGCTAGTGCAAAATCAGACTCCGATTTTAAATCAAAAGATCAGGCTTCGGTGTTGAAAGAGGCCGACGCTTTATATGCCAAAAAAGACTATTCAAGCGCAAAAGAGCGCTATGCTTACCTAGTATCCAAAAATTACAAGCCAGCAAAGGCAAACTATATGCTGGGCGAAATTTCATATTTCTCCGGCTCATACGCAGAAGCGATAAACTATTATAAAAAGAGCATCTCGCACAACGAGAGCCAAGACTACACTCCAAAGCTCCTCTATCACACCGCGATCAGCTTCGATAAGATCGGCGATAAAGATAGCGCAGATAAATTCTACAAAGCGCTAAAAGCTTCATACCCGGATTCCAAAGAAGCTAAAGCTGCGCCCACTAGATAACCTAAATTTAAATACAAACTCAAAAATAAAATTCTAAACAGGAGAAAACTATGGCTAACAACCGAGTTATAAAGATGCATTATGAGCTAAAAGACGGCAAAACCGGCGAAATTTTAGAGTCAAATTTAAACTCCGACCCAATCGCCTTTCTTAGCGGCAAAGATCAAATCATCCAAAAGCTGGAAGATGAAATTTTAAATCTACAAGCGGGCGAGAGCAAAACGGTTCGCATAAGCCCGAGCGACGGGGTAGGCGAGTATAAGCAGGACGCCGTGCAGATCCTGCCTAAAGAGCAATTTGCAGGCATCGATCTGGCGGTGGGTATGGAGCTTTTCGGTCAGGCGGAGGACGGCGCGACTACCCGCGTGAGCGTCAAAGCTATCGGCGAGCAGGATGTCACTATCGACTTTAACCACCCGTTTGCGGGCAAGGAGCTGGAATTTAATATAAAGATCGTCGAGAACCGCGAAGCGACGGCGGACGAAATTCTTACCGGACAGCCGGAGGGCGCGCACAGCTGCGGCTGCGGACACAACCATCACCACGAGGGGCACGAGTGTTGCGGAGGTCATGGGCATGCAGACGGCCATGAATGCTGCGGGGGTCACGATCACGGAAAAGATCACGAGTGCTGCGGCGGGCACCACCACGAACATTAGGATTTTTTATGAAATTTGCTTTTATCTTCCCCGGACAGGGCTGCCAAAGCGTAGGCATGGGCAGGGAGTTTTATGAAAACTCCACCTCTGCGCGCGCGCTTTTGGATGAGGCTTCAAGTTTTACCGGTATCGATTTTAAAAATTTACTGTTTGAGCCTAACGACAAACTTGACGTTTCGGAATTTACGCAGCCTGCGATTGCATTAAATTCCATGATGGCGCTTGCGGCGCTGCAAGAAAAGCTGGATCAAGAAAAGCTTAACATCGCTCCGCAGTTTTTGCTCGGACATTCGCTGGGCGAGTTTAGCGCGCTAAGCGCTGCGGGAGGCATAGAGCCGAAGCAGATGTTAAAGCTAGTAAATATTCGCGGCAGGCTCATGCAGAGCGCCTGCGAGGGCAAATGCGCCGGAATGATGGTGATCTTGGCTCTTGCCGACGAGGCGGTCGAGAAAATTTGCTTGGATGCGGCTAATGCCGGTAAGCAGATATGGGCGGCGAATTATAACTGCGACGGGCAGATCGTAGTTGCGGGCAAAAAAGATGATCTCGCGGCACTCGAGGGCGAGTTTAAAGCCGCGGGCGCAAAGCGCGCAATGCTACTGAATATGAGCGTCGCGAGCCATTGTCCGATGCTAGGGAGTGCTAGCGACGAGCTTTTGGAATTTTTACGCCCCGCGCTAAAAGAGAACTTCGCTCCCGTCGTCGCTAATGCCACCGCGCGAGCATACAGGGCAAAATCCGAAGCGCTGGAGCTGCTTAAAGCCCAGCTTATCAGCCCCGTGCTTTACAAACAAAGCATCAAAAATTACGAGGGCGAGGTAGACTGCTTCGTCGAGTTCGGCGCGGCGGTTTTAAAAGGGATAAACAAAAAGATCACGCAGAAGCCGACCTTCAGCATCACGGATCTTGCGAGCTTAGATGAGTTTCTGAAATTTGCAAAGGAGAATGGATGAAAGTAGCGATTTTAGGCGCCATGCCCGAAGAGATCGAGCCGCTGCTATCTGCGCTGCGCGAGCGGGGCGTGAGTGTGGAGGCTGTGGAGCATGCGAATAATAAATTCTACGCCGCTAAGCTTAACGGCCACGATCTCGTGATCGCGTATTCGAAGATCGGCAAGGTAAATTCCGCCCTGACCGCTACGGTCATGATCGAGAGATTCGGCGCGCGCGCGCTCATTTTTACGGGTGTCGCGGGAGCTTTGAAGTGCGGCATTAAAATCGGCGAAATTTTATACGCTACCTCGCTCGTGCAGCACGATCTGGACATCACGGCGTTTGGGCATCCGCACGGATTTGTGCCGGGAAACAAAATTTCAGTCCAAACCGACGCGAAGCTAAACTCCATCGCGCAAAGCGTCGCCGAGCAGCTAGGCATCACGCTAAAATCGGGCGTCATCGCTAGCGGCGATCAGTTCGTGGGCGATGAGGAGCGCAAGAGCTGGATCGAGCGGACGTTTGATGCGAGCGCGGTCGAGATGGAGGGAGCGAGCGTGGCGCAGGTGTGCGACGCGCTGGGCGTGCCGTTTTGCGTGCTGCGCGCGATAAGCGATGAGGCGGGACACAAAGCGGAGTTCGATTTTGACGAGTTTATGGTAAAAAGCGCGCAGACGAGCGCGAATTTCGTCTTAAAAATGATCGAAAGGTTATGATAAATCTCTCCAAAAAGTTACTGCGCCTGGTAGGACAAACCAACGCCAAATACCAGATGTTCGAGCGCGGCGATAAAATTTTACTAGCTCTTAGCGGCGGCAAGGACAGCATGAGCTTGGCTCACGTGCTGAAGCACTTCCAAAGCGTAAGCCCGCTAGATTGGGAGTTTCAAGCCGTTACCGTCACCTACGGTATCGGCGAGGACCTGCGCGAGATAAGCGCCCATTTTAAAGAGCACGAGATCCCCTACGAGATAATCGATACTAAAATTTTTGAATTTGGCAAGGAAAAGATCCGCGCAAACACCACGTTTTGCAGCTTTTGCTCGCGTATGAGGCGCGGATACATCTACTCCTACGCGCTTGAGCACGGCTTTAATAAGATCGCCATCGCCCACCACCTCGACGACGCCGCGGAGAGCTTTTTTATGAATTTCACCTTCAACGGCGCGCTTCGCACCCTAGCTCCGCGCTACGTCGCCGAAAACGGGCTTGTGATTATCCGTCCGTTCATTCTTGCGCGCGAGCGCCAAATCGCCGCCTGTGCTAGAGATAACGAGCTTCCGATCATGCGCGAGGAGGAGGTCTGCCCCGCGAAGCAATACGGCGGCAAGGAACCCACCGCGCGCGCCGCTACGAAGGAGCTTTTGGCGCAGTACGAAAAGACTCATCCGAGGTTTTTTATCAGCCTGCAAGCCGCCTTTGCCAACATCCACGAAGAGACCTTTTTCGAGCCCAAATTTTAAAATTTTAAGCGGTTTGATCTCTCGGCTAGAAAAGCCCCGAGCATAGCTTTTGTGGGGACGGAGACTTCGTACGCAGTTCCAACTTTTCGGCTTGAACGAGCTCGAGTGGGAGAGTGCGGCTGCTTTCCTCTTTATATTTCTTGGCGGCGTCGTGCCCGAAAAGCTCGTCGTAGCTCGGATCGCGCTCCCTATCTCTCTTGACCTCTATCGTGAGCAACTATGAGCGGAGCTATTTATAGGTCTGAGCCGTGTGCACAAGCTCGCTCTTTGTGCCCGAACAGATGCCGTTTACGCTTAAACGAACTGCAAATTACGGGTGGAGCGGTTGCGTCTGCTATGCCTAAACCATGCACGAGTGGTTGCCCTCTGCATCTAAGCTGCACACACTGGCGGTTATGCCTCGTCCTGCACCTGAGCGGTTGCACGCGAGAGTAGTTGTGCTGCTCGTATATGCTTTTACAAAATGCCTGAGATTGATTGTAATGCCGCGTCTTTAGGCGCCGTGCTTTCATCCTACTCGGGCGCTGCTCAAGCGAGCTTAACGGGTGAGCGTTATGGGCTTGCAAAGTTTGCGCGAAAGATAGTTGTAGAAATTCCATCTCAAAAAATGCTTTAGAAATTTAATCCCGTAAAATTTTAAAATTTTATCGGAGGCTTCCTTTCGGGCTGCGGGTGCGGACTCGATCGTCGCGCGCCGTAAATTTAAACCGCCCGCCCGCTCTGCAAAAGATAGTTTTAGAAATTTATTTCGGAAAATGTTTCTAAAATTTTACCTCGCAAAATTTTAAAATTTTAACGAAGCCGAATTCAAAATCCAGGCGGAGCCAAATTTTAAAATTTTATCGGAGCGAAATTCTAAAATTCCACGTAGCCAAATTCCCGCTCTCGTTTCATAAACGTTACCTTTTGAAATTTCGCCGCTTGCGCCGGCTTAAATTTCGCGCCGCTTCAAAACTCCTCAAAACCTCCGCTGTCGCGCACGCAGATCAAATTTTAAAATTTCGCCCGCGCCGCGGTACTTCTTAAATTTACACACTACGAAATTTTAACCGATTTTCGCTCCGAAATTTATGCCGCATTAACCGCCGTGGATATATAATAGCGAATGTCATATTTCACAAAGGAGTAAGCATGGCTACAATCCAACCAAGCTATAAGCTTTTCATCGACGGCGAGTTTGTGGGTGCCGAAGGCGGCGTGAGCCTAGACGTTTTTAATCCCGCTACTGGCGAGAAAATTTCAAAGATCGCAGATGCTAGCAAGGCGGACGTCGATAGAGCGGTCGCCGCGGCGCGCAAGGCGTTTGAGAGCTTTCGCCGCACTAGCGTTTATGAGCGCAGCGCGCTGCTAAATAAGATCGCCGACGTCTTAGAGCAAAACGCCGAGTTTATCGCGACCGTAGAGACTATCGACAACGGCAAGCCGATCCGCGAGACGCGCGCGGTCGACGTAGCGTGGTCGATCGAGCATTTCCGCTATTTTGCGGGCGTGATCTTGGGCGAGGAGGGCAGCGCCAATATGCTAAAAGAGCGCTATCTATCCGTCGTTTTGCGCGAGCCGATCGGCGTAGTAGGACAGATCGTGCCGTGGAATTTCCCGTTTTTGATGGGCGCGTGGAAGCTCGCTCCGTTACTTGCCGCAGGCGATACGTGCGTATTTAAGCCAAGCTCCGAGACCAGCCTTAGCATTTTGGAGTTCATCCGCCTAATCGCGCCGCTGCTTCCAAAAGGCGTCATCAACGTCGTAACCGGCAAAGGAAGCAAAGCAGGCGAGTTCGTCCGCACTCACAAAGGGCTCGATAAGCTCGCATTCACCGGCTCTACCGAGGTCGGCAGAGGCATCGCGCTAGCCGCGGCGCAAAAGATCATCCCTGCTACGCTTGAGCTCGGCGGCAAGAGCGCGAATATCATCTTTGACGATTGCGACTTCGACGTTGCGATCGACGGCGTGCAGCTGGGGATCCTTTTCAACCAAGGTCAAGTCTGCTGCGCGGGAAGTAGGATCTTCGTGCAGGAGGGCATCTACGATAAATTCGTACCGGCGCTCGTGGAAAAATTTAAGCGCATCAAGGTGGGCGATCCACTCGATCCGAATACTCAGATGGGATGCCAGATCAACAAAAAGCAAGCCGATAAAATTTTAGAGTACGTAAAAATCGGCGTAGAGGAGGGCGCTAAGATCGCCGTGGGCGGCAAGCGACATAGCGCGGGAGAGGCTTTCGTCGAGCCTACGCTACTCGTGGACGTGCGCAACGACATGCGCGTGGCGCAGGAGGAGATCTTCGGTCCTGTGGGCGTCGTGATTAAATTTAAAGATCAAGACGAGCTCGTCCGCATGGCAAACGATAGCCTCTACGGACTAGGCGGCGCCGTATTTACGCGCGACATCGCAAAGGCGCTCACGGTCGCACGCCTGCTTGAGACGGGTCGCGTGTGGGTCAATACCTACAACCAGATCCACGCCGGCGCACCGTTTGGCGGCTACAAAGAATCGGGCATCGGTCGCGAAACGCACAAGATGATCCTGGATCACTACACCCAGACAAAAAACATCTACATCGACACGATCTCCAAACCGAGCGGCTTTTACGAGCAGTAAGGACTTAGCGCGGTACTTCGGGTTACATTTCGGGCGGTTTGCGCCGCCCGAAATATTCTGCTTGACTCGATTGAGTATTTAGTTTTAAGACTGCTTCGGTTTAGATAAAATCCCTGTATTCAATATTTTTATCGCTCATTAAAATTTTTAATTTTTCAAAATCCTCTTTTATTATATAATCCATCGGTATAACTATCGAGCAAATATTTAGTACCAAATTTTTAAAGTTAAATTTGAGTTTAATAAAAAATTTATTGTGCCCTAAAAAATATGTAAATA